>CAMBPS010000058.1 GCA_945869675.1 Prosthecobacter debontii | reverse complement strand
GCTGACCGCCGATTTGCATCCGTCATTGATTCCACAAGGCTTTTCACCTCTCGGGCGGTGTCACCCAAGACACAGCCGCTTCGAGTCGAAGAAGCCTTGTGAAACCAAGCCCTGGCGCAACTCAACGATCTTCCATTCCCGGATCTAGGTTTAAATCTCCCGCGGTTTTTTGAGATCAAATCATAACGAACTCAGAAATTGAACCCACTATTTTTAAAAAATGAAGTTTTCGCTTCCCTTGCGCAAATGTTTTTATAAAATAAGTTCCCAATTTCAAAGTAACATGCGTTCAACCCTTTATTGGCTCAGCTCTACTGCCATTGCCGTGCTTTCGATGAAAGCGATGGCAGGCACGAATGATGAAGAGTCAAATGAGGTTTTAGGTCCAATGATCTTAGATCCATCAGGTGTATCAGAATCCTCGAAGACGATACTGCTTGGCATCGGGATCATGGCAGTAGCTTACACCTATCGATGCGCCTGGCTGAATCATAGACCAGACTGAACCACTGCAACTTTGGTTGGCTCTGAAGTTGTCAGGAAGTGGTGCACTGCTACCCAATGATTTTTGAACCAAGGCTAAGCGACTTTGGCGACGAGATGCTCGGCCGCTTTGGCTGCTTGTTCTCGGAGCTCTGAATTGAGGTTCTTTTGCTCGAACTCCCGGCACCAGCCTTTAATCTCTAGCTCATTGAAAATCTTGCCGATGACACGCCGGAGCAGGCCTTTGAGATTGGGCAGCTCAACTTCCTGAAGGCTGCGGATAGCGGCCTCTTTGTAGGTTTCCAGCATGAGGGTAGATTTATCATAGGCTCCGGTTTCCTCTGCCCAGCGGCGGATGGTGGGCTTATCTGGAAGGCTGGTGGCGGTGCCATTCCAGAGAGTTTCCATCACGTCTTTGACCTCGTCTTTGCCTCGTTCCCTGAGAAGAGCTAGGATGATGCTCGGGCGGATGCTGACGTTGTTGTCAGCAGCAGAGTCGTCGCCTAGGTCATCAAGGTCATCTCGGATCTGGTAGGCGATGCCAAGATTCTCACTGTAACTGTGAAGGGCATCAGCCGTTTCATCGAGCTGCCCAGCCATGGCGGCACCGATTTTCAGGGCGACCTCAAAGGCTGGGGCGGTCTTGCTGCGGAAGATTTCGAGGACTTGGGTATTACTGAGTGCGATAGGATGATTGTTCCAGAGGAGTTCAGCCCCCTGGCCACGGCAGAGTTCGCGCTGGCCTTCGGCGGCAACTTTGAGGCAGGCGCTGCGAATATGGCTGGCGCAGGTCATCTCAGCGAGCAGTCGATAGCCTTCACCGATGAGTAGATCACCGACGTTTAAGGCAACACCGACACCAAATTCAGAATGTAGGGTGGGCTCACCATAACGTTCGGCGTCGTTGTCCTCAATGTCATCGTGGATGAGGGAAGCTTTATGGAAGGCTTCGACAGAAATCGCTGCGAGCTTGAGATCGTCTGAAATGGGTGCTTCTGGGTCTTCTCGAAGAGCCTGATAAGCGGCGATGGTAAGGAATGGACGCCAGCGTTTACCGGCACGAGCCAGCCAATCACGGCCGATTTGTTCCGTCTGACAGGTAGGCTTGCCGAGAAGCTGCTCAAGCGCTTCTGGTGTGAACCAGGTCTTCACCTCATCATGGAGGGCGTTGAGGTTCAGCCGGCGGGTTTTGTCCTCGCTGGTGAGGTGAATGTAGTCCCAAACCCAATCAACATCGACCGTGGTATCGATGCAGTCGTCCTGTAACAAAGGCACGGCAACGGCAGGTATGGCGGCGGCTTCGATGTAGGGAAAGGTACGCTCTAAAACAGGCAGGCAGGAAATACCAACGATGGCCTCAATCTTACCGGTCTGGATCAGGGACATGACAATGGCGCTGCCCTCGGCGACGAGGACGGCATAACCGAGTTTTTCGGCTTCATTTTGGAAATCCTGGATGGAGCAAAGGCCGCATTGTTTACAAAGAAGACCGAATTCATCAAAGGGGGCTGGGCATTTGCTTTCGATGCGCAGACACTTGGGCATGAGCAGGAGACGTTTTTCAAATGGCACACTGGCCAGTGATTCACGCCAGGTTTCGTTGGCTAAGAGCACACCGGTGTAGTCACGGTAGGCTTTGTCGATGCCGTTAAGCGCCATGATTTTTTCCGTGTGGATTTGGAGTTCATCAATAGGCACGGGTGGCACAAGTCGGTGCTGCTCTGTGTATTCGCGGACGGCTTTCAGGACAAAGTCACGATCCGGCTTGGTCTGCGGAATATTCTTTTTAGGCTGCCGGAAGCGGCGCACCAATCCAGGAATGACAGGCGGTAAGGGGGCGGAGCGGACAGCGGCGGTGGACATGAAATGGGAGTCGAAAAAAGAAGTGACGAAAAAAGCCTTGAAAAGACAGAATGGCTTACCTCTAACCGTGTCGCATGGACTTAGTCTTGCAAGGATTGCTCTAAAGAAGACAAAAATTGGGAATCTTTAGACGACAGTTCCCTTGCTACCGTTCTTTTTCTTCTTGGGCTTTGAGTTTTCGCCAGGTATGCCCTCATCTTGAAGGATCGTGTCTTGTGGCAGCGGCGCGGCATCAAGGTCGCTTTTAAGTGACGGCTCGCTATAAGGGCTCTCTTTTTGATAGAGCTTCAGGCGCCCGTTGAACTCAGATTCCAGAGCTTTGCGCTCTTCAGCAGACAGGTCTTTGTCCTCGGCTAGGAGGGAGAGGGATTTTTTCTGCCAAAGGATGGCTTCAAAAAATTCGCCATTCCGGGCAAGGCAGGCGGCTTTGGTATCGATCATTTCATAGCGCTGATCTTCGCCAGACTCGTCCATGATGCGAAGGGCTCGTGCAGCAAATTGCACGGCTTGCTCGCCATTTTGCAGGCTCTCATCAGGGCATGTGGCCAGGAACCAAGCGAGGTTATTGGCTGACCATGGATCATCGCTTTTAGCCGCGCGCTGGTACCAAGCTCCGGCCCGGCGATAGTCTAGCGGCACGCCATTGCCAGTGTAGTAAAGATTAGCCAACTTACCCATGGCCATCACATGAT
Organism: Prosthecobacter debontii; assembly: GCA_945869675.1. GTDB lineage: Bacteria > Verrucomicrobiota > Verrucomicrobiia > Verrucomicrobiales > Verrucomicrobiaceae > Prosthecobacter > Prosthecobacter debontii_A. Next base: position 21,042 of record CAMBPS010000058.1, on the reverse strand, counting down.
TCTGCTGGGCAGCGCGCAGGTAGTAGAGTGCAGCTTTCGAGACGTTTTTTTGCAAACCTACACCACGTTCGAGCTTGGCAGCTAGAGCCGTTTGCGATTGGGCGTGACTTTGATCGGCGGCCTTTTGCAACCACTCAGTGGCCTTGAAAGGGTCTTGCTTGATGCCGCGACCTAAGTCGTAGGCCATGGCCATGGCGAATTGAGCTGGGGCAAAGCCATTATCGGCTGATTTGCGATACCAATCGATGGCTTTGGATTCGTCCTTTTTGACGCCAACACCATCTTCATAAAGTGAACCCATAACGAATTGGGCTCGCAGGTGCTTTTGATTCGCAGCTTTCTCCATCCACTGTAGACCGGTAGATTCATCCTTTTTCATGTCTTCTCCGGTAATCTGGCGCAAGCCTAGCTCGAACTGCGCATCGGCATCTCCACGCTTAGCCAAGGATTCTAATTCGGAGACATTAAATCGTGGGCCGCCTTGAGCTCTGCTGGAGGGAGCGTTCAGGCCAAAGAAAACCAGGAAAGAAAGCAGGGCAAAGGGCAGACGTGTCATACGAGTTAAAGTTATGTTGGAAGATGCCGATATCAGACTGTCAAAACTGTATAAAGCTCAATCTGGGTGGAAATTGGGGATGGTAGCCGATAACGTTAGCGCGACCAGCGTGCGCCAGTCGCAAGAGCCACCTGCCAGCCTCGGAGATGCATGAAGGAGTAGTCCGTCTTGCCAATGGCGCCCACCATGGGAGACCCTGTGGCGCTTTTCCAAGCTTTGCTCATGCTTTCACCCGTATGGCAACCCCAACTCTGGCAGTAGGCTCTGTGGGCAAAGGCTACGCGGCTAATGCGGCTTAATTCGGACTGGTGCAGCCATGCTGTAGATCCTGCGTAGATCTCTGAACTATAATCAAAAAGGAAGCAGTATTTATTGGAGTGGCCAAAGTACTCAAAGCCGGAAATTTTGGCGCGGCGGCGTGGCACGGTTTGGCTGCCTGCGTTGATGTAATTGATCACATCATCCCCCGTCCGGAACCAAACAAGATTGATTTTATAAGTGTCACGCACGGACTCACAGTGAGCGGTGAGAGGGTCATGATCAGCGGCCGCACGGCGGAGATAGGCGTCCCGATAGACCAGCCAAGTGATGAGGGTACCTTGAGGAGCCGTTTTTTGGATCTCCTGCATCCGCACGCGGGCCGTGCGGACGAAGTTTCCCCACCAACGATCATGCTGCTGCCCAGGCTGCCGTAGGTCCTCCCATTGGCGCAGGGCCGGGCCGCCTGAACAAATGATGTATTCTGTCTGTTGGGCACGAAGCAGGGAACTACCACAGAGCCACAGAGCCAGAACAAACAGAAGATTTTTCATGATCAAGAATCGAAGACGGGAAGTTACAGACGAAGGCATTAAAGCAAAATGAATGCCGACCTGACGGCCAAGCATCTTACTTTAGTGTCGTCAATTTGAAGCTTTTGAACTGAACGACCATGGGTGGACCTTGATGAATCTGGAGGGCCAAAAGGCCTTCCTTTGGCGCATTCGCCGTGTCTTCATCCGTCACATCAATCGTCTGCAAGCCATTGATAAAATGTTGTACGTGATTGCCTTTGGCGATGATTTTGTAATCGTTCCAGTCTTCTGAATTGATGGCGGCCTGGATTTCGGCGCTTACGCCGACTGTGCCCGCTTTCTCGACGATAGGCTTTTTGGCATCACTCCCCGGTTTGATCACGGTCTTTTCGCCACGCTTGGCTAAGATGCCACGACCTTTTTCTTCATACAGAATACCGCTGTAGGTAGCGCCAGCCTCAAAGTCAGCCTGATAACCACTGATGATCGGACCATAGGCACCAGGGGCTAACTCCTTACTGCGATACTGAACGCCTGAATTGCCTTTTTCGATCCGATATTTGAAGGTAAGTTCAAAATCGCCAACGGTGCCACCTTTCCAGACGAGGAAGGTATTGTGCTTGATGCTACCTTTAGTCGGGTCGGCAGGATCAGGCGGTGTGATTCCGGTGATAGTACCGTCTTTAACACTCCAGAGGTCCATATTCCCCTCCCAACCAGAGAGGTCAGTGCCGTTAAAGAGGGTGACATCTTCAGCGATGGCTGGAAGGGCGAGGGCGGCTAGCAGGGCGAGGGTGCGGATGGATTGCATGGTGGGCGGTTTTAACGCGTTGGATTCCTTTTGTCTATCGCTTTGCTTCAGCCCATGAATTCCATCATGCGCTCAGGAAGTTGCTAAAAGTCTTGGTTGGCTAATATAAAAGGGACATTATCACCGATATTCATGTCTCAAAGAGCGCAATTCATTCATTTCCATGCGATCAGAAGCGCGGGCTGGGCTTTTAGTATTTCTTAGAACCTGTAGCTTGATGGTCGGATCTCAAAAGACATAGCCATGCAACCTCCAACAAGCGCTTAACGAGGAGTTAAGAAAATTGATAGAGGAGGAGATTAATTAGATGGGTCGAGAACGAAAAAAGAATCGCAAGATTGAAGCATCGTGTCAGTAACAAAACTTCATTTTGGCCCAACAACCATGGCACAACCACTCGGACAAAAACTCAAGGCAGCACGCGAACAGCGAGGCCTTAGTTTGCTTGATGCATCGCATGTAACGAAGATCCCAGTGCGGCGTCTGCACTATTTAGAAACAGACGATTTTGCAGGTTTTGGTAGTCTGACTTACGCGCGGGCTTTTTTGCGTCAATACAGTGCGTTTTTGAAAGTGTCTGCTGATGAAATACTGAAGGATCTACCTGTCGGAGCGCTAGGCGGCCCTCGTGATTATCGCTATTTGACTGAAAATCATGGCACTTGGGTAGCTCCTCGTGGTGCGTGTTTGGGTCGCTTATCAGATGCGCCCGCAAGAAGGCATACGCGCAAATCACCGGTGCCAGCGGGTCTTTGCATCTTCTTTCTTGTTCTCGTTGGGACGGGCATCTGGGGTAAATATGTCGCGGAGGAACACACATCTGAATCGCAGCAGGTGATCGAGGTCAAAGAATTCCCCCCAATTTCGCAAGTCACAGAAACAATTTTGCCAAAGCCTATGGTGATACAGGAAGATCAAGCTGCCACACTGACGGCCAATGCCCAAGCAATCCGCACTCCCCTGCGAACAGCCACCGTTTTAAAGGCTGTCCCAATAGTTCCGAAGAAGATTGAAAAACTAAACGTAAACCCAGCTGGAAAAGCTGAGTTAGTCGAGTAAGTATCGATATGTCCGAATCTGTGCTTCCTAAACGCTGGTGGCTGACGCCCCTACTCTTTCTTATCGCTTTCGTTGGATGTGCCGTCGCAGCTTGGAATTATGATGAAACGGCAAGGGAGATTCTAGCTAAATCCTTTTTCACGATTGCGGGAACTTTGGCATCACCGTTCATTTTGGAGACATCCGTTGCGCTTGGTGGATTAACGATCGTCTTGGTCTTCAATGAATACCGGCGGCTCAAAGACGGCCCAGACTGGGTAGAGATGGAAGTGAAGACCGAAGATTCACTGAGCCAAGAGTTCGATGAAGCTAATCGACCTTCTTGATACAAGCGGCTTCAAAGCGGTCTGACTTCATGCAAGACATTTCTTGCAACCGCTGTGGAACGTGTATGTTCCTCGTCCGCGAAACTACCCCTTGGTGTAATGGTAACATAACAGATTCTGACTCTGTTGTTCAAGGTTCGAGTCCTTGAGGGGTAGCCACTGTTTTTTCGAAGTCCTAAAGGGCTCAGGTCACCACGAAATTCGATTGAAGCTCAATTGTAATTGCAGACTCTATGAACGCTGAATCCACCTCTCCTGCCGCCACAGAATCCTCGCTATGGAAAGGTCATACTTCCCAGTGGGTCCATGGTTGGTACTACTTTTTCTGTGTTCTTCTCGCAGCCACTGCGCTTGGCTGCATACCAATCACCATGGGCTTTTCCGCCATTGGATTGATTGTTCCACTGCTGATGTGGATGATTCGCTGGTGGACGACCAAGAGCACCTCTTATGAACTGACTACACAGCGCCTAAAAATTTCCAGCGGCATCATGAATCGTAAGCTAGATGAATTGGAACTCTTTCGCGTGAAGGACTATGCCATGGATCAGTCTTTGGCACTGCGTCTGGTCGGATTAGGAAATCTCACCCTGATTACCAGTGATGCCACCTCGCCCACGGTAGCTATTCGCGCCATTGCTAATGTAGAAGACGTCCGGGAAAAGCTCCGTACAGCCGTGCAATCCGAACGTGACCGCAAGCGGGTGCGTGAAATGGATGTCGATCATATGGGCGTTAGTTCCGCCTCTGTTTAGCTGAGATCATTCATCGCCACTGAGAACAACGCTGCCTATCGCTAACCTCGCTCCGTCTGACGTTGTGATCTCTCCGCTGATTTGAACGAGACCCGGCATGACCGCGTCTCGTTTGGCTTGGATCATTAATGTCTGTCCTGGAACAATGCTGCCGAGGATTTTAAATTGCCTGACAGCAGTAAGACGGACATTTTTCAGGGGATGATCTCCACGATCACTTTGCGCTAAAATACCACCAAGCTGAGCCAGCGCCTCGATCATGATAACGCCTGGCAGCATAGGGTTACCAGGAAAATGCCCTGCTAAAAAAGCCTCGTCACCTTTGAGTTGCCAGCATGCTGTGGCAGAAACACCCGGCTGCACTTTGATGAGTTCGTCAATGAATCGAAAAGAGGGGCCATGAGGCAAGGCGGAAAGAGCTTGGACAAGCGAAGATGAGTGAGACATAATTCCCCATTCGTTACCCATGAAGACCGCGTCTGACAATCCTCAATGCATGAACTTCAGTCTCCACGAGTGCGCGTGATCACATGGACCCCTTGTCTCTGATCGACCGACTCCGCTTGGTGGCTACTGCTGCGATCCTCTTACTTTATTGGGTCATCTGTGCAGCCATACTTCTGCCTACGAGTTTTCTTACGGCCAAAGTCATCCGCGGTCAGCGCGGTCGTGAGCTAGGGCAGACTATTTTGAAGATCTTTTTTCGTGGATTTGTGGGCCTACTCAAGGGTCTAGGCGTCATCGAATGCGATTATGTTGGATTTGATCGTCTACGAGCCCAGATCGGACCCATGATCATCGCGCCAAATCACCCTGCGTTATGGGATGCCGTGGTGGTCATTGCTGAAGTTGACAATACCTCCTGCGCCATGAAGGCATCTCTTTTGCGCAATCCACTGCTGTTTTGCGGATCGACCGCTGCGGGATTCATTTCAAATGAACCGTCTCATAAAATGATACGCACTTGCATTGAGCGTCTAAAAGGAAATGAACGGCTGGTTTTTTTTCCTGAGGGAACCCGCACCCAACCCGAAAACGGCTGCATCAACCCACTACCAGGAGGACTGGCGGTGATCGCTAAAAATTCAGGTGCACCTGTCTGGCCTATTTTTATCCAGACAAGCAGTCCCTATCTCAGTAAAGGCTGGACTATCTGGCGCTTGCCACCCAGGAAAATCCGGCTGCGTCTGACCGTGGGTGAGCCGATTCACCATCCTCCAGAGATGGATTCTCACACTTTTTTGGAATCTCTGCGTCAACGTTACATTGACGCAGAGTGTGGCGTTAAGCGCAAGGTTTAGACCGGTGGATTGCCACTACGTTGCTCATCCTCCCGGGCGAGTTCTTCCGTGGTCTTTTCGGCCATGGGCTTCTCCTCGATGACAGGTTCATCTTCGTCAGGCATGACGGAGCCTTGATCTTCACCTTCATCGATCTCATCAGTCATGGCGATGGTGTTCGCTGCTTTTTCGATCTCTGGCGGAGGTGCAGAAGGTGTGGCACGTGGTTTTTGATATTCGTCTTCTTGATCCTTATCGTCCTCAGAGAACCAAGGGTTATAGCTCTCATTATCCCAGTCGTCTTTGACGGCAGTTTCCAGCTCTTTTTCATCTTTGGCCAGCTCGGCGTAGTACTCGGGATAGGCTTCCTTATCCTTCTTTTCCATGAAGTAGGCTAAAATGACGCAAATGCCGTAAAGCACGTAAAGGGGGCCCGACATGAGCAGAAGAGTCAGAATGTCTGGGGTCGGTGTGATCACAGCTGCAAAGATCATGATGGCGATCAATGCATAACGCCAAGTTGACTTCATGATGCGGAAATTCAGGATGTCTAGCTTCACCAGCGCCATGACAATCACTGGCAGTTCAAAAGCGATGCCAAAGACGAGGATGAAGCGGGTGGTGAAAGTGACGTAATTGTCTAACGACCAAGTCTGGGTAGCACCCACCGAAGCGGCAAATTCAGAGAAAAAGATCAGAGCTCGCGGCAGAACCTGCCAGTAGGCAAATGAGCATCCACCTAGAAAAAGACCAGTGCCGATGGCGATGGCTGGAAAGAGCAGTTTCTTCTCATTGCTCTTCAGACCCGGCAAAATGAATTGCAGAAGAAAAATCAAAAGCAGCGGAAAGGAGGCTATTACGGCGGCAATAAGCGAAACATTGACCGCCATCATGAACGGGCCAGCGATGTCGAGATTAATCAAAAGTTTACGACCAGCATCAATGTCTGTGGCGAAACCTGCTAACACCAATGGGTAAAGCAAGATATTGAAAAGCTGGCCATAGAAGCCAAAGGCTGCGAAAGCTGAGACAAGAAGCGTTACCGCGATTCGCACGAGCATGGTGCGCAAATCTTCAAGATGATCTAAAAATGGTTTTTCCTCATCCTCAGCGGTGAGATTCATTGCGACTTTTTCGCGTGCTTTAAAGACTTTGTTCAGGATGCCTTGCCACATAAAATTGAAATACTTGGGGGGGTAGTTTTCTCAAAGGGTGCTCTTCGCTGCCATCCGCGCGTAGAGGGCCAGCGTCAGAGCGTTGGTGATCTCATTGTCAGCGATCATCCTCCGTAATTCCTCTGAACCAACCAATCGCGCAGGACTGATGTGCTCGCTCCCATCCAGTTCTGGACGACTGACAACGCACACAGGCTCTGCTCTGAATAAGTAAACGTGCTCATCAGTGAATCCTTGAGAGGGAAGAAACCAGCCTAGAGGGGTGAGTCTTGCCTCTGACAGCAGTGCGTAACCTGTTTCCTCTTTCAGCTCGCGGAGTGCTGTTTTAATGACAACGTCACAGGTGATGTCGTTAACTACGCAGTCGATTTGTCCTGCGGGAAATTCATGGCAGCTCTGGCGCACGGGTATGCGCTCCTGCTCAATGAGAACATACTCACCCTTTTCAGTCACTGGAGCAATGGCGACAGCGGCTTTGCGATTCACGATCAGCCATGGCACGGCTTTTTCTCGACGATTCGGCGTCAATGTCTCGACGCGATGCACACTGACGTGGGGATTTTCAAAGAGACGTTCCTCACGGACACAATCCCAGCCATCACGCGACTGATCGTGAAAGAGCGGAAATGTCACTCCCTGACTCATTGCGATAGCGCCTCCTTCCAGCGGGCGATCTGGGCTGCGACATTCTGCGGAGACGGTGCGCCGATGCCTTTCCTCGCGGCAAGGGCCGTCTCCAGATTCAGACAGGCAAAGAGATCGGCCTGAAAAGCGGGTGAAAACTCCTGATACTTGGCCAGTGGGATATTCGCAAAGGCCACTTTTTCTGCAATGGAATGAGCCACGAGTTTACCGATGACTTCATGCGCAGAGCGGAATGGCACGCCGTGATTCACCAAGTAATCAGCCAGATCCGTCGCTAACAGCATGGGGTCACTTGTCGCTGCACGCGTGCGAGATTCGTTGACTTCCATCCCGGCTATCATTTCGGCAAAGACTGCAAGGGCAGCCTTGATCGTGTCGATACTATCAAAAAGCGGTTCTTTGTCCTCCTGCATATCCCGATTGTAAGTCATCGGAAGACCTTTGAGCAGCGTTAGTAGCGCCATCAGATTGCCGATGAGGCGGCCTGATTTTCCACGAGTCAGCTCGGCGACATCGGGGTTCTTTTTCTGCGGCATCAAAGACGAGCCCGTGGTGTGGGCATCACTCAGAGTGATAAAGCCAAATTCTGCGCTGCACCAAAGGATCACGTCTTCACTTAACCGAGACAAATGCACACCGCAAAGAGCGATGCTGAAAAGCACCTCAGCAGCAAAGTCTCGGTCGCTTACTGCATCCATGCTGTTTTGAGTCACACCGTCAAAGCCAAGCTCAGCAGCCATAAATTCGCGATCTAGAATGATCGTCGAACCCGCCAGCGCTCCAGAACCCAGAGGGCAGACATTGAGCCGCTGATTAGCATCTGCCAGACGAGCAGCGTCACGACTTAGCATCTCCACATAGGCTAACAAATGATGAGCGAAAAGCACCGGCTGCCCGCGCTGGAGATGGGTATAACCCGGCACCACGGCATTGCCGCTACGTTCCGAGGCTTCGACTAAGGCACGCTGCAGGCTTTGAATCAGCAAGATGATCCCCTGCACAGCATCCCGTGTGTAAAGCCGCACATCCGTGGCCACTTGATCATTCCGACTACGGGCCGTGTGTAGCTTTGCACCTGCGGGGCCAATGCGCCGTGTCAGCTCAGACTCGATGTTCATATGGACATCCTCCAGAGCCTGTTTGAACTCAAACTGACCTGCTTCGATCTCTTGGCAGATTTCCAACAATCCTTTTTCGATGGCTGAATGCTCGTCTGCCGTAATGATGCCAGCCTTTAGCAACCCCTTTGCCTGAGCCATAGAGCCACGAATGTCATGCGCGTAGAGCCTCCAGTCAAAGGACACAGATTGACCATAACTCTGAACGAGCTGGCTGGTGGGCTGAGAGAAGCGGCCTTTCCACATAGATTTTTATAAAGACGGGGCGCAGAGAGTAGCGGTAAACACCGAGCGTGCAACCTGCGGCTCAAGTCACCACCAAGACAATTGCGCTTAGCATCAAAGCTGCCCCAAATAGCCGCCAGCGCAGAACTCTGGCTCCTAATTGTTGCTCCTGGTTCATGAACCAGTGCCCGATCATCCAGACCAGCAGCACACTCAGCAGTCCGCGCGATGCATACACGACGTTGGCAGAAGTGGCTTTACCATAAACGGCCAAGGTACAGACAAAGATCACGCTTTGGGTGCCGAGGAGAACAGAGCCACCCGTGAGCCACGGCCAGCCCTGGCGGGGAATCGCACTCAGGGGTGAGGTGAAGCGAAAAATGAGGCCAAAGGAGAGCAGCGCATTGATCCAGAAAATGCAGGGTAAAAGCCGAGTGGGTCCCCAGTTTGGTCCCCACTTCTGGACCAAGACATCAAAAAAGGCAAAGCTCAGCGCGCCGAGGCCACCCGCCAGCAGAGTGATGGTCAAATTTTGAGGTCGTTTGCCATTCTCTTTTTGATTGAGAAAAGTGATGCCAACGACACTTAATAAAGCCGCAATCCAGAGTTTTGCCCCCACCACGTCGCCAGTGATGATCGGTGTCAGAAAAGCCACGATGACGACCTTCATCCCAAAAATCGGAACGGCTACAGACACGTCACCTTTTTCCAGTGCTAAAAATTGCGCTAACTGACCAACGAACAAACATAAAGCAATGAGCGCTGGCTGCCACAAAAGCTCCCGCTCGATCTCATGCCCCGGCAGCAGCCAAAGCAGAGAAAAAATTGCGCCTACAATCAAATTGGCGATAAAGGTCGTCCTCCATAACCCCACGCCTAGGTCACTCGATCTCTTGAAAAGCAAAGCCCCAAAAGCATAAAGCAAAGCGGCGATAAGTGGGAAAACAACGGTAGCGGTCGGGGCGGTCACCCATCTGATTAGCATGGTTGGATGAACAGCACAAGAGTTGAGGTCCAAAGTAAGCCAAGCTTGATATGCGCACTCAATCGTTTCGTTTTGTGTCATTGCCAGCAACTGGAAAACCGACCAAAATGCCGAGACGGTCACCATCATCCTTTTTCTGACATGAATCCGATCTTGGAGAAACTTGGCAGCACTGAATACCGTGCCATTGATGCCCAACCTACCATCTGGAAAGTTAAACGCCCTTAATCCTCCCCTTTTGATCACACGTCACATCATCCTCCTTACCTTCCTTCTCTGCAGTCCCCTTTTGGCAGCCGAACACTGGACTTATCTCGACAATGGAAAAGTTCGTCTCGGGGTGAACCTCAGTGCAGGGGCCTGTGTCGGATGGTTCTCACATTCACACTCTTCGGAAAATTTACTCAATGCCTATGACGTGGGCCGTTACCTCCAGCAGTCCTATTATGGAGATCAAGATGGCAGCGATTGGAATGGCAAACCTTGGCGCTACAATCCTGTGCAGGGTGGTTCTTGGAAAAATGAGCCCGCTGTCGTGATCGAGTCATCGGAAGAAAAAGACCAACTCTACGCCAAGATCCATCCACGTCACTGGGCAACGGGTGAGCTGATCAAGGAGGTGACCCTGGAGCAGTGGCTGCGCTTGGAAGGCGGACTTGCACGCCTGAAGTTTAAGATGACTTACAGCGGAGAGAAAGAGCACAAGGCGTATCATCAAGAGCTGCCAGCCTTGTTTGTGAAGCCAGCCTTGGAAACTCTGGTTTATGTCGATGCAGAGCAGAAACTCACGCGTCGACAGCCAGGATTTCCTAACGAAATGATCCGATTTTCAGAAACCTGGCTAGCCTGGGTGAATGCCAAAAATAGCGGATTGGGTCTCTTTTTCCCTCACGCCAAAGAAGCTACCTGCTACCGTGTCCGCCAGGGCAACCAGGGCGACGTGAGTTATGCAGCGCCACTGCAAACCTTTGCCCTGAAACCGGGGCTCGTCTTTGAATACGAAGCCATTCTTGCCATCGGCACAGTGGAACAGATCCGCACAGTGTTTAAAAAATTAAGCGCTCAGTGAAGCTGACTCCTCATCCTGTAGATACGTCCGGCCCTTATAAAACATGGCGACAAAGACAAATAGGACCGCTGTCACCGCCATGCACTTGGCAAAGAACCAGTAGTAACCAGCTCCGTTCAGGCTGCTGGACAGGCCCACTTTTTCGATCGAGGCATTCACCAGAGCGGTGAAAAGGTTACCAGTGAAGACACTGGCGTAAAAGAGCGCCATGACGAAAGATTTTAACCGTGCAGGAGCCTGTGTGTAGCTAAACTCCAGAGCAGTGATCGAGATCATGATCTCCGCTGCTGTGATCAAGACATAGGCGATCACCTGCCACCAGATCGTCGGCTTTTCACCGACTGTGATCCAGCTTTCGATAAAAGCAGGCACTACAAATGAGGAAGCCGCCACGAGGAATCCGAAGCAGATTTTTCGCAGTGGCGTGAGCGTAACGAAGCGCCCAATGAAGGGATAGATGACGATTGAAAACAACGGTATCATGCCCAGCACCAAGAGAGGATTCACAGCCTGAATCTGATCTGGTAGAACCTGGATGCCGAACAGATGCAGATCCATCCGAGTCGCCTGTAGCACCCAGCGGGAGGCGGTCTGATCAAAGAGGCTCCAAAACATGGCGATGAAAAGATAGATCAGGATCAGTCCTGCCATGGAGCGCATGACGTCTGGTCGAGTGAGTTCCTGCCAAAAGAGGCGTGGCTGCGGCTGGATGTGGGCAAAGCGGTGCCGCCCCAGCCAAAACAAAATCGTGGCGATAAGCATGAAGACACCGGGCACACCAAAAGCGACATGTGGGCCATAATTCTTCATCAGCCAGGGGGTCAGCAGAGTCGAAAAGACCGAGCCGAAATTGATGGCAAAATAAAACAAGTTATACATGCGCGGAAGCAGATGCGCATTGCCGCTGCCGAATTGATCTCCGACATGAGAAGCCACGCACGGCTTGATGCCGCCAGCCCCCAGCGCCACACAGCTCAGACCCCAGAAAAGCCCCGTGCGTGTGTTATCCAGCGCCAGAATCAGATGCCCCATGCAGTAGAGCATTGAGAGGCACATGATCGTGCGGTATTTACCCAGCCAGAGGTCTGCCAAAAGACCGCCGATAAGCGGAGTCAGATAGACGGCACCCATGTAAAGGTGCATCCATTTTGACGCCTCAGGCTCGCTCATCACGTCCTTCATGCCCTGATGATTCAGAAGTGCCTGAGTCATGAAGATCATGAGAATGGTGCGCATCCCGTAGAAACTGAAGCGCTCAGCCAGCTCGTTGCCGATGATAAAGGGGATGCCTGGAGGCATCGTGGTAATTGGCGCAGGGGAGGTGCGGTAAGACATTGTTTGCGATCTTGGGAGCAAACTATCGAACCGTCAATGCTGCAAGACACCACGCTTCGCCCTTGCTCATTGCCGCATCTGCTATCCTCTATGCGGTATCGTTTCTCCAGCATGTCTTCCCCTGTCACAACCATTGCCTGCCTTGGCCCCGAGGGCAGCTTTTCTCATCTACTCACGGAAAAGCGTTTCCCTGAGGCCCGTGTTCAGCTCATGGGAAACATTGGCGAGGTCTTTGACTTTCTTCGCACCCAGCCTTCCGCTTTGGGCATCGTCCCGATTGAGAACTCTTCCGGCGGCTTCATCATTGATACCGTGGACCGACTGGTCGATGAGCGCTGCGGCCTCTCCATTCTAGAAGAACTGACTCTGGATGTGAAGTTGGCCCTTCTCGGCCAAGCGGGCGCTGAAGTTCAGACCATCCATTCTCATGCCATGCCCTTCTTCCATTGCGATGAATGGCTGAAAGCCCATTATCCAGACGCCAAACGGATCGTCGAGCCCAGCACCGCCAAGGCAGCCGAAAAAGCCGCCGCTTTGTCCAGTGCCGCTGCTATCGGTCCCAGGCAGAATGCTCAACGTCACGGCCTGACCCTGCTGCACTTCCCTATTGCCGGAGATATCCCGAATATCACTCAGTTTTATTTGCTCGGTCACTCGGAGAATGCCTCCTCTACCGAAAACAACCGCACCGCCCTCGTTGTCGAGCTGCCAGACCGTCCCGGCAGCCTCTGTCGATTCCTCACCCCGCTAAGTGATGCCGCCATCAATCTCAAACGCCTCGAGTCCCGCCCCATCCGCGGTCAGCCGAATAAGTACCGTTTCTACATCGAGATCGCCGGCTCTCCCGCCGAACCTCATTTTAAAACCGCCCTCGACCAAACCCGCGCCGACGGCGCCCAAATCCACAGCCTCGGTTCCTACCCCGCGGGGCGCTGGTTTGAGTCCTAGCCTGGTAGTTAGGCCTCCGGCTTGAGATCAGCCAGAGCTGTCTCGCCTTTGTCCCAGAATCAAAGAAGAATTTGCTGATTGGCTGAGACGGACGGCAGGAGGGAAATCAAGTGTCGGTTCTTTTGCGGGGTTACCCATCGATCTCAGCTAGTATCTCGCTGGCCAGTTCAAGCAAAATAGGCAACTCATTCCTAGCCGCTTCCCACAAAACATGATGTTGAATGCCATCGTAACCATAGCTGATACGGTCTCGCATTCCTGCAATGAGACGCCAAGGGATCTTTCCGTGGCTTTCCTTGATTTCCTGTGGCAGGCGCTTCACCGCCTCACCCACGCATTCCATCATCCTCTCAAAAGCATACCGCTTTAGGTGGTCAGCCAGCATCCCCTCATAAGTTTCCGTCTTCGTAAGCTCTACGGCTTCTTGGCAGAATTGGATGATCTGCTCCAGCGTCAGACCAGGATCATGCGCGCTCAAACACAGTTAGCGCCTCCTTGCGCACGCGGGGTTCGATTCGCGGATGCAGCCGCGAGCAAAAGTCCACCTTCTGCCCCACGATCTGAGCCAGATCATCCGCCCAGCCAAAGTAGGCGAGTCCAATCCCGTCCAAAGCCTCAGGTGCAAAGTCCACTAGAACATCCACATCACTCGAGTGCGGATTGAAATCATCCCGCAGCACGCTGCCGAACAGACTCATTTTACGAATTCCCCGCTCACAGCAAAACGCTGCGATTTTCTCGCAGTCGATCTTGATAGGCAATTCCTCCAGAGTCTTCATAGGATTAAAATAAGGGATCTACAGAAATTGGCAAGGCAGGATCAAGTCATCGGTATCTCGTCGGAGGATCGGGCTTGGCCTCGACCCTTACCGGACCGCCACCCCCGGCACGGCACCATAAGCGGTTAAGATCGGCTAAGATGAATCCTAAATGCGGTCAGGTGATTCAAATGGCAGAACTCTAAAAACTCAGAAATCACTCACCTGCGGCAGTCTGATTAAATTTCCCACAGCAGAAAAGACTTTGCTGATTGGCTGAGACGGACGGCGGCAGGGGAATAAAGTGTTCGTCCCTTTGCAGGTCTCATCGTTTGCAAACTAACTTTTAGGACGCGCAGGAAGAGTTCGAGGGGGATTTAGGTTGCCACGCGTTCGGTAGTTTAAGTGAATGGCAGCTGATCGGGGATTCGCTTGCAGTCTCCGGCGAAGTGCAGCAGTCTTACGTGCCTTATTTCTGCACTCTTCAATCGTTCGCCTCACCCTCATGGTCTACCTTCTCATTGCTCTGAAACTCATCGTGGCGCTTGGCATTCTGAACGTCTGGCTCCTGCGTTCGGGTAAGGCGACCTCGTATCGCGGCAAAAATGCTCAAACACTGCGTGAGGAGTTCGCCGTTTACGGCCTACCCTATTCCATCTTCTGCCTTGTCGGCCTTTTGAAAGTGGGTTTCGCTCTGGCGCTGCTTGCCTCGATCTGGATGGCAGGCTTGGCACAGCCCGCTGCACTCGGCATGGGCACGCTCATGCTCGGGGCCTTCCTCATGCACCTTAAAGTGAAAGATCCTTTCAGCAAGGCACTGCCATCTCTTGCCGTGCTTGCCATGTGCCTTGCCATCGCCTTCCTCTAGGTTTCGGGCTCAGAATCCCGCGAGCACCAGATAGGCGTTGAGCACCAGGTAGAAAAGCGCTGGCATCGTCTGCCAGGCACTGTCTTTGATCTGGATGCGGACCCCAACGGCCACCAGCATCATCAAAGCCAGCCCGCACGCTGCCACTTGGCCCATCCACGGCACACGCATTCCAGCCAGCAGGCCCATTCCTGCTGCCCACTGCAACAAGCCCACCCACACCCGCTGCAATCCAAGCCCGTAGCGCAGAAACTCCTTCTTCATGTAGCTAGAAAAAAAACAAGCCGCACCGTAACCGATAAAGGACAGGGCGGAGACTAAGATGAGAGCGGTTTTCAAGGCGGGGACTATGGAATAGCAGAAGGCAGATGCATGAAGATTTTAAATCGGTACGCCTGTCAGGAACGGATTGCGGCAAGACCTTCTGAAAAACGCACCCCAACAGAGGATCGCTGCTAGCTGTCTCCCCAACTGTCGGGGCTTCAAGACACTTTTTTGACCCTGCCGAGTTGTCGACTGGACTAAACGAGCCTCGTCTGGGGCGTGAGGCGTATCTGGCTCTTTCCCTGATGAAACGATTCTTTTTTCTTTTGCTTGGCCTGCTAGCCGCGTGTCGCCCAGCTGCACCCGAGGTGAAGGTGCAGCAGTGGGCGCTGATGGAGGGGGCTCTGTCTGCGGCCTGGCAGCAGGCGGGGATTCCTGAGGAGGGCCCGATTGCGGTAAAGGATGGCAATTTAGAAATCGGCATTGGAGCGCCGATGACGGGGGCGAAGTTCACCGCCTGGGATCAGGCGGGGCTGCCGGGGACAGGCTACACGATCCGCTATGAAACGATGCGCGTGGAGGGTCGGGACATCTTTGGCATGTGCACCTTTCCGGTGAGCAGTCATGAGGCTCATGCGACGTTTGTGATTGGCGGCTGGGGAGGCACGGTGACGGGGCTCTCCAGCCTGGATTTCCTAGATGCCAGTGAGAATGCGACTCGGGCAGAACAGACTTTTCAAAATGGCGTCTGGTATGCCGTGCGGATCGAGGTGCGGCCTGAGGATATCCGCGTCTGGATCAATGATCGACCTGTGGTGAATGCGAGCATCAAAGGCAAGAAAGTATCGCTGCGGCCAGGGGACATCCATCTCTGCCTGCCCTTTGGTTTTGCCACCTGGGGAACAAAGGCCAAAGTGCGGAGAGTTTTCGTGGCTGTTTTACAGGATTAACAGAAAGCAAAACTTCCCGATCTTCACTGTGCCTGAATTCACCAAAACCAAAGACCAGGAAAAGGTAAAATCCTGTTAATCCTGTCTTCTCGTGAATCCTGTTAAATGCCCACCCTTTTTGGCAGCTTCACTTTGATGCAAGTCTGCCTTAGTTAGTTCCAAACTCATCTAATTATCGACAGCTGTGAGGAACAGGGCACCTAGTTTTACAGGATTAACAGAAAGCCAAACCTCCTGATCTTCACTGTGCCTGAATTCACCAAAGCCAAAGAACAGGAAAAGAAAATTCCTGTTAATCCTGTCTTCTTGTTAATTCTGTAAAAAGGTTCCCAACTCTTGAGGCGAGTGTGCCCAAAGCGGGGTTTACAGTCTATTCCACAAAGCCGTATTTAGTGAGCTGGCTTTCGATGATCTGCTCACAGGCATAGAGCTGCTTTTCACGCTCTTTGCGACCGCTGTCAGCGATGGCTTGCAAGGCATCGATATCGTAGAGATAGACACCTTCGATGCCGTTCACGGCAGGATCGACATCACGCGGCACCGCGATGTCGATGATCAGTAGAGGCTCCCAGCGGCGCTTTTTCATGACGTGCTGAATCTGCTCAGGCTTGATGACAAAATGCGGGGCGCTGGTGCTGGAGATGATGACATCCACCTCATGCATAGCGGCTTCCCATTCATCGAACTTCAGCGCGGTGCCGCCCATTTCTGTGGCTAACTCGACAGCGCGATCGTGACTGCGATTGGAGACGATGATGCTTTTGGCTCCGCGTGAAAGCAGGCTCTGGGCGCAGGTGCGGCTCATTTCTCCTGCGCCGATGAGCATGACGCGGCATTCCTTCAGGTCATGCACCTTTTCTGCCAGATCCACGGCCACGCTGCCCACGCTGGTGGAGCCGCGCTGAATGGTAGTCTCATTCCGCACTTTCTTACCGACAGAAAAGGCCTGCTGGAACAGCTTGTTCAGCGTTCGGCTGGTAGTGCCTGCAGCCAGAGCGACCTGATACGCAGCTTTGACCTGGCCAAAGATTTCGGTCTCGCCCAGCACCATGCTATCGAGCCCACTGACGACGCGGAAGAGATGTCGAGCGGCCTCTCCTGCATGCAGGTCATAGGTCACCAGCGCCTCGGCCTGCTCTGGAGCCAAATCAAAGCGCCGAATGACATATTTGACGAGTTCCCCCTGCGCTTGCTGGGCATCTGCATGGGTATGCGTGGAGTAGATTTCGACTCGATTGCAGGTGCTCAGGACCACGCTTTCCTCAAAGCCTGGAAGGGCGCGCACTTCTTGGACAGCCTCAGGCACCTTGGATTCAGGAAAGGCGACACGTTCACGGACCTCCACAGGCGTGGTGCGGTAGTTCAGGCCAAGGCAGACCAATTGGTTTTGAATTGGCTCTACATCAACCATGCGTCGTCATGAGCCAGAGAGAAATGAAAGGAATCACAAAGCCAACAGCTGCCAGCCAAGCCGTCTGCCGAGGTGACAGCACCTGCCGCCACATGATGACACCGATCAGAGCGTAAAGCACCCACACCGCCCAGGCGAAGATGAGCTTTGGATTACTAATCGGTGTATTGAGTTTGAAGGAAACGAGCAAACTAAAGCTGAGTAACAGCAGGCCCAGATAGACAAGCTTTTGGATGGCTTTTGCCAGTCCCTGAATCGGTGGCAACTGATAGAATAACCCGCCGATGTGATGCTTTTTCAAAAAACGCTCCTGTAGCAAATACATGACACCCGTGATGCAGGCCAGAGCAAAGGCTGCGTAGGCGACCAGTGCCAAAGCAGCGTGCAGTTCCACATAAGGATCAATTTTGGACTTCGCTGCATAGTCAGGGAAGGCATCGGGAATCACAAAGGCCAGCCCCTGCATGGCCGTGACGAGAGGTGCGGTGAAGATGCCGAGTAAAGACACGCGATACGGCGGTCCGACCAGGAAGTAGAGCAGTACGATGCTCCAGGCGATGAAGACAAGGATGTCGGAAAGGCTTTTCATGGGGCACTGACCCACGGCTTGTCCACGATCATAAACAGCGCCTGTTTGCAGGATGAAGCCGATAAGCATCGGAATCCATTGGCGGCTGGGGCGCCAGTGACCACTGAACAAGGCACGCGCCGCTGGCACCACGCCAATGAGGAAGGCGAGGGTTGACAGCAGAAGCAATTGGCGATCGAGCGGCATGAGAAGGAGTGGGTCCTAGTTTCGCGGGATGCGGGATCATGGCAACTGAGACTTCACGAGAAAACAGTCTCTTCCTTGCATCTGGTCGCGTGCGGTTGCATAGGCCAACTTGATTTATGATACCTAACTGGCAGCACTGGCAACCCACCATCCGCGCGACGCTGATGTTTGTCGTCGATGAGGCACGGGAGCAGGTTCTCTTGATTCGCAAAATGCGCGGCCTCGGGGCAGGTAAAATCAATGGGCCCGGCGGCAAGATGGACCCGGGAGAAACACCGCTGGAATGCGCTGTGCGTGAAACCCAGGAAGAACTCGGGGTCACTGCCCTCAATGGCGTGAAGCATGGCGAGCTTTGGTTTCAGTTTGTCGATGGCCTCGCTCTCTACGTGGATGTTTTCCTAGCCACTCAGTGGGAGGGTGAGCCTTATGAAACACCCGAAGCCATTCCGCTCTGGACGCCCTTGAACGCATTGCCCTTTGAAGAAATGTGGACAGATGACCGCTACTGGCTGGGCGAGATGCTCCTGGAGCGCCGACATTTCGTGGGCAAATTTGTTTTCGATGACGACACCATGCTCACTAACGAAGTCGTTTGGCTAAGCTGATGGTTGAGCGTCAGGCTCTGATGGTGCGGGGACATTCGCACACTCTCTGATTCGTTCTTCACGGCCCCACTAATCTTCAAAGCTAGGCGGATTCATCCAAAGTTCCAGCCTACTCAATGTCTCGGGTAGCAGAGAAGTGGTAACCACACTTTATCCGGCTAACTAGAATAAGCTGATATCCCACTTTCACCTTGCGTCTGCTGTTGAAATCTGGATTAGCCTAGCACTCATGAGGAAATTTTCTCCACGCTCATCTCTACATCTTTATGTGATCAGTCTCTTTTTTTGGGGAGCAGGCCACGTTTTTGCAGATCAGGCACAGGAAATTGAAGAATTAAAAGCAGCGGTTAGAGCGATGCAGCAGACGATCACTCAGTTGCAAGGGCAAGTAGCCACGCTGCAAGAAAAGCAGGCCCAACCAACGCAACCAGCCCGCACTCCAGAGTCCACTCCGGCCTTAAAGACACCAGAGTCCGCACCTTTAGCAGCTCTCAAAGAAGCAGTTCTACCATCTGGCACAACCAAGCTAGCCAGCCGAATGACCCAAGAAGAATGGTCTCAAACCAATCAAGGTTTGGCCACCATAGTCCGACCAAGAGTGTTTGATGATGTGCCTGCGGGCCCGCAACCGCGAAAAGTCATGAAGAACGAGCATTGGGCAGGCTTTCATGAACTCAGTGATAGTGGCTGGTGGATTCACGTTGGCGGCTTGTTGATGGCCGATGTCTTCTTCTTTAATGGCGAAAGCAGTGACACCTTTACAAACAGAATCAATATCTTTCAGAGTCGACTCCATGTGGACCTGCGCAAGAACTCCGACTTAGGCCCCATGCGGCTTTACTATGAAATGGCCATCAACGGATCTGCAAGACACTTGTATGCTCAAATTGGTGGACTCACTTTCGGCCAAACTTGGTCCGCTTTTTATGATCCGAGTGCTGCACCAGATAGTCTTAATATAAGCTTAAGCACTTTAGGAAGTGACCGGTTAGCTCCTCAAATACGTTATTCCTTCCCATTGGATAGCGAGCATTTGCAAATAGTAATGGCGGTAGAAGCGTCGGACAGTGAAACTATTTATGGTTCTCCCCCTAACGAATATGGAGCTTTAAGTGGAAGGCTGCCAAGCGTAATATTACAAGCTCGTTGGGAGGAAGCAGCGGGGCATATTCAGCTAGCAGGTATATTCAAAGATCTCAATTACTCGAGCTATAATCAAAATAGCGAAAATGAAGATACCTTTGGGTATGGCCTCTCACTCACAACGGCGTTGCATCTAAGCCGACAAGACCATTTAATTGCAGGAGCATCCTTCGGCAATGGTGTCCGCCAATACTCTGCATCTTCAAATTTTTCTAGCAGTGCATCTAACGAACGCGGGAAACTAGACCTTTTGCAGTCATGGAATGCTTTTATCGGCTTCCAACATCAGTGGTCCAAGCGCATGCGTAGCCAAATTAACTGGCAACATGGCTCAAACGAGTTTAGCAAATGGAGTTCGTATAGCCTACCCAACGACACCGATGTTTTTCAAGCGAACCTCATTTGGATGCTAAATGAACAACTTTCTGCAGGCTTGGAATTCCAGTATGACCTGAATTCCACGGAAAATGAAATCGACCGTGATAGGCATAGCCTGATGTTCAGTCTGATGTATCGCTTTTTCTAAAAATGGAAATGGATGCCTAGTCTACTGAATACAAAAAGGCTGCCTGTAGGACAGACAGCCTCCTGCGGTTGGAAATCAGACAACGAGCCTGAAAATGAAGCCGTTAAAGCTTTTCGAAACCTTCGGTTATTGGCCGATCGGGTTTACTGGGGGCTCACCTGCTTTTGGCAGGGTGAAGCGGAAGCGGATTTTACCACGCTTTGCGGTCGCGCGGGCTTTGCGCTTGGTGCGGGTCACTGGATTCTCGAAAGCGCGCAGGCGACGGATCTCTTCGGTGATACCTTCCATCTCAAGCTTGGTTTTAAGGCGCTTCAATGCGCGGTCAACAGGCTCGCCTTTGCGGATTTGAACTTCGGTCATACAGGGTCAGAGGGGTGGGTTTGAAAAAGGGCTTTCATGGTAGGGGATAGCATCCATCCGTCAACCGGAAAGATTATTCTCCTGAATCAGGCGCTTTTCCGTCCCCTGCGACCGCTTCTTGCAGGTTTGGTTTCACCTCCTCAGTTGCATCTCTGCCATTCTGCGCGCATCATCACCGCCCTTTGCCGCTATGCTTTCCCAACTTGATTCCCTGAAAACCGAGGCCCTCACCGCCCTCGACACCCTGTCTGATGAAGCCGCCCTGGAGGCTTACCGGGTGGATTATTTGGGTAAAAAGGGC
>CAMBPS010000057.1 GCA_945869675.1 Prosthecobacter debontii | reverse complement strand
CGAGATCGCCACGGGCGATCATGATGCCAGCACTGGCCTCCACAAGGGTGTCGATGTTTTCCAAAGCCTGCTGGTTTTCGATCTTGGCGATGACACGAGCCTTGCTGCCTTTTTGCTCAAGCAGGAGCTGCAAATGCTGGATGTGGGCTGGCTCGCGAGCAAAGCTGAGGGCAAAGAAATCCACCTCCAGCTCAACACCGAGATCAAGATCCGCGTAGTCTTTTTGCGTCAGCGGCGGCAGGCGCACGGGCACCCCGGGAAGATTGATGTGGCGGCGGGATTTCATCTCGCCTTGGGTCAGCACAGTTCCGATGACACGCTTGTCACTGATTTCGGTGGCCTTGATTTGAATCATGCCGCCATCGACCATGATGATGTCTCCGACTTTGAGATCCTTGCCAAGGTCTGGGTAGTTCACCGTGACAGAAAGGGGAACCGTGGGCTCGACTTCTGGTTTGCAACGGAACTCAACCCAGTCACCCACTTCGAGCTGCCAAGGTTTCTCGACATCACCCGTGCGGATGCTTGGCCCCGTGAGATCCATGAGCACGGCGATCTCACGTCCCGCGTGGCTAGCAGCTTCACGGACTCGGACATAAACGGTTCGGACCCATTCATGGGAAGCGTGGCTCATGTTCAGACGAATCACGTCTGCGCCTTTGGCAATGAGTGTCTTGATAACTTCAGGACTGTCAGTCGCGGGGCCGAGGGTGCAAAGGATCTTGGTTTTACGCATGGAGTGAATGGATGGGAAGTCGCGCCCTCCTTTCAAGCAGCAATCCAGCCAAGACCAACGGAAAAGGGAGGCGGAAAAGACAGATCTACATGGCCCTCTTGGCCTCAAGTAGAAGGGTTATTCATGCTCCAAACCACCTCACTTCCCCATTTAAATCATCCGGCCTTTCAGCGGTGGCCGTGGATCCTTGGCTTTCGGGTTCATGGCGGTGATGCTGTTTAAAAACGTCACCGTCACGGCATCGGCCTCAAAGCGACACATCACACGATCATGGTGCGGTGTCTCTAGGTAGCGCCAGGTCATTTGAAGCGTGGCCGCATCCAGCCAAGTCGCGTGAGCGGCGATCTTGGAAATCGTCGGTTCCTTGGGTTTGCCCCCAGAAATAAGGCGTGGTGGTGTGCCGGGAAAGGCGGCTTGCCCAGGATGCCAGGAATTCAGCCCACAGCTGACCCGATGGGCACCACTGGTAAAGGTCCACTGATCGGCTTCTTGGGTGAAAGCAACTTCGGTTAGACCCAGCTCGTTCTTTTCCAGCGCAAACGTTTTCCCGTTGATTCGGTCTGCCATGGGCGAGGATTCACTGCCCTTCGGAAAACCAAGCTTCAATTGCTGCAAGCCGCTCAAGTCCGCACGGATGGGAACCGCTGCATCCAGAGCCGGCAGCAAATGCTTCCAGACGAGATCCAGCTGGCCCTGCATGTTTTTGTTCTCACTGGTCATCACGATCACCGCGTCCTGCTCCGGCAAAACGATCGTGTATTGCCCAAAGGCGCCATCGCCACGAAAGGCGGTGCCTTGACAGCGCCAGAACTGATAGCCATAGCCTTGCAGCCAGTCGTTCTTGGCTTTGGGTCGATCCGGTTTGTCGTCACCGGGTTGTTGGATATGAAAACGCGTCGCTTCATCAACCCAGGCAGATGGAAGGAGTTGCTTGCCCTGCCACTGACCTTTTTGCAGCAGCCATTGGCCAAACTTGGCCAAGCCTTCGGTCTGAATGCTGAGCCCCCAACCGCCGGTGTTCATCCCTCGCGGACAGGTTTCCCATTTCATGCCGCGAATGCCGAGCGGCTGAAACAAACGCGGCGTCAGGTAGTCCAGCACCGTCTGCCCCGTGACCTTTTGCACGATGGCGCTGCACATGTAAGTCGCCGCGCTGTTGTACATAAACTTCGTGCCTGGCGGATGGGCGATGTTCTGCGCGAGGAATGTGCGCACCCAATGCTCCGCTTTGACGACCGTTTGCGTCGGTTCCTTCTCATTGCCTGTGGACATGGTGAGCAGATCCTGCACCCGCATTGCCGCAAGATTCTGGCTGATCGTAGATGGCAGGTCCTCGGGAAAAAAGGATATCACTTTGTCCTCGACGCTGAGTTTCCCTTCCGCGACCGCAAAGCCCACGGCCGTGGAGGTGAAGCTCTTGCTCATCGAGTACATCGTATGCACCAACTCTGGCCCATACGGCTCCCACCAGCCTTCCGCAATCACCTGCCCATGACGCAGCATCATGAAGCTGTGCAGTTCCATCTTCTCCTTTTCGATGGCCTCCAGAAAATCCAAGATCGCCTGAGCGGAAACACCCTGCGCTTCTGGCGTGCTGCGCGCAAGCTGTGAAGAGGTGGCTTCGGCATAACTCTTCGGCAGCCAAAGACTGAACGCAGAAAGGCTGGCCTGCTGGAGAAAGGTGCGGCGAGAGGAGAACATGCCTCGAGATTAGCAGTGAGCCACCTCAAGTGACAAGCTTGGATGCAGCGACCATCTCAGCCGTGATCCAGCCGCCGCTGATGTCGCGTGCGTCAAAGCCATGCTGCAGCAGCAGGCGAACGGCATAGTAAGCACGCTGGCCGACGCCACAGTAAACGTGCAGCGCTTTGTTTTCAGGTAACTCAGCAAACCTGTCGCGGAGTTGGGGTAGTGGGATGTTCACAGCACCGTTGGCGTGGCCTTCGGCGAACTCGTCCTCGTCACGAACGTCGAGCAGGAAGGCATCAGCAGGCAGCATCTTCCAATGCGAGAGCGGTAGATCACCGCGCAGATGATTCGCAGCAATGAAGCCGGCATAGTTCAGCGCGTCTTTTGCAGCGCCAAATTGCGGTGCGTAACACAGTTCAACCTCTTCAAGGTCGAAGACGGTGCCGCCCTTCTGAATCAAAGCGGAGATGACATCGATCTTGCGGGCCACATCGGTCGTGCCAACCGCCTGCATGCCGAGGATGCGTCCATCGGGTTTAGAGAAAAGCAGTTTCAAATGCAGCGTCTGTGCACCGGGATAGTAGCCGACATGATGCTTCGGATGCAGATACACTTTTTCGTAATCGGCGATGCCGGCGCGTTGCAACGACTTCTCAGTGGCACCGGTCTGAGCCACCGCGAGGTCAAACAGACCACAGATAGCTGCACCCTGCACTCCGCGGAACGTGCTGTCACGTCCGGCAATGACATCGGCAGCGATCCGGCCTTGGCGGTTCGCGGGGCCTGCGAGAGCAAGGAGGATATCGGTGTCCGTAATGATGTCGTGGACCTCCACGGCATCGCCAATGGCAAAGATGGCCGGATCACTGGTGTGCATCTGCGAATCGACGGCAATACCGCCGCGTTTGCCAAGCGTAAGACCAGCGGCTTTGGCGAGTGTGGTCTCCGGCCGCACGCCAAGTCCGAGGATGACGAGATCCGTTTCGATGAGGCCATTCACGAGCAACTTGGAGCCCTGCTGGGTCACGCCCGTGAGTGCGGTATTGAGTCGTAACTGAATGCCATTTTTTTGGAGATGTTCCTGCAGTGGCACCACCATCTCTGCATCCATCGAGATCATGACCTGCGGCCCGTTTTGCACCAAGGTGACCTCCAGACCGAGATGGCGAAGGTTTTCGGCCATCTCGAGCCCGATGAAACCGCCACCGGCGACGACCGCATGCTTCGCCTTTGTTTTCGCGAGCCAGCCGCGGATCTCCCGTGTGTCGGGAATGCTGCGCACGGTGAACACGCCCGGCAAATCGAGTCCGGGCAAGTCCGGCTTGATGGGTGCGGCACCAGGGGAGAGCACGAGGACGTCGTAGCTGTCTTCAAACGATTCGCCTGTGAGCAGGTTCTTGACCGTGACCGTTTTGGAATCGCCATGGATCGCAGTGACTTCGTGATGCACCAACACGCCGATGCGAAAGCGATCGTGAAACAGCTGCGGCGAAGCAAGCAAAAGGCTGGCCTCATTTGGAATGACCTCGCCGACGTGGTAAGGCAGCCCGCAGTTCGCAAAACTGACGAACGGGCCGCGATCATAAACGGTAATGCAGGCTTGCTCGTCGAGACGGCGCAGTCGTGCCGCGCAAGACGCTCCGCCAGCCACGCCACCCACGATAATCACTTTGGGAGATTTTTTCATGACTTAGGCGCAGCAGGAGGTTTTCGAACACGTTGAGCCATCGACGCGGTTCCAAGGCATTTTTGCCAAAACCAGCGCTAGACCGCAGAAGCCGCTCAGACCTGCAAATATCAGTCCAGCCCCAAAAAACAGACAGAGATAAATCCAGCGCGGATCAACATAGAGAGCTAGCAGCGAACCGAGTAGCACAAAGAAACCAATGGCAATCTGAACCTGTCGCATGAGCGGCATCACAATTTTTGATCCACTCGAACAGGACAACCCTGAGGCCTTCCAAGCGAGAATACCGCCTTCGAGATTGCGCACATTGCTGAAACCGAGGGCGCTCAGCTTGTCTGCGGCAGCAGCGCCTCGTTTGCCAGCCTGACACATGACAAACAAGGGCTTTGTTTTGTCGAGTTCGCTACAGCGGGCCTCGATCTGTCCCAGCGGGATGAGTTTCGCGCCGGAGACATGGGATTCAGCGAACTCGACAGGCTCGCGCACGTCGATGAGCTGGCAACCTTCGGCCTGGAGAGCGTCAGCGAGTTCACGAGGGAGGATGCAGGGATTCGTTTTCATGGGGGTTTAGGTTTGGGATTGGATAATATATAACAACTATGTTGCTATATCGCTATATAGTGATATAAAGTCAAGCCGTGAAACAAGTCATGCCCAAAAAAGACCAAGCCAAGCAACTGCCCGATGCAGCGCTGGAACTCATCGCCCACCGGTTCCGTGCCCTGTCCGAGCCAGTGCGCCTCAAACTACTAAGCGCTCTGATGCAGGGTGAGAAGAACGTCACTCAACTCGTCGAAGCCACCGGGACTGGCCAAGCAAATGTGTCCAAGCATCTCTCAGTCCTCAAGCAGGCGGGGATGATCGCTACGCGGCGTGATGGTCTGGCTACGATTTGCGCGATCTCTGATCCCGCGATCTTCCAACTTTGTGAAATCATGTGTGCCAAACTGAAGGCAGAGCACGACGAGCGCTCCAAACATCTGGCAGGCTTCTAAATCAGCGCCGCAACCTTTGAATCGGGCAGCGAACCGAAGACGCTGCCGACAAAGAGCGACTGAGTGAAGTTTCGAAGGACGTCATGGATGGCACTTTTCGTTAGGCTTGATTCGATTTCTTCTTGAAATCCGCAGCCACTCAAAGCCCAGCCTTGCCAGTGCGAGAAAGCGGTCTAGTCTCGCTTTCCCCAATCATCATCCCCACACCTCACTATGGAAACCGTCAGACTTGGCATCGTTGGACTCGGCAATATGGGCAAGGCCCATCTCGGAAACATTCGCGCCGGTAAGGTCCCCGGACTGAAAGTCACCTGCGTCTGCGAAAGCCACGGCACCATCCCACCGCTTGAGGAAGGCGAGCAGGCTTTCACCGATGTCAGCCTCATGATCAAGTCGGGCCTCATCGATGCCATCCTCATCTGCACGCCGCATTTCAGCCACACCACCATCGGCATCGAGGCGCTAGGCGCTGGGCTGCACGTTCTCGTGGAGAAACCGATTTCCGTTCATAAAGCCGACTGCGAGCGGCTCATTGCGGCGCACACGGACAAAACCAAAATCTTTGCGGCCATGTTCAACATGCGCACCAACGCCTGCTTTAAAAAGGTTAAGGACCTCATCGACAGCGGCGAACTCGGCAGCGTGCGCCGCATCCATTGGGAAGTCACCAATTGGTTCCGCACCAACTACTACTACGCCACCGGCGGCTGGCGCGGCACGTGGAAAGGCGAGGGCGGTGGTGTCCTCATGAATCAGTGCCCCCACAATCTGGATCTCTTCCAGTGGATGTTTGGCATGCCGCAAAAAGTCCGTGGTTTCTGCCAGTTCGGCCGCTTCCATGAGATCGAAGTCGAGGACGACGTGACCGCGGTGCTGCAATACGACAACGGCACGACCGCCACCTTTATCACCTCCACCGGCGAGGCTCCAGGCGTGAACAAGTTGGAAATCACCGGCGAACAAGGACGCCTCACCGTCACCGACGGTAGCAAAATTCACTTCCAGCGGAATCGCCAACCCATGAGCAAGTTCTGCATGGAAGCCGAAGCCGCTTTTGCCATGCCGGAATCCTGGCACATGGAAATCCCCGTCGCTGAAACCGGTGGCCAGCATGTGGAGATCCTGCAAAACTTCACCAACGCCATCCTCAAAGGTGAAAAGCTCCTCTCCCCGGCCGAGCAGGGCATTTACAGCGTCGAACTGGCGAACGCCATTCTCCTCAGCACCTGGCAGGACAAAACCATCGACCTCCCCATGAGCAGCGCCGATTACGAACGCCTGCTGATCGAGAAAGGCGAAAAAAGCACCTTCCAAAAAACCAAAGTCGTGGCCAAAGCCAGCTCCGACGACTTTGCAAAGAGCTTCCGCTAATCCGACAAAACTCCCCTACCCTGCCCCAATGCGCCACAAGCCATCGGGGCTTTTCGTGAGGAATCCCTGGCTTTTTAATCGCTGATAGGACGGCTAACCAGACGCTGATAATACCCAATCCAGTCTCTGATTTCTTGATAAGCGACAATCCACGGTGTTGGGATGTGGAACGGACACGACAAGGCAACCTAGCAGTCCATTTGACAGGAAAACAGGATTACCAAGATTTACCCTAGATTCAGGAATGGCTGACCGCCGATTTGCATCCGTCATTGATTCCACAAGGCTTTTAGCCTCTCGGGCAGTGTCACCCAAGACAAAGCCGCTTCGAGTCGAAGAATCCTTGTGAAACCAAGCCCTGGCGCAACTCAACGATCTTCCATTTCCGGATCTAGGTTTACAGGTCTGAATCTATTCCTGTTAATCCTGTCATCTTGTTAATCCTGTCATTCAAAACTCGCATCACGAACGGCCTCATTTCATCCACGGCGTCTAAAACAGAGCGTAACATCAGGTCAAGTTAGCGGTTAATCATCTTACCTTCCTCGATACTGATTCACCCTCCATCGGGGCTTTTTGCGATGGTTCACGGATTTTTTCACCGCTGATGGAACGCTAACCAGACGCTAATAAAACCAAACCCAATTTCTCTGATTTCTTGATAAGCAGACAATCCACGGCGTTGGGATGTGGAACGGAGAGTCACCATGGTCAGATGAGTCGGAGACAACAAGGCAACGCCGGCAGTCCATTTGACAGGAAAACAGGATTACCAAGATTTACAGGTCTGAATCTATTCTTGTTAATCTTGTCATCTTGTTAATCCTGTCATTCAAAACTCGCATCACCAACAGTCTTATTTCATCCACGGCGTCTAAAACAGAGGGTGCTATCAGGTCAAATTAGCGGTTACTAATCTCCCCGTCACTAACGCTTGTTCCACATGGAACATCCCCATTTCATGTGCTAGCCTTCCCTGCCCCTTACCTCTTCGCTTGACCGAGCGACGAAGAACACGTCATCCTTCACTTTTCAGTCTTCATCCTTTCATGTTCACCTTTCCCAAACACTACGATGTGATCGTCTGCGGCGCTGGCCATGCTGGCGTGGAGGCAGCGATGGCAGCGGCTCGGCTCGGTTGCCAGACGGCCATCCTCACTCAGAATCTCGATACCATCTCCCAGATGTCCTGCAATCCGGCCATTGGTGGCTTGGCCAAAGGACATGTGGTGCGTGAGATCGACGCCCTCGGCGGTGTGATGGGCCTGAACACTGATGCCACTGGCATCCAGTTCCGCATGCTCAACGCCAAGAAAGGCCCCAGCGTTCAGGCACCAAGGGCTCAGTGCGACAAGAAAGCTTACCAGTTCCGGATGAAATGGTTGATCGAAAATCAACCCAACCTCGACATGCATCAAGGCAACGCTGCCGAGATCCTGGTCGAAAACGATGTCGTCACCGGCATCCGCACCAGCCTCGGCATGATCTATCGGGCCAAATCCGTCATCATTTCTTCCGGCACCTTCATGCGTGGATTGCTCCATGTCGGTCTGCAAAACCAAGCGGGCGGACGCATGGGCGACAGCATTTCCACCCTTTCCGACAGCTTGGCTCACCTCGGATTCGAGATCAAACGCTTCAAAACCGGCACCCCCTGCCGCATCAACAGCCGCAGCATTGACTTCTCCAAGTGCGAAATCCAGCCCGGTGATACCCCTGCCCCAGCGTTTAGCTTTCTGTCTGGTATCGTGCCTGAAGATGAGGAGGTAGAGAGCGCAGGGCAGAGAGTGGCGGGTATGAGTTCAGACTCTCAGCCCTCAGCCCTTCGCTCTTCGCTCTTCACCCTCAACTCCTGGCGGCCTGTAACGTTCCACGTGGAACAAATCCCCTGCTGGATCACCTACACGAACCCGCAAACACACGACATTATCCGAGCGAATCTGGACAAATCGCCGATGTATTGCGGCCGGATTGAGGGTGTCGGCCCACGCTATTGTCCGTCGATCGAGGACAAGGTGGTGCGCTTTGCGGAGAAGGAGCGGCACCAGGTTTTCCTGGAACCTGAGGGTCGCCACACCCGTGAGTTCTACATCAATGGGGTCTCCACTTCCCTGCCCTACGAGGTGCAGCACGACTTCATCCGCAGCATCACGGGCCTAGAAAAGGCCGAGATCATCCGCCCCGGTTACGCAGTGGAGTATGATTACTGCCCGCCCACCCAGCTCTATCCGACACTGGAAACGAAGCGTATCTCAGGCCTCTACTTCGCTGGCCAGATCAATGGTACCTCCGGTTACGAAGAGGCAGCCGGTCAGGGCCTGCTCGCCGGGGCCAATGCGGCTCTGAAAGTGCAGGGCAAAGCGCCCTTCATCCTCAGTCGTAGCGAGGCCTACCTCGGCGTGCTCATCGACGACCTTGTGACCAAGGGTGTCACTGAGCCCTACCGCCTCTTCACCTCCCGCGCTGAGTATCGACTCCTGCTGCGTCAGGACAATTGCGACCTGCGCCTGACTCCTCGCGCTGCTGAGATCGGCCTCACCTGCCCCACTCGAAATCGCCTTACGCAGGAAAAAGCCGAGCTACTGGTCAAAGCTCATCACTTTGCCCAGACCGCCAGTTACGAGGGCATGAAGCTGCATTCCTGGATTCGCCGCACCGAAAACGACCACAGCAAGCTGCCCGCAGAGCTGCGCGCCGAGTTCCCAGATCCCGTCTGGCAGCAGCTGGATTACAGCCTGAAATACGAAGGCTACGTCCAGCGTCAGGAAGTCATGATTGGCAAAACCGCCCGCATGGACGGCCACGCGATCCCACCCGACTTCGATTACACGAAGGTCCATAGCCTGAAAAAAGAAGCCCAACTTCACCTCACCGAAATCCGCCCCACCACCCTCGGCCAAGCCGCAAGGATCCAGGGCGTCACCCCCGCTGAGATTTCGTTGATCGCCGTGATGCTACGAAAAGCAGGCGCGTCGGAAATGAATGACGCGTGAATCAAGAGATGATAGACAGCATGAACCACAGGGAATCCGTTGATCTATGGTGCCGCGCGGTGCAAAACGTGGCTTCGGAAACGATTGGCACAGATAGGCCCTGGATGACAGGATTTACAGGTCAGAACCCATTCCTGTTTTCCTGTCAATCCTGTGATTATAAACTCGAATCACGAACAGTCTCATACCATTTGGTGTGCGAAACAGCGCATAACTGCACAGCAAGTTAGTCGGGAGGCTAAGGATTGAATTCTGGTATAGCGCGAATCATAAACTCTTCGAAGAGAGGCACCGTGAAGGCCATATCGCCATGGGCTGGGCTGTAAATCATTCCCTTCTTGATAAGCTTGGCACGCAGCGGGCCGAGGCTGGTAACTTTGACTTTAAGGGTGTCGGCGATGTCTCCTGTGCGATGCGCTCCCGGTCCTAGTTTGGCCATCGCTCGGAGAAAGTTTTTCTCGCTTGGTGTTAAGCGGTCAAAGCGGACTCGGAAAAAGTTCAGGTCCAAGCGAGGAATGACAGTGACGGTCGCTTTTTTCACGTCGTCCAAAGTGATAGGACTCTGAGCGGCGGTGTTCCATGACTGATAGCCCCATTCTTGAAGAAAATAGGGGTAACCTTGCGTCAGGCGATACACTTCCTTCAGGGCATCCTCATCAAATTTAACTCCAGCTGCTTGTGCCGGTTCTCGCAGCGCTTTTGTTGCGTCGTCTTTAGAGAGAGCACCCACATTTGGGAAGTTGAAGAGCCGCTCCGCATACGATTTTGATTCACCTGCGAGACCAGGAAGGATGGGCAAACCAGCGCCGAGCAGCACCACGGGCAGTTGCTGCTGCTGGACCTTGTGCATGGCCATAATCAGTGCGCCCAGCTCTTTTTGACTAAAGTATTGAACTTCATCAATGAAGATGGCCAAGGCAGTGTTACGCTCCTGGGCGGCCTCACCCACGGCGATGAACAGGTTGGGTAGGTCGATCTCCAGATCACCGCTGTCCGCAGATCCCGATTCTGGCTCGACATCTAGCCCTACCGTCACGTCCTCGTAGCTCATTTTCAACTTACCTAGGAAACTGCGCAACACTCGGAACCCCCGCTTCACTTTATCCCCAACACCTGCGATCCGGTCCAATTCATAGAGCAAGTTTCTCAAGTAGGGGGCGATCAGCGGCCCCAGGGGTTTGTTCTCATAGGCCTCGATGACCACTGTCCGATAGTCGGTAGCCTTAGCCATTCGCTCGATCTCGTTAAGCAAGACAGTCTTGCCCACGCCACGCAGACCTGTGAGCAACAGGCTTTTTTCAGCACGCTTTAGCTTCACACGGCCTAGGAGAATGCGGGCCAGTTCCAACAATGGATCGCGACCTACTAGTTCAGGCGGGGGCGATCCAGCTCCGGGGGAGAATGGGTTCTTGATAGGGTCCATGGTTTTATTTGTATCTGATTATACCCATTTATACACTATTCCAGATATAAATAGATATCATTCACTACATTTGCAGATGATTTCACGGTCCACCTCTCATGGAACTGCCTTTGAGTTCACCGAAAGTAAGCAGCACAGGTCCAACCAAGCCCAACCATTGAAGTGATCGTATGAACTGGTTGTTTTTCGTAACCACAGGTTTTCGGAGTCGCTTCCCGATGGTTTTACCCCAGTGACGCAGTGTCTTTAACTTCTGCCGCGATGAGCAGGTGGAAGCCCATCTGCAAACGCTGCTCAACGCCGTCATCGCCCATCAGGCGGACTTTGCAGCCGCCGCGCCCCCACAGACGACCACAGTGAAGAACATCTGAGTCGCACGTTGGTTAAAACTTCGCTCGAAGACAACAAGCAAGCGTTCCGCGATCTCAAGATCTCCAAAGAACAGCCCACTCAAGCCATGACCACAGGGCGTTCAGGAAAGTCGATGCCCGGAGCGAGCTTCGTATTCATCGATGAATAATTTAACCACCGCGGCGATTCTGTTCGAACATTTCGACCGGCATCGGATGGTCCAGGCGCCAAAGCATTTGGATCGGGCGTTCAGATTGGAACCGCACAAGTTTCGCGGGACCGAGTAGCGTAAACGGAGCAGTGATACCGTCCACCTTTTTGCGAGAGCGAACAAAGAACAACATCGTGTACCCGCGCTCTACGTGATGAATCAGATTCTGTCCCGTCTCGCTCGCTTGACTAGTCTGCCCCTGAGTTTCCCAGTGCAGAAGCTCGCGGCTAATGGGGTAATCTTGATACATCGTGCTTGGTGAAAACTCCTTCTCGGTCTTCTGGAACGTGACCAACGATACGACCGTTTTGATTTGTGGGAAATGAAGGCGTCCTACGCCAGTGACACCAGCGGACTCGAAGGATGCTCCACCAAGCGACGCTTTGATTTCGTCACTACCGTATGTCGCGTGGAGTTCCAGCGAGCATGGGAATGGGAGGTTCAGCGGGGTGCTTCCAACACGAGACTCCTCATCGGCCCAAGCCAAGACTTCTTCCAGATCGCACAGCAGAGAAGGATTACGGGCCGCACGCCGATACGATTCTTCGATGTTTGCCATGCCCAGTTTGCGGCCGGGTTGACCCCAAATGCGGTAATGAGAAACAAGTGCCGAGTCGCCAGCCTCAGCAAGAGCCCCTGCTGCATCTCCGACCTTCAAGTGCGCGACGACTTTCCGAAAACGTGCAATTTCCCGTGGCCCGCTCGTTTGCGCCGCGCTGATGAGTGCCGGCCTCAGTTGATCGATGTCGGGGTCGGTCGGCATCTCGGCGAGGCGAGCAGCGGCCTTCCACTGCGTCCAAGTCTTTTTGCCTGAGAGCAGAATCTCTGGCTCGTAGTCGTGAAAACGGACGAAGTTGCCGAAGGTCAGGGGCAATCCTGCTTCATGCTCGAAGGATTCGAGACGGTCGGGCACTTGGTCCGCAAGGTTCCGCAAATTCTCTCGTATGTTCGCTAGCACATGCTCGCGCGCAACCCTATCGAGCTGAATGCTGCAACCTACAGGAAGATGGGGAAAATCCATCTCTACCTCTCGCTGAATATTAAAGCGACGCCTCGCTAATAATGCCTTCAGCTTTCGGTCGATGCGATAGCGCCGATGCGCCTGGCCAACAAAATCGAGCACAGTAAGGCAGTCCTTTTCGGGCGCGTGGCGCAAACCCCGACCGAGTTGCTGGAGGAATACGGTTAGACTTTGCGTGGGACGCAGAAAGAGGACCGTGTTCACGTCAGGTATGTCGAGGCCCTCACTCAGCAGATCCACGGTGAAAAGGAATCGAATTTTTCCAGCACGGAACTCATTGAGTAGGCGAATTCGGTCCACCGTAACGGTATCGCCCACCAGCAAAGCGGAAATAATCCCGCGTTCGTTGAACTTCTCTACCATGAACTCGGCATGCGGAATGGAAACGCAAAACCCAATGCCACGAATGCGCTCCAAGTTGGGCTCGAAACGGAGTAAGGAGCTCACGACGACATCCAGCCTTTGAAGAGCTAACGCGTGAGCACCGGTGTAGACGTTCTCCAACTCGGCGATGTCGTATTTTCCAGCGCGCCAGAACTTGTCGGTCGCAAGTGACACCGGGTCTGCAACGCCGAAGTAGTGGAACGGGCAGAGAAGCTTTTCATCGAGTGCTTCTGGCAAGCGAATCTCGGCAGCGAAACGGTTACCAAAATCCGCAGCCACGCTGGCACCATCCATACGCTCCGGCGTCGCCGTCAGTCCCAACAGGATTTGCGGATTAAATTGATCGAATATTGCACGATAGCCGGCTGCGGGGCCATGATGCACTTCGTCCACGATGATGAAGTCGTAAAAGTCACTCCCAACCTGTTCCCACAGGCGCCGTGAACCAAGCATGTCCACTGAACAGAACAGATTGTCGTAGCGAGCCGCAACATGAGGGCCAACCAAAAGTTCACCGAAGTCCGGAACTCGAAGCACAGCCCGAAATGTACCGACCGCTTGTTCAAGAATTTCCTTCCGATGGGCAACGAACAAAAGGCGAACTTGCCGTTTCTTGTCATCGAAAAACCGCTTGAAATCAAACGCCGCTACGACGGTCTTTCCCGTCCCGGTCGCCGCCACAACCAGATTCCGCCAGTGTCCGTGAACGAGGCGCTCAGATTCGAGAGCATCGAGAATCCTTTCCTGAAACGGATGCGGGCGAATGTCGAAGAAGACCGGCGAAATTCCCTGCCGTGTCCGCGCGTGTTTGATAGCCTCACGAAATACAAACGGCTCGTCCGAGTTAAATGCAACAAACTCGTGGCTATTCCAGTAGGTTTCGAACTCAGCGAGGAACTTCTCCAAAATGTGAGGCATGTCCTGTGCTGTCACTTTGAGATTCCACTCCAAACCGCTCGTCATCGCCGCCTGCGACATATTCGCTGAACCGATATAGGCGGTGGAAAATCCGCTGTCCCGACGGAAATGGTAGGCCTTGGCATGGAGGCGTGTCCGTTCCGTGTCGTAAGAAACGCGAATGGCGACGTTGGGTAAACGTGCCAGCCACTCCACCGCCTCCGCATCTGAAGCGCCCATGTAAGAGGTGGTGATAATGCGCACTTTGCCACCGCGCCGAGCAATTTCCTCAAATGCCGGCATCAACAGACGAAGCCCCGACCACTTGATGAACGAAACGAGTAAGTCTACTGAGTCTGCAGATTGCATTTCCCTTCCCAATTCGAGAGCAAGCTGAGGATCGGAAGGCGAACCAGTGAAGAGACTACTCTCTACCAAAGCTGTCTGCGGTCGAAGCATCCCTCCTTGCGCGTAGTTCGGCGGCGTGATTTCAAACAGGAGAGGTTTTTCCGCTATAACGAGACGACTGCCTTGCAAGAATTGCGTTGATTGATTACCAGCGATGCGTTCAACGATTTCATTGCATAGACCCAACCGTTTCTTAGAGTCATCCTCAAGGCGTAGTGCTTTTTCTAGGAGCCTTG
This sequence comes from Prosthecobacter debontii, assembly GCA_945869675.1. Taxonomy (GTDB): domain Bacteria; phylum Verrucomicrobiota; class Verrucomicrobiia; order Verrucomicrobiales; family Verrucomicrobiaceae; genus Prosthecobacter; species Prosthecobacter debontii_A. The sequence goes on along the minus strand of CAMBPS010000057.1, from coordinate 9,834 downwards.
CAAGAAAGGCGGCATAACGAGTTGGCTCTTCTTCAGGGTCAAGTTTTCCGAATACCGAGCGCAGCTCCGGATGCAGTTGCAACATGTAGCTTAAATCTTCATCGATTAACGATTCATAGATGCCTTGTGGGAGACCTGCCATATTAGTGTGTGCTGAAGGATGGACTCCCATTTTGGAGGAGCCTCGCGCGAAACGATGAAATAAACCGTTGTTCAAGACTACAGAAGGAGTGAATTAGCTGTAGAGCAAGGAACACCGTTTAAATCCTACCCTGAATCTGACAATCGCTGCCACCAGCCTCCCATGCAAGAAACCGAGGGGTAAGGATGAATTTTGAAGAATAAAGGATGAAGGTGAATTGAGGAGGCTGGCGAGGTGGATCGCTTGGATTTGGCTGTCATCGGTGATTGGCCGGCTGGTGGGCTATTCGAAGGTGGAGCCTTCAGGCCCAGGAGTAGGTCTGAATCGCGGAGCGAAGTGCGGCGGGTTGGATGCCGTCGGCGACGGTGTTTTTCAAGGAAGCCAGAATGCCTGCCCACTCAGGAGAGTCCTCAGAGAATGCGGCCATAAACTTGGTTAGGTCTGTCATGATTGGCTCGGGGAGTTTGGGTCCAGGCTCTGCTGGCAGTGTCGCAGCCAGACGGAAAACGTCGCTCCTGTGCTTGGCGATAGCTTTCGAGTCAATCGTTTCGCCTGCGGACTTAAGCTGGGTCAAATTCATCCATGCGTGTGCTTTTAACGGGATGAGCGCGGTTACATTCGCAAAAGGCAGACCATCTTGTATCACGCAGTGATTCCGAATGAGCGAATAGTAGGCTTCATCAAGAAGAATGGCGGAGAGGCTGTGCTGGCCGGCACCTGCCGGGATCGGGACGATGACCTGGCCGTCGCCCAATTCAATCCCGTCGGGTTTGCGACAAAAAAGCTCCAGCATGACTGGAAACGCCAAGTTTTCGGGCTTGGCAAAGCGATACAGCATCGGCGAACCTTCCGACTTTTCTTGAATCGTGTAGTTGCCCTCAGCGATGAAGACCCGGAGGGCGGCAACGAAAGCTGGATCGGCCACTTCGACGATTAGAACGATGTCGAGATCCTTGGTGGCTCGAAAATCGGCTCCCTGCTGGGCAAACCATTCGTGACATGCAGCCCCACCAATGAGAACAAAGGCGCCTTCAAACTGGCGGAAGCGTTCGCGAAATAACTCTAGGCCCTTGACCATAGTACCTCCTCCATGAGTTGTTCGAGCTGCTGCTGGATGCGCTCATCCGCGTTGTAAGATAGGCTGAGATAGAGGGAGAGAGGATCGACGGAATCAGGGTCGCCTAGGAGTTTCGGCTCGTAGGACCAGATCTCGATTTTAGCAGTAGCCTGCTCAGCATCGGGGCATACTGTCACCGTGCCCTGCTCCAACCAGAATTCGAGCCTTTGGGGGCCGAGTGCGTAGGTTGGGAGCTTGTCGGCAGCGAGCATGGTGTGACAACTGAGAGCACTGATTCCGGCAATCTGCGCATAAAACCCCGGCGTTTTCCAATGAACCCAGAGCGTTTTCTTGACGGGAGATGCCAGCCAAGGCTGAGCAAGATCCCAAAGATCTCGATCAGCTGCAGGAAACTTCAACGCCATAGCGCGTCCGATGCGTTCCACCTGGCAGATTCCGGCTTCCCCGAATTCGTCCTTCACTTTGCTCAGCATCATAGGGGAGCAGTGCAGCTTTTCAGCGATGCTGTTCAACGGCTGACCGCTCAAAGGCTCACGTTGCAAATGATAGAGCAGGGTGAGCTGGGCGGTGGGGCTAAGTGTGCTGCGGCCTTTCCCCCTAGGTTTGGGGAAACGCTCGCGAAGGTCCACAAGGGCACTTGGCAGAAAAGCCTGTGTGCCGGGAACAATGAAGGGGGTTCCTCTCTGGACCATCCGATTTCTGGCATTGGAGGGTAAACCCGAAAGAATGAAGGCGACGGGTGCCATTAACAGTGGCCTCAGGATTTCCGCCCACTTCTCATATTCTCCAGGAGATGCCGTCTCCGAAGACACCTCCTCCAAAGCCAAGCACCAGGACGTTCTGAACAACTCCACCAAGTAAAAGGAGAACCGATGACGGAGATAAAGCGGTAGATGATTGACCTTCAGCTCCTGCAGAGAAGGGCTGACGCCAGAGAGGGTCTCCAGATAAGTCTTGAGAGGCTGGACGGTAGAGAGTTGCATGTTGATAAACTCCTAATGGACGATACACTCGTCAAGTTTATTGTCCTTTTAGAGTTTACTTATAACTTTAAAGCCTGATGCCATTGCCTTTTTAAAGCTCGACTTGAACGGGAGATGGGACACCCTTTGGCCAAGAAGAAGCTACTGCTAAGGGCGCTAGCGATGGGTCATTGGATTCTCCCGTCGTTGTTGACGTCCCAGAGGGAGAGCAATTCATCGGGCGTGCCAGTCTCAGGACGTTTCGCGTGGATGAAGGCGAGCGCCTGACGCAGATCCCAGGCGTTCTGCCGCACCAAATGACAAGCGACCACCATCACGGAGCGGCTTCTTCCAGCTTGGCAGTGAACCAAGAGTTTCGGGTGCTCAAACGCATAATTGCCGACGATCCGCACAGCCCGATCGAAGGTCCAGGGGTCGTTCCCTGAACCATCCGTGAGATTGAAACAGGCCAAGGCCTCAACGCCGCAATCCGCAGGCTTGCAACCCTGCAGCAGGCCGTTGAGGCAGAGGATAGAACGAATGCCGACCGCTTCCCGAGTGGCGCGGTCCTCAGCGTCGATGAAATTGCCGATGGCAATGGTGTCGGTGATGAACGTCATGCGGCAGTTTACTCAGGCTTTTGCTCCTCTTCCATGACGATTTCGTTCATCGTCTTGGCATCGTCCTCCAGGGCCTGGGCATCCATCGTACCGCTGGATTTCATTCGCATGGCGCGGACTTTGCGGGACATCGCGATGCCAGTGGACTTCACGCTGAGCTCCGAAAACTTCACGTTGGCGCTGCTGTGGCTGTTCATGCTCATCTTGGCAGCGGTGGCGATGGCGTCCTGATTGGCCGCCAGAAAGAGGAACTCCCAACCCTTCGTGTCTTGGTAGAGGCGGATGAGGTCGCTGATGTGTTTGACGCTGTATTCCTGAGAAGCGTTTTCGGCCCCGTCGGTGAAGATGGCGAGGATGACTTTGCCGGGTTGGTCAGCCTCCGGCAGCGCGCTGATGCGGCGGTCAGTGTCTTTGATGGTGCGACCAATCGCGTCCAGCAAAGCGGTGCTGCCGCGTGGGGTGTAAGTAGCGGCCGTGAGCTGCGGCACGTCCTGAATGGGCATGGCAAAGACTGGGACTTCGAAAGCGTTATCAAATTGGATGAGCGTAAGATGGGCATCGCCAGGGACATCCAGCTGCGATTTGAGAAAGTCATTGAAGGCGGCGACGGCGGGCTCTTGCATGGGCTGCATGGAACCGGAGCGGTCGAGGAGGTAGGCGATTTCGGTGAGGTTGGGATTCATCGGGATGGGCTGTTTATGGGTTGAGGGTGAAGGAGAAAATCAGGCCAACCAGTCGCGCTGGGTGAAGAAGGGCAGCTCCTGGCGCTGGCAGAGGCGGACGGTGTGGGCCGTGCCGCCGCTGTTGGGGTCGAGGTGATGGATGAAAAACAGCGCCACCGTGGCAGGGGCGAGCTGCAAGGCCGGACTGCCGATGACCTTCAAGGCATCGCGCAGGAGATACTGGGCCTTGGCATAGGCGGGATTGCCGGATTGACCGCGCAGGTAGAGGTCGAAAAGCCGATGATTGTCGGGAGATGCCGCCAAGGACTCACGAGCGAGATGATGACGCTCTGCCAGAGGCAGATCCTCCAAGGCCAGGCAGGTGGCGGAGACGGGACGACGCGAGCGGCCCATGCCGGGTGTGGGCAGAACAAGCTGCAGCCTGGCACCCGGAACGCTGGCGACGCCTGCGGCAAAGGCTTCATCAGTGCCGGCCGCATTGCCACTGCGGAAGACGGCCTGGGGAAAGGCCATGGCCAGCCGCTGCCCTACATCGACGAGCGCCTGCCGTTTCTCGACAGGAAGCTGGCGGGTGCCTTCCAGCAGAATGACGGGAGTGGGGGTGCGACTGAGCAAGGGTTGGAGCTGAGCGAGAACGTAGGAAAGCATGAGTGATCCGAAGACGAGCATTCTCGCACAGGGGGTAGGACATTTGCGGGGCGACAGCTGAACTTTTTGCAGTATTTTTCACTTCCATGTCCAAAGCATCCTCCACCCGAAGATCACGAGCCAGAGATCCCCTTCCCGCCTCGGTCACACGCAAAGGCACCAGTCGTGTCGCCATGTGGCGGGTGCTCGAAATTCACAAGATCTTGCAGACAGGCAACTATCCGAACTGCTCCACGCTAGCGGCAGAGATCGAGGTGACGCCCAAGACGATTCAGCGAGACATCACGTTCATGCGGAATCAGTTGGATCTGCCACTGGAATACCATGCCATGAAGCACGGTTATTATTACACACAACCCGTGCAAGAATTCCCCATGCTGCATCTGTCGCGCCATGATCTCGTGGCTTTGTTCTTGGCACGTCGTGCCTTGGAGCCACTGCGTGGAACGCGATTGGAACGCATGCTGAGTGAGAGCTTCAGCAAAATCGCCGAAGCCTGCGCTGGGGATGTGTCCATCGAGTGGCACGAACTGGATGAGGCTTTCTCGGTGAAGGCCTCAGGGGTGATGTCTGCGGATGTGACGTTGTTTGGTGATCTACTGGATGCCGTGCGAGCCTGCCGAGAGGTGAGCTTTGCGTATCACAAGCTCACCGGCAATCAACCAGAGCAGCGCACAGTGCATCCCTACCACATGGGTCAGATTGAGCACGGCTGGTATTTGCTGGCCTACGATCCCGCACGCCAAGCAGTGCGCACCTTTGCCCTGCAACGCATCACCAACCTGAATCTGCTGAAGACGAAGTTCGTGCGTGATCCGCGCTTCAATGCCCGGGATCATCTCGGCGGCGGTTTTGGCGTCTGGAGCTATGCTGGGGAAGAGAAACGCACGCATGAAGTGCAGATCCGCTTTGAAGGTTACGCCGCCCGCGTGGTAAGAGAGCGGATGTGGCACAGCACCCAAGCCATTCACTCATTGAAGTCGGATGGCAGTGTCATTGAGTTTCAGGCGGACCTCTCGGGTCTGGAGGAAATCACCCGCTGGGTGCTGAGCTGGGGCAGCAAAGCCAAGGTCTTGGGCCCCCCCGAACTAAAACGACGGGTGCAGGCAGAGCTAGAGAAGATGACGGCGATGCAGTGATGGAGCAGGCGGAGAAAAAGAACGGAATACACTGAAAATAACGAAAGATAAGGGTGCGATGCAGGCCCAGATTGGGACTGGATGGCGCAGAAGTGGCCGTTGGTTACAGGATTGACAAGAGAACAGGAGTCACAGGATTTTTCAGAACGCCTGCCTTGCTCGATGAGGGTTTAGATCATTCACTTTATCCTTGAAACGGGCATGGAAGATCGTTGAGTTGAGCTAGGGCTTGGTTTCACAAGGATTCTTCGACTCGAAGCGGCTATGTCTTGGGTGACACTGCCCGAGAGGCGAAAAGCCTTGTGGAATCAATGACAGATGCAAATCGGCGGTCAGCCATTCACGTTTTAAGGTTTATCTGAGCCTCCCGAGTCGGGAGGATAAATAAGGAGTGCGGCAGAAATGTCCAGTGGTCACTCATCACGGGTATCTCTCAGATGATCACATCCCCTGCCCTAGGCACGAAGTTCATACCAAACACGTTTGCGGGGATGTTTGTGGTGACGGAGTGAGTCGGCCCATCACTTCACCACCATCGACGGTGGCAACTTACCCAGTGCGTCTTTTCCTGTCAGGTACTCGCGCTTGGTGAGTGTGGCGGAGACAAAGCCGACCCAGATGCTGGCGTGCATCTCGACAGGAACACGCCAGGCGTCATCGCTGACCCAGATGGTAGCGGTCTTCATTTTTTTGTAGCTGCTGAGCTCTAGCTTCGTGGCGTGAAGTTTGCGGATTTTGACATCCAGACGGATCGTGGGGTAGTCAGTGCCTGCGACTGTTCGAGTTTCCCGCGCTAGGACGGTGAAGGTAGCCAGATAGGGGCGATCAAAGGGCTGGATGACACGCGTGATCACCTGCCCTGCGGTGAGCGGCTGGCTGCGAACGTAAAGGATCGCGGCTTGGATGTCATCAACTGGCCCATACGGACAAACGGTGTTTTTGAGCGTGGTCGCTGCGCCTTTCGGATTGACTTTCGCAGCTGTGCGGACTTCTGCAGGACTGAAGGCGACTCGATAGGAAATGGTCTCCGCAGAATCGGTCTCGCTATGCTCCATGTAGCGTGAGCGTAGTGTCGCGGCATCCAGCACGCTGGCCATGGTGCAGTCATATTTCCAAAGACCACGAGCAAGGCCATTTGTGCCGGCCTCAGCGCGGGCGATCCAGGCATCAGCGGCATTTTGAAAACGAATCATCGCCGTGCCTGCGGAGAGTAGATTATTCCAGCTCAAATCATACTCGATACGACAGGGCGTGAGCAGCGGAAAAGCACCTGCAGGAGCTTTCGTCACCGTGCTTTTCCAAGCTGTGGCGCTCGGCGTCTGAGCAACTAGGAAAAAAGGACAAAGCAGAGCGATCGAGACAAGGAAAAACGCTTTCATGGTAGGGCAGAGAGACGCAGACGTAGCAGACAGGGTATCCATTCAGAAATCATCGGCCAAGAAACCCATAAACTGAACCCATCGCTTGCACAATGGGCTAGAGTCCGCATGAAGTGAGGTACTTTGGAAACCGAATTCCCCACTGCCGAATCCACGCCAATCCACGATGCCCGCGAGGCCTTGCGGAAGTACTTTGGTTTTCGCGAGTTTCTGGATGGGCAAGAGACGGTGATGGCTAACATCCTGAGCGGTCGTGACACGCTGGTGATCATGCCGACGGGCGGTGGCAAGTCGCTCTGCTACCAGCTGCCAGCCATGGTGATGGAAGGCGTGACGATCGTGGTCAGTCCGCTGATCGCTCTGATGAAAGATCAGGTCGATGCTCTCGAACGACGTGGCATTCCCGCCACAGTCATCAACAGCACCTTGTCGCTGAGCGAGCAGCAGGATCGCATCGCATCGCTCAAACGCGGTGACTACAAGCTAGTCTATGTGGCGCCCGAACGCTTCCGCAGTCGCATGTTTCTCAATGCCATGCAGCAGGTCGAGATCGGTCTGTTTGCCGTGGATGAAGCGCACTGCCTTTCGCAATGGGGCCATGATTTTCGTCCTGACTACTTTCGGTTAGGCGAGGCACTGGAACAACTCGGACGTCCACAAGTCGTGGCTCTCACCGCCACCGCCACGCCCGAGGTGCGGGCCGACATCGCCCGCGTGCTGGATCTGCGGGATCCCTTCATCACCATCCGTGGCTTTCAGCGGCCAAATCTCAGCCTGAATGTCACGCACACGAAAAAGGCCGACGAAAAATACGCGCGCCTGAAACAGATCATCAAAGAATTCAAAACAGGCATCATTTACTGCTCAACACGAAAGAAGGTCGAAGAGGTCGGAGACACCCTGCGTGAGATGAAGGTGAAGGCCATCCAGTATCACGGCGGACTCGATGACAGTGAGCGTGAGGATCGACAAAACAAATTCATCAGCAAGAAACACGACGTCGCGGTGGCCACGAATGCCTTTGGCATGGGCATCGACCGCAGTGATGTGCGATTCGTTGTGCATTACGACATCCCTGGCAGTGTGGAGGCCTATTACCAAGAAGCAGGCCGCGCGGGTCGTGATGGTGAACCCTCCTGGTGCGAGCTGTTCTTTAACTTCGCTGATACCAAGACGCAGGACTTTTTCATCGACGGCGCCAATCCCACCGCCGAGGTCATCACCAGCATTTATCAGGCTCTTTTGAACAAGGCCGACAGCAACTACGAAGTCGAGGCCAGCATTGATGACCTCACCGACTATGCCGGCTTGAAAAACAGCATGGCCGTCAGCTCCGCCCTCGGCCATCTCTCCCGTGCCGGCTACATCGAGCGCTATGACATCCCCGGTCGGCGCATCCGCGGCACACGCTTGCTACAGCCAAACGTTTTAGCACGGCACCTGAAGCTCGATGCAACCGCCCTGCGCGACAAAGAGCGCCGAGATCGCGGCAAGCTCAAAGCCATGATCGACCTCTGCTACGACGAGCAGCGTTGCAGGCAAGAGCAGATCCTCGCTTACTTTGGCGAGACCGAAAGCCAACCCTGTGGCACCTGCGACATCTGTCAGCGCAGTGGCGTGCAGACCGTACGCGACGGCAATGCCGAAGAAGTCGTCATCCTCCGACAAGTCCTCAGTGGCATCGCCCGCATGTCCACCAAGCAGGCCGATGGCTCGTGGGAAGGGCGCTTTGGCAAAGGCCGCATCATTCAAATGCTCGTCGGCAGCAAGTCGAAGGAAATCATCGATGCAGGCTTGGACAAGCTCACGACCTATGGATTGCTCAAGCGCATCGGCACCAACGCGCTGCATCCTTTGTTCGGCGAGTTAGAGAAACAGGGCCTCATCGAAACCAGCACTGGCGAGTATCCCCTCGTCTCTCTGACGATCAAAGGCAACGAAGTCATGCGCAGTGGCGGCAATGTCCGCATGATGTGGCCCAGCACCGCGCCTGCCGCATCTCAACCCACCAAACCAGGCACGCAACTCACCGCTGCCGAAGTGTCCACACATGAGTTAGGCTTTGATGACGCCCTGTTTGAAAAGCTCAAGAAACACCGCAACGCCATCGCCCAATCCGAAGGCGTTCCAGCGTATGTCGTCTTCAGCAATCAAACGCTTGAGTTCCTCACCCGTCTTAAACCCAAGAGTGTCGAGGCAGCCTTAAAGATCCGTGGAGTGGGTGAAAAGAAAGCTGTGACGTATTTACCCGAATTCATTCAGGTGATCAAGAAGCATGGATAAACTCAATCCTTTGAATTAATATTCCCCGACTTCCGAATGGCGCGCATGAGACGCCAGCCGAGGAAGAGGCTGAGAAGATAGCCGATGGCGCCGAAGATGGAAATACCCCAGAGCAGGGGTTTGGCCTCACGACTCCAAAGCTCCGATGAACCCAGGAAGATGGCGGCGGTGAGGACGCCTAATACCAAACGATTCACGATGGGATCAAGATGACGATGATCGAGATGCACGGTCAGTGAACCGTCGCGAAACCTAGCCAAAAGATCGACAAGATCACGCGGCAGCGCCGCAATCAAACGATCCCAATCACGATAAGCTCGGCGAGCCCGACGAACGATGCGATTGGGAGCAAATCGACGCAACAACATCCGCTGACAGAAAGGCTGCATCAGCTCAGCCAAACTCACCTCTGGGCTAAAGCGACGACTGGTGCCTTCCAGCACGATGATGGTTTTCAACAGCATGGCCAGCGGCGGCGGCAACGTGATGTGATAACGGCGGATGATCTCAATCAACGAACTCAGCGCCGAACCCACATTGATGTCGCTGAGGGGATGCCCCACAAAGTCCGCCATGAAATCATCCAGATCCGCACGCAGCCGATCTTGTGGACAATCATGCGGTACGGAACCCAGACGCAGCACTTGTTCCGTGACTCGCTCAACATCGTTTTCGACAATGCCGAGGAGCAGAGCCTCGACTTCATCACGCAAGTCGTCATCGATGCGACCAACCTGTCCGCAATCCACGACACCGACGACGTTTCCAGGCAGCAAAATCAAATTACCGGGATGCGGATCCGAATGATAAAAGCCGTCACGGAAGACCATTTCCAAATACATGTTGGCGCCACGCCGAGCAAACTCAGCCAAGTCTTCACCGGAGGCCTTGAGAGCTTCA
>CAMBPS010000056.1 GCA_945869675.1 Prosthecobacter debontii | reverse complement strand
TGTTAATTTTTGACGAACTTTTTCTGTAGGCGATGCATCAGCCTCATTCCAATCAAGCTTCATGATAGTCTTTCCTTGCCGATGCCACTGCCAAGCGGCTTGAGAAGAAAGCGCATACTCCTTTCTTTCCTCAATGGCTTTATTGGCCCGGCGACGAAGCACCACGGGGCACTTGCCATCAGGGCTGCTCTCGAAGGGTAGGTTGAGGCGATATTCGACGGTCATCTCATTGCCAAATCGTGATCGAAGCTCTGTTCGCAAGTCGTCATAGGCAGGACTTCTCACGAAGTTTGTTTCTGTCGTCTCGATGTTCACGACAATGTCGGATGTGCCGTATTGAACAATTTGAAAACGCACGACTCCGGGAGCTGACCTGAAAACAGAGTAAAAATTTACCGAAGGCAACCGGCGCCCATCAGGGGTGAGTATGAGATCATCTTTTCGTCCTTTGACACTGCCTAGACGCCGAGGATATAGGGTATCGGTGGATTCTAATCCATGACGGGTAACGATGTCACCTGTATCATAGCGGATGAATGGCATCACTGGGTTGGCCAGACTTGTGGCGATGAGCCGAAAGTCACCCGCGGATAAGTTTGAATCCGCAATGAACTCAGCATGTCCATACTGCCAGACAATGTTGAGGCCGTCATGGTCCTTGCCTTCAAAGGCAACAAGGGTCGGCTCGGTCATGCCATACCAATCAAAGAGAATCGGGCCAAAGACACGCTCGATGATTTCGCGCTCATGCTCAGATAGAGTCTCGGAAGCGGTGAAAAGGCCACGCACTGAGGGTATTCTTTGCCCCGAACGCTCGAGGTAATCCGCAAGCACCATGAGGGATGATGGATAGCTACGAATAAATTTCGGCTCAAATTCTGCAATGGTCTTCATGTATGCCTCTGCATTTCTTGGTGAGAAATGGTAAGCAGACATGAAAAGTGTGTTCTGTGCCTTGTCGTGCTTCCAGAGAGCTTCGTTTGCATGGGACGGCACATAACTCCGCAGTGCTAAAAATGGATCACGGAAACGGTAACCCGCTTGAGTCCACATTTGATACATACAAGCGTAATCTAAGGCCATAAAGCTTTCGTTCAGCTTCGTGCGAAGCGGCTGGCCTGTGGTGCCACTGGTCTCAGCATAGGCACTTAGATACTGGTAACGTGTGTCCACCAAATCATCGAAGCGTTCACGAATGATGTCTTTGGTCAGGATGGGAAAAGCCATCAAGGTCTGCGGTCCCTGAAAGTCTGTGCGCGGATCGAATCCAATTTTGCCAAAAGCCTCTGCATAATAGCGCGTTCCTTCAAAAGCACGGACAAGCGTTTGTTTTAGTCGATGATGAATCCAAGCCTGCCTTTCATCTTCTGTGAAGCGGCTAGTTTTCTTCAGCAAACTTTTATAAACCCACCAACCATGAAGTTGTGCGAGCTTGCGAATGGATTTTTTATGCATCCTAAGTTAAGCCTTTGAAAGGCCTGTTTCTGAACAGATGATCTCAGTCAATTGATGCTGACGACCCCCATGCCGATGGTTCCAGTAAAAGCGGTAAGCCTTCTTTGCCAAAGGCAGTAAGGGCTTGGGAATCGATGCATATTTTTTCACCGCATAGTAGGCGGGTGCATAGCGGCGCTCTCCACTGCTTGGTTTCTGAATCTTAGCGAGAATACGGAAAGGTGTCTCTCTTCGTAACATAGCACGCACCGTCTCTTCCAAACTTCCGCAGGTTTTGATCTCATTCACGCATTGACCGACATCAGCTTCGTAGTGGGCGTCACTTCCTCCAAAAAAGCAGCGATTGGCTATGGTCGTGATCTGTAGAGATTGGTCATTGTCTGCCTGACTGCTTTTGGCGTTGTGAATCTCGAAAGCATCTGCTGGTTCTAAGCCTGCCATTCCTAAACCTCCCGGCCCTAGCAACCCGTCATTCTTTCGGCAAGGATGCGGAACCAAAACGAGTCCACCTTGTTGGTGAATCTCCTCCATGACCATCGCTGCATCTGTAGAGGCTAGGGGATGCTTTAAAAACAGCCCGATTACATGGCATTTACTGGTTAAGGTTCGTTCTTCACCCATGATGATCTGGGTCGAAGATCCTTTTTTATGGAACCAACGCTGAAACTCAACAGCACCTTCGGTGGTATCATGATCGGTAATGGCTATAGCGTCTAACTTTTGCAGACTTGCAGCTTTTAACAGCCCATCCGGCGTGATGACGCCATCACTCGAGGCTAGGGTATGGCAATGCAGTTCGACACGTAGCCGTTTCATCAGATTCTCAGAGGTAATTAAGCACAGTGATTCATTCTACATAGTCACCTGATGAAATCTGCGGGGCATGCGAGCAAGGACTGAACAAGCAATTAATAGGGCATCGCCTGCTTCGGACAGAGATCAATGCATGCGCACTTACTTCCGATGGGTTCCAGCACGTAGCTGAAAATACCGAGTCGCCTAGTGTAGGCAGTTGTATAAAAGCCAGGATTTGCTGAGTAATCAGAAAGCCTTTCTGTATTTTGTCTGTGCCAGACTTTAGCTAAACCAAGCGAGTCGGCGATCATTTCTTGACCATTTCCGGCTCCAATTGTCCTTGGATTGGTTCGGCGCACATTCACCACTAAGTGCCGTCATCATAACCGCTATCACTGATTTGATAAGTTCCCCCGCAGCCATCGCGGTCAATGCCGTTGATAGCAACAATCTGTGCTGAGCCCAAGAGGCTAAGTACAAAAAACAAGCACGTTTTTTTAGTAACATTGATAACCGGATAATTCAGATCTTTTTCAAAAGTTGCGATCGCCAGGCCATGATCCGTGATTCCAGCCAAGGGCCAGTGATTGCCATGATGATCAGTAGCGGTAAAAACAAACACAGCGTGTAAACAATGGGCTGACTCGTGAGAGATTTCGGCAACCATTGAATCATAAAGTGATGAAAAATGAGAAGCAGTTGCATGTGCAGAATGTAGCAAGGATAGCTAAATCTTCCTAGCCATTCACTTATTGCTTTCCAGCTAGGTTTTTGAGAAAGTTTAAAATGTGAGGCTCCTCGCATGAAAAGTAAAAGCCCAGGAGCGGCCACCCAGGCAGGAGTGTTTAGTGACCAGCTTGGATAAACAAAGAATTTGAGAACCACGAATAGAGTTTCTGCCATTAGGCAAATGAGGATTGAGATCACCCACAGCCTTGTCGTCATGCGCGCGCGCGCAGTTCTCCAGTTAGCTGCGAGCCAAGCGCCACCGGTCCAAAGCGGGAACAGTATGGCCGTTGTCCAAAGTCCATCCAAGGCGGCACTAGTGCTTAAACGATCAGAAAAGTGCCATGCCGTAGCAATAACAACCAAAGACAGGCAGCTACACACAATCGCAAAAAGAGCTGCTCGTGAACCATTACCGCGGAAGAAAATGAGTAGGATAGGCCATAGAGCATAATAGACGACCTCACAGCTCAAACTCCAAGAAGTTGCAAATGCAGGGAATGGAGATGTGAAAATTTGGAGGTTCAACAAGCTGGCTATGAGTTGAGGCCAAGGTTGATTGTTTCGTGAGGTAAGGCCACCCCAATCCTCTGGTAAAATCCAGGCGAAGTAGGCTAGCACTAAACCGAGAAGAAATAGCGGATAGATTCGAGTTATTCTGGCCACGATATAATGACGCCAGCGGAAGGTCTTGGACTCGATACTGCGGGCAATGGATTGATGAATACACATCCCTGAAATGATAAAAAAGCACCAGACCCAGAAAATACCATTGCCGATCGAAGACCGGATGAAGCACCAGAATGGCAGATTATCATGAAGATCCCAGCTGAAGGTTGAAGCTATGCTTAAATCCAAAGCATGGCCGAACATAACCATGATCGCCGCGAATCCCCGCAAGAGGTCGATAAATAAAATCATATCATCATCGAAGCGCTCGGTGCGCTCGTCAGGATGAAGTGTGCTCACAGCTTAAATTGCCTTTGAAATTTGGGTACAAGCTCGCGAATCAGTTCGGTGGCGAGTTTTACAGATTCGGTAGACGACCGTTTGCGTTGCCTAGATTCATTTGGATCCAGATTATCTGTGACCCAGACGGTAACACTTGGATAGGCCCAACGGTGATTGACATTACGGGCAATGTTGTCCCAATTAGTTAACCATATTCTTGTAAAATTACTGGGAGTTGTTACATCAGTGCCAACGAACCAGTAGAGATAATGAGCGCTTAAGGTAGTTTTAGATTGATCCGGTCGAACAATCTCTCTTGAGATGTGCAGATCCTTCACTTCTAAAACCTTTCCAGGACTAATTTCCACGGGGATAACATGAGCATCGAGCAAAGTCCAACCTTGGCCATCTAGGCAGACTTCAGGACGATGAATGCTCCGCCGTTCCGCACCAGATAGAACGATGGTTACATTGGCCATGTCGCAGGCTTCAGGATTTTTGTCTGGGGTGAGATAGCGCATTTTGATCAATTGTGTGTCCGTTGGCAGGAGTTCTTTCTCGATCTTATCAGGCTCCAGTTCATCTCCAATGAAGCGTCCCACACTACTGGGGAGTTCCATAATGACGCCCGCTGATTCACCTGCATGAATAGTTGGTGAGAACCGACATGCGGATAGAGTTAAAAGGGCAAGTAGAACGGTGACAATAGCCTGCCTGATCGAACCTTTCGTAAAATCGATTAAGTTTGGCGGAGCGCTAAGAGCAGGCGAGTTGGGTGAACTTCTTTCGAGGAATCGGTTTATCAATGTGGAGATGCTTTGAAGACCTGCCAGTGCAACGAGATACACAGTGATCCCTGAAATGAAATGAAATGTGCTCACCTCCTGAGCCTCATTGCCGACCGCAAAGTCCTGTCCAAAGAGCATCGAGCCGCCAATCAGAATAAAAATACGCGCCATGTTAGCGAACACCGCTAAAGGGAACGCACTACAAAAAAGAAAAAGCCGCCGCTGCAGGCTGCGTTGACTAAAGTAGCCAAAAAGCGCGGACACCATCACAAGGGCAAAAAGAGATCTCATTCCGCTGCAAGGCCCATCGACCTGTAGACTGAAAAGCTCACCCATTGCATGATGTGCATTAGCCGCTGAGATGAGTCCAGTTCCAGTCCGTAAGGTCTCAAGACCAATGCCATTCAGAACGAAGGTAACGCTCTCCACCATAAGAACTCGCAGTCGATAGGAGAGTCCATCTTCAAGAAAAACGAGTGGCCACATGAAGCAAAGCATTAGCCATGGGAATATCAGTGAGCGCATATGGTGCCATCCAAGCGAGTAAAGAACGAAACCCGCTAGAAACAGCTGAATCGCAAAAGCACCCATGTAATAATTGTTAGCTTTATACCCGCCGTAATAGGCGAAGAGGGCGAAAAGCATAGCAAACAAGCCTGCTAGACTAGGTTTAAGTGGCAGAGCGACTAGCTTGTCCTTTTGACGAAACACCAACCACCCAGCAATGAACGGGGCCAGAAGACCATGTTGCCATGTGGGATCCTTCCATCGCATCAAAAGCTCTTCCATCAAGGTGCGGCGAAAGTCACCATACCCCGCTGCATAGTCCTGTAAGAGCATCAAAAGTAGCAAACAGATAAAACCTGACGTGAGAGTCACGGCAAAGTGACGAGCAGTAATGATAGGAAAAAAAGACATCCCGAAGTTAGCAATTCTTCAATTGAAGACCCAGTTTGCGATAAACCCTCAGCACAGTTTCAAAATGATGAGACCAAGTCATAGCCCGTGCGCGCTCGATGCCTTCAGCTTTTGCTTTTGAGTGAAGTTCAGGCTGTGTTAGGATATTGGTTAATTGCAATGCGGCCATCGCATAGTCACCTTCGGTGTAATATACAGCAGCTGTGCCCCCGGCCTCTGGGTTGGCGGTCAGCGTGTTTGTTACCACAGGACAGCCTGAAGCCATCGCTTCGGGGATTACAAAAGTTAATCCTTCAAGAGTTGATGGAAAAATAAGCACTTTTGCCGATTGATAAGCAGCAATCAGATCATCCCCAAAAAGAGGACCCAGTTCTAAAAATCTAGTCTCTCCAGTAATGGAAATAATCTCATTTTTCAATGACTCCGGAAGGTACTCACCAGCGCGGACGAAGCAGCAACCGTTGTTTCTGAACGTGGGTTGCATTTTGCAAAAGATTTTAGGCAAGGAGGAAAGATTTTTTCGGCTTGCTGTCGAACCTATTGAAAAGATGATGGGTGGAAGATTTGATAAACGACTGTGAACGGCATTCGTCTTTTCGACAGGTTTTTGGAAAAGGCAAAAATCCATTCCCGGAACGGCAACAGATATCTTGTCCGCTGAGATATCTAAAAGAATTTGCAACTTACGTTTTGTCTCTTCTGAAATGGAGATGAGGTGATCGGCCTTCTGAAGATGCGTCACGGTGCTTCGAAAACGCTCTATCTGTGATTTTGTTAAGCTTCCGGAATCCTCAAGGGGAACTAGATCAAAGACGGTAACAACTTTTCGAGTTTTCTGTGGCAGCGAACCGATCAAATGCGAGTAACTATGATCTAGAATGTGAGCGATCTGAGCATTCTGAACTCGTGCTCGGGCCGGATAAGCCACATACTTTTCAAAAAACCGCGAGACTCGAGAGGCCTTAATCGTTTTCGAAGGTGGTGAGTTTGGTAAAGCGCAACTAAACCGTAAATCATCAAAATGAGAAGAGTAGACAATGGCATCTAACTCCCTCCAATATCGATCCATTGAGGCCCAGCCTTCTGATGGAGAAGCAGGAAGCCAAACAACAGATGTGGATTGGGGGGCTTGATTATCCATTTCCATCATCAGAAGCTTTTTCCCAAACTTCGACCACATGAGGTTCTCCTATGTGGCTTGCCATAAATTTAAAATTAGCTTCAATCAGTTTCGATTGGGCTTCAAGATAGGCGTGTTCGCCGATGATGCTCGGATGCATTTCGGCAATGATAACTCTGACAGATTTCCAAGACTGACAACTACCCAGTAGAACCTGCGTTTCAGCCCCTTCAATATCCATGACTAGGGCATCAAATGGTCCATAATCTTTGAAAAGAGAATCAGTGGTGCAACCTTGAACCGTTACAGTTGTATGGCCACTGCGTTCACTAAGGGTAGAAGTCAGAACGCCGTCTTCAATGTCGAGATACAAGGACTCGCCGTCTCCAATAGCTCGGTTCAAGATTTTAAACTGACCGCCGTTGTAATTTCGATTTGAATGAAGATAGGGAATCAAAGTCGGGTTAGCTTCGATCACTAGATGTTCAGTGGGCGTATTGAGCTTAGAGTTGATGATCATCGATACGATGCCCAGACAACCACCAAGCTCGCATACACGGTCCGTAGCTCTCAGAAATTTTGAGCAAAATTTTCGTTCTGGTAGCTCATAATCATTAAACCAGTAAGTTGCCAGTGAGCTCAAAGTCTGATGACGTAAAGGCACCTGAAAAATCATCCCATCGAGGTGAAAGCGCCTTCTTAGAAGAAGGAATAATAGGCCCAAGAAAGGATTGGCTCTGAGCGTGAAGCACATGCCCAATGAAGGAGGTAGAGAGTCGCGAAAACGTCTTCTAAGGGAATCAATACTACGTATCATTAAGGCAGGCAGTCGGTAGCTTTATTGTTCAGAACTCTTTTGGAGGCGTTCAATTGGGATAGCAAAAAATCAGCCCAAATTTGGGCTAAAGACTCATGACTATACAACGAGAGTGTGCGCTGACGCTGATGGTCGGCAAGAGCTCTTAACTCATGATCATTTTGAAGCCAACGTGTCATTATAGTGATTAAAGACTGAAGGTTGGAGTGGGCAAAAATGGCTTCAGGCATTCCAATCACTTCAGGAATGGCACCTGACGAGGACCCAAGAGTTGGCACGCCGGCAGCCATAGCCTCGATTAGAACGTGACCAAACTGTTCCTCCCAAAGATCAGGACCCGAAGAGACAGGTTTACTTGCCAAAACAAATAGATCGAGACTACGCATAAAGATCGCGACGTCTCGATGAGGACGAGGCTTCAATACATGAAGCCAAGGGTTGGACGCAGCATAAATGACTAATTTCTCAGACATATCACCATGACCGAGCATCGCTAGATGAATGAGCTTATTCGGATAACAGGAGCGTAAATGCTCTGCTGCTAAGATGAGTTCAGGTAATCCTTTTGAATCAGTCAGACGACCGCAATAGCCTATTAAGAATGCATTGGTAGGCAATTCTAGTTCGCAACGGAGTTTGACTTTTTCATCAGAATCTGCGGACCGAAACTCGCGACTTTCTACACCGAGTTGGGCAGCAATAAGATTTGTTTCTGGTTTTGCCCCGTACTTCAAAAAAATCTTTCTACATGCAGCATTGCCTGAGATTGAGAAATCATGTGTTTTTGCAGCTAAACGATAGATTATGGAGAGGATTCCTCCCTTTAATCCAGGACGCTCAATATTCTCCCAACTGAATTCTCCGAAAAGACATTTTGGCTGAATCAGGCGAGCTAATGCCCAAGTTTGCCAACGAATGAAACTCCAGGGTTCGCTATCAACCAAAATAAGATCAAAGTGCTGTTTCGTTAATACATCACTTAAAAACGAATGAAAATACCTAGTGTGAGTAGATTCCCGCGGCCATCTAGGGAGACGTATCAGCTGGTATTCAGGCAGATGATCTTCCTGTTCAAATTCAGCCAAAGGCCGACCAAAAAGAGTGCCTGAACCAAGATCCCAAGTGACACAGGTGATTTTAAAAAACGCTGCTAAAGGATTTAATTTCCTTCGATTAAATGCTGTCGCGTACATGTGCCCGATCATTAGCAAACTAGGCTTTTGATCAGGTGTCTGAAGCTTCATTTAAAACCTCCTTTTTGACTGGAGCTGCAGTGGATAGGATGAAAGTGAGATTTTCTGCATAGGCGTGAACATCCAGCGCCTTTTTCAAATAAACACCAGGTTGTGGCACCCACTTTTTCTCAATAAAGTCCCGCAGAACTGTGCAAATGGAATCAACATCAAAGCCTATGTGGCGGCCGTTTATACGATCTTCCAGAATCATCTCTGAGCCATGATGAGGGGTCAAAAATAAAGGTAATCCACAAGCGGCGGCCTCCACTTCAACGAGTGCAAAAGCTTCTGAGTATGAGGGAAATAAAAAGCCATCAGCAGCAGCAAAATACCGTTCCACATCAGGCACGGTGCCGGTGAATTTCAGCCATTCAAAAGTTTCTCCCAGTTGATCTTGAAGACTGCGCAGTCTTTCTTGGGTGCCCCCTATAGCGAGTAAGCGGATGTCAGGATGACTGCTTTGCAGTTTCTTGACGGCCTCCACTGCCAGAAAGAAACCTTTTCTGCGGTAGTGGCCAGTGCTCACAAAAATAAAGACTTGGTGATTCTCCGTATAGCCAAGATCCTGTCGCATTTTTTCACGATATTGGGCTCTAACGCCGATATGAAATTGATTCGGATCATAGGAGTTGGGAAGGACCTGAATGTTTAAGGTCGGATTTTCACGAGCGACATCATTGGCTACGGCTTCTGAAACACAGATGACCCTTTTTGCAGTCGTATGGCGTAAAAATTGACGTGCCTGATAAAGACTCAATAGATTGATGATTCGTTCTATGAAGTCTCTGGGCGAATGAATACCAAGTAATGCCTGACGCTTTTCCCAGTCGAATGGAGAAAAATGGACATGGCAAACATCGCAGTCTGCGAGATAACCGGCAATGCTGTAAATGACATCAGGTCGTCTCTGCTTTTTAACATGAAATGTCCACCAAGACTTCAGTCTAACCATCCATGCAAAAACAAAGGATCCAACAATACGATGATTACCGAATTGTGGTAGTAGACAAACTTTATGCCAGGCGAATTGAACATCACACCGCCAACACCAAACTTCGATCTCAAAACCCGCTTCCCGTAAATGGGGGAGTGATCTGATCACCCCCTTCATGGAAGGACTGGAGAGGCTTATATTTGGGTCAACGATGAGTAATTTCACAGTAAATTCGGCAAAGAATGATTAGCCATACTCACTCCTGTGGTTGCTAATCAGCGACGTTCTTTCTAAGCCCGATCCTTCTTTCAACGGCCATCTTAATCGCATTGGGTAAGGCTCGACGAATACGTTTTAAACCGAGCTGTCTGTCGTCATGTGCCTGTAGCCACTTAGCTGGGTGAACGACATCCAATACTTGGCAATTGTCTGGATCAGATTGCCATTGGGCTCCGCTATGTTTAGCGATCCAGGGTGAATCCTTCTTAACGTAAAGAATCATATTTTGTTGATAATAATAGGCACATTGATCGCTCCCCCAAATTTGCGAACGTAGAAGGTTCGTTGCATAGAAGCCGCGCTGGATAAATTTGGAGGCCCAAAAGCTCTGCCATTGTTCATTACGATGATCTGTTCCTCCCTGATTGGGGATGGCTGCAGAAAAAACGATCACATCGGCACATCCTGAAAGGAAATTGACAAAGATGTCGGCTTTATCTGGAGTGATATGCTCAGCTACCTCTAAACAGATAGCTAAATCAAAACTTTCATTTTCAGGACGACTTGGATTTTCAAGATTTGCCTCTCGGAAGCAAGACCAGTCGATACGGTAATCCACTTCTTTGACATAACTGCCATCTAATCCCCGCAGGCGTTGTACCCCGTGCTCTTTGAATACCTTTAACCAAGTGCCAACACCACAGCCAATATCGATGACCGAACACGGTTTAAAGAGTTCAACAATTTTTGGGACTACTGTTGCAGCAGAAGCTTCTGATTCACCAATGTAGGAGTGATAAAATTCTGAGTTGTATGGGCTTTTCATGAATAATGTTGATAATGATTAAAGCGAACGTAATCCGATCTTACGCAGAAGCGCTTTTGCTAATGATGATAGGCGAAAGATAAGTCGGCGAGTGTTTGACCATTGATGGAACTGATTCAGGCCTTGGAGTAGATTGACTTTCTGACGTACGGCATCACCTGGGAGAATGCATGTGGCGTGATGTATGACGGAGTTTCGTGGAATCCAGACGCCGTGTGTTCGAGCATAAAATTCAGGACCTAAAAACTCCCATTCAGGCGCGCTGTCTTTTTGCAGCAAAAGATTGAGAGCATCCTGTTCATTGCCGTTTGTCTCATGAATCGTCGCATCGAGAACGTTTTCAAAAAACCTCAGGGTTTGTTCATTGCACCTGAGTGCATAGAAGCCGCCACAAACATCGTTCCTTCCGCGTGCTAGTCTCTGCACGGCAAACAACAATTTAACATTTTTAAATGGAGCAAGCAGCTTGGTTGCGGTGAGACCAAAAAATTGAATATCGACATCAGACCAAACGATGATTTTTTGTTGATGCTTTTTAATCGAGGCAATGATCTGCTCCACTTTGAATAAAATGCATTGTTTAAAGTCATCTGCTAGAAATTCACCTTTTCCTTCCTGCTCTAAATCCAAAGCATGTAATTCGAAATGGTCTTGATTTAGAGAGGGTAAAAAGAATTCCTCATAAAGCACGCGATGTGATGGCGTGATTACTGCGTAAATCGGAATGCGTTCTGATATCATAAATAGCTACAACACGTTGAATCTTTAGTTGGGAAGTATGTCGCCTGTGCGCCTAGATGCATTCAGCCATTGAATAACCCTTTGTCGCGCATGGCTTGAGAACATCCACTTCCAGACCCCGCCTCCCTGATAAAGAGCTAAATCTCGACATTTTTCGTTTCCATAAGCTGAAATGAACCACAATGCCCAAGCGCCTAAACAAAAGACAACCGCAATCAGTGCCACGTTGTTCATCAGGGTAAAGATAGCTACGAGTAAGGCACTTTTCATTAGACCAATGCCAATCAGCGCCAAAATGTTTTCTTTGGTTCCCCCCATGACTAACGCAACTCGGGAGTTGTATTGGAATAGGATCATGGGTATCAAGGCTAAAGCCAGTGGGATGATAGCATTGACTGATTGCGAAAACGAATGGCCGTAGAGCAGACTAGTTGCTAATGGACCTATTACAATCATTCCAATCGTCAAAATCCATCCGATGATTCCAAGCATGCCTAATGATTGAGCCATAAAAGCTTGGCTTGCAGATGGCTCATGATTTTGAATCAATCTGGTCAAGCGGGGAGTCAGCGGCACCAATAAGTAAATCGACAACTGCACTGCGATTTCAAAGAGCTTCATAGCCGCAGCATAATCACCAGCAACGGCAACAAGACCAAATGCACCAAGCAGAATGAGCTCTACTTTTAAAAAAAAAGTTTCGGCTTGGCCTTGAAGTGCTGTTTTAAAAGCTTGCTGAATTAGTTTTCTACTGATGCACCAAAGTCGTTTGATTCTGATCCTTGCCATCATTACTGAACCAATCATGCCCCAGCCAAGGCAAGCGCCTATGAGCATTTCTGCGGCCATAAGCATTAATTGCTGTCCAGGCGTGGAGCCGTAGATCGCTGCCGAAATACGAACGATCGAACTTATGGCGACAATGCTTGTTCCAATGACGGCGGCTTGCGCTGATAGCCCTTTGGCATGCAATCCTGAAAAGTACAATTGCCCAGCTTGAAGGATTAAAGGCAACGTGAAAACCAGTGTGTAGGGAGCAACATCATGGTACGTGATAGATTGGGTAAACCAGTAACTCAAAACCCAAATGGCTATGGCCCCGAGGCAACCAAGTGCGGTCATTATGAGGATGGCGGCTTGGGTACAGAGCTGCGGGTTTTTATGGTGACGAGAAGCCATGACCACATGGGCAGAGGGCAATCCAAAATCACACAATGCCATGATTAGACCTATGGAGGCCATGATAGAAGAGAGCGTGCCAAAGCCTGCATTGCCAAGCTGACGGCCAATCCAAATGGTGGTGCCAATTCCACAGGTTAATCTTACCACATGGCAGGTCACTAATACGACGGATGTCATGGATACTTAAACGGGGTATTCCGCGAGATGACGCTTTTGAAAACGACTCCTGGGAGTTGGTCGATACAATCGGGTCTCGTGATTCATTGAAGAAGGCATAATCGAGTCCTTTTTTTCGGAACTAATCTGAGTTTGATCAGATTTTGGTGCAACGATGCGTGCCCAAACAATGCTTAGCATGAGCCACATAAATACAGTTATGGGAAAAATAGAGGTTCGTGATCCGCTTAACATTGAAGTCGCTACCACTCCAGCGGTGGTTCCCAGCGCTAATGCTGCCATCCAGCGTTCCCTTCGATCCTGAATTAGCAGAATCCCTGAGTGAATGCGAGACAACAACACGAGGCAAACCAGGATTACAAGGGTCACTGGAACGACTCCGTAGGCCAATAAGGATTGAGTTAAAGGATCGTGAGAGTAGATGGATTCGCTCACTTCTTTAGTGACGCCAAATAAGCTCCAAACTTGAGGGTTGCTCGCAAGGTTGCGGAAACCTTCTAAACGATCACTGAATGTTTGTACTCGCGTGAGCTGTTCTACAAAATCAAATTCAGGAGGCATTAAAGTAGAGATAAAGATTTGAATGTCAGCTAGGCGTTCCTGAAGCCAACCGGAAATCATGATGAGTCCAATGTAACATGATCCTGCGATCAAATAAAAGAGTCTAATCGCCGTTGGGCTCAAGGCAGTGAGTGCGACAAGCGCTCCTAGTAATGGAATGAAAAAGTCACTTCTTGAAGTAGAAGCTAACAACCCTCCAACATAGCTTAATCCGAATAAAAAATGTAGGGGGTGAGGAAACTTTTTTCGTGTGCCATCAAGCGGTCCCGATAAAAAGGCTAGCAGCGCCATGATGCCACAGACAGCGCCTAAAGCAGTAGGCGAATTGAGGGTGGAAAATGGACGAACATCCCCTGTGAGAAGCTGCTTGATTAAGATAGACATCCCAGTTTTGAGGTATTCAATTTCATACTCAGCTAATCCAAAAGCTGCCTGATAGATGCCGTAGATGGGTATCGGTAAATAGGCGAGTAAGACTGTGCGAATCAGTTTAACCTGATCCTCAAGGCTGCTGTGCAATAAAGGTATGACCAAAAGAAAGCAGGCATATCCAGCCGTGTTAGCCACTTCTTGCAATGCAGCCATCGTTCCGCCAGTGGCTCTTCTGGCGGTAATCAAAGACAAAATCAGTGTGATTATAATGACGCCTAATGCTTGAAGTTGTGTTTTTCCAAACCGAATGCGCCCCTGAATTATTTGTAAAAATACACCCATGGTGGCTCCTGCCATCAGTGCTGGTGCGATTCCTAACACAAATGCTAGGTCGGTGTATGAAACTTTGTCTGCAACAACAAGCAACCTTTTCGCCAAATCAATGTAGCCACAGGCCACAAGTAAAACCATGATCGCTGATTTAGGATTACAAACCCCTAGCAGTATAGAGCCAACTAATAAGTAGCCGAACAAGCTGCCTAACTGATTACCAGTAGAAAGTAGTAGCGAAAGTAAAACATACCCCATGCCCAGCATGGCAATAAGGAGGCCTATAATAGGTCTGGATCGATTCATACAAATCGTTGGTTAATGCTCTCAGTGAGCGCACTTCCAAGGCTGTTGCTGCTACTGATTTGAACGCTAAATGCGCGCAAAAGCCTAAGCAAACGCAGTCTCCACAAACTCACAGAGCACATGTCCGGCAAGTAGATGGCACTCTTGTGTGTATGCGGTGACAGTTGATGGCACGCTGTAGGCGTGGTGTGATAGCTGGGCGCATTCGCCGCCATTTTGGCCTGTAAAGCAAACGACGACACATCCTAGATCACGTGCAGATTTTAGGGCGGAGATGACGTTTTTGCTTGTGCCTGATGTGGAGATGCCAACGACGACATCTCCAGGTTGAGCAAGTGCTTCTATCTGGCGAGCAAAGACAGTTTCAAAGCCGTAGTCATTGCTGTGTGCGGTGAGGATGGAGGTGTCTGTGGTCAGCGCGATGGCTGCTAGGGCTCGGCGATTGATGCGATAGCGAACCACAAGCTCTGCGGCTAGGTGCTGGGCATCTGCTGCGCTACCACCATTACCAAAAAAGATTATTTTTTTGCCTGCTTTTAGAGCTGTCAGCCAAGCTTCCGCAATGGAACTGAGAGCAACTCGGCATTCATCAAGACGCTTGAGGGTGGCAAGATGGCCGTCAAGATGGCCTTGGAACATGGAAGCAAAGTCGGTCATGACAGAATTAATCTACGAAGGCTTGAAGCAATTCGTCTTTCATTACTCGTGCGGTGCCGAGTTTTCCAACGACGATACCGCTGGCGTGATTGGCGAGGTCAGCGGCTTCTTCGGCACTGAGGCCGGCAGTTAGGGCAAGGGTGAGGAAGGCGATGGCGGTATCACCTGCACCGGAGACGTCATACACTTCACGAGCACGGGTCGGGATGTGATGAGGAGCGATGTCACGCTGAAAGAGAATCATGCCCAGTTCACCAAGCGTGACGAGCACTTTGCCGACGGCCCATTGATCCAAAAGTTGTTCGCCAACCTCGAGTAGGCGTTTGTCCTCCAGTGGTGGACCCGGGCTACGATGATCTTGAATGCCAGCGGCGGCGAAGGCTTCAAGTCGATTAGGTTTGACCAAGGAGGCTCCATGCCAACTGAGTGGATTCCGTGGTGACGGATCGACGGTGACGAGCTTCCCTGCGGCTTTGCATAGACCGAGCACTTGGTCTGCGAAGGCTTGGGTCACAAAACCTTTGCCGTAGTCTTCGATGATCACTCCATCTAGTTCTGGCAGCATGGTCTGGAGTCGCTCTGAGATGAGGGCTAGTTCTTCAGGAGATAGTTTTTCAATGGTTTCGCGATCCACTCGAACGACGTGCTGCTGGCGTGCGATGATACGTGTTTTAGCGATGGTTGGCAGGGTTGTACTTTCAAGCATCGGGTCGGTATTGACGTTCTCTTCATTCAACAGGCGCTTGAGTTCAACCGCGGCGCTGTCTTTCCCGACGCGCCCCATAAGAAATGCATGTGGGGTAAAGGCGGAAAGGTTGCGTGCCACATTAGCTGCTCCACCAGGAAAGGTGGTTTCTTTGGTAACCTCGACAATGGGAACTGGAGCTTCAGGTGAGATGCGGCGGACGGCCCCCCAAATGAAGTGGTCTAACATCACATCACCGATGACAAGGACGCGGCTTTTGGCCATCCTATGAATAGCACTCTGAGCTGAGGAAGTGGTGAGCATGCGGTAGATGAGAATTAAACGCGACGAGCACGAACTGCGGCAGCAAGTTCGTCGAGCATCGTCTCGGTGCTGGCCCAGTTGACGCAGGCATCCGTAATGCTTTGGCCGTAGGTCAATGCTTGGCCGGGCTTGGCATCCTGACGTCCTTCGACAAGATGGCTTTCAATCATCACTCCTGTAATCGCTTTACTGCCTTTGCTGAGCTGCTCGGCTAAGGATTGCGTCACGAGAGGTTGCTTGCGGTAGTCTTTGAGGCTGTTGCCATGACTGCAATCGACCATGACGCTAGCAGGAAGGCCGCGCGCGGTGAGTTGTCCGATGACGGTGTCGATAGAGGCGGAGTCAAAGTTCGTTCCGGCTTTACCTCCTCGTAGAATGACGTGGCAGGCTTCGTTGCCGCGAGTTTTGACGATGGCGGCGACGCCGTCTTTGGTGACCGAAAGGAAGCAATGTTGACCGGCAGCAGCCTGGATGGCATCTAGGGCGATCTGGATACCACCATCAGTGCCGTTTTTGAATCCCACGGGCATGGAGAGACCTGAGGAAAGCTGACGATGCACCTGACTTTCAGTGGTGCGGGCTCCTATGGCTCCCCATGAGACGACATCTGCGATGTATTGCGGGGTGATGACATCTAGAAACTCGGTGCCAACAGGCACGCCCATGCGGGTGAGTTCAATGAGAAGGCTACGTGCTTCGCGTAGACCACCGTTGATGTCGTAGCTTTCGTTGAGATGTGGATCATTGATGAAGCCTTTCCAGCCAACAGTGGTGCGCGGTTTCTCAAAATAGACGCGCATGAAAATTTCCAGTTCCTTGCTATATTTTTCACGTGCTTGTTGGATTAATGTCGCATACTCCAAGGCTGATTTGTGATCATGAATGGAGCAGGGGCCTGTGACGACGAGCAGTCTGTCGTCGGTGCCATTGAGGATGGATTCGGCTTGCTTCCGCGCGTTTACCACAAAGCCTGCACCCGCTTCGTTGAGTGGTAGCTCATGCATAAGAAGTGCCGGCTGAATTAGCGGCAAGATCTCTGCCACGCGGAGATCGTCAGTTGGATGGGATTGGCTCACAGGTCAGTCGGGTTAAAGAGGGGGAGCAAAATGAGTGCTTTTGCAGGAATGGCAAGCAACCGATGAATAGAGTGATGATTCCAGAGTAGCTGCCGCCCTCGGTCAGGCAGCTTAGGCTGCCGCCGCTCCGGCGATGTTACAGTCCGCGGAGAGCTCAGTGCTAGGACCTTGCTCACGTAACTGTCCAGCGCGGGGTGCGGTGGTCATGCGGATTCTATTTGTTACGGAAAATAGAGTTATTCATTTAATTTGGAAAGGTTAATATTCCGGAAAAATGATATTTTTTCAGATTGTCAATCTTATTCGAAGCCGCTTCTGGCAGCGTCGGCGTCCTAAGGATTAAACTTCTAATTGAATGCCAAGCTCGCAGACCTGACGTGGCGGCAGATCGAAGTAGCCTGTGGCGGGTCGTGAAAGTCGAGAAAGCATCACAAAGAGTCTTTTGCGCCATTTAGCCATTTTCCCTGGGCCGTTTGTGAGTAGGACTTCGCGACTCTGGTAAAAGGTGATACCGTTCTTGCTGAGCTTTGTCTTTTGAGCCAATGCTTGGACTAGGTCGTCAAAGACCTGTGGCGACTCAGCGAAACCATAGCGTAGAATCACACGATAAAATTCAACGCAGCAGTCTTCGACCGTGTGGCGTGTTTCATCACCGATATAAGGGGAGTCTTCGAAGCGGACAGTGAGCAAAATGACTTGCCTATGCAGGGCTTTGTTGTGCTTTAAGTGATGCAAGAGGGCTAGTGGCAGGCCGTCAGCACTGGCTGACATGAAAACGGCGGCACCGGGAACTCGAATGATGCGCTCTTTTTTGATTTCATCGACAAGGAACTGCACGGGCAATCTTCCACGCTGCATGGCTTGGAAAAGGATGGCTCGGCCATCCGTCCAAGTCTTCATGATGACCCAGATCGTGAGACCGATAACGAGTGGGAACCAAGCGCCTGCCATGAATTTCAGCAGGCTGCCAGACACATAGCCCATTTCGGGGATGAGGAAGATGATGACTGGAATACCAGCTTTCCAAAGGGGCCACTGCCAGACTTCGCGGGCCACGAGGAAAAAGAGCAGGCTCGTAAAGGTCATGTCTAAAGCGACAGAGAGACCGTAGGCTGCGGCAAGATTGGTGGAGGATTTAAAATGGAAAACAAGGGCCAAGCAGCAGACCATGAGCAGATAGTTGACCTGTGGCATGTAGATCTGCCCACGCACATCGGGGTTGGTGTGGATGATTTTTAGGCGTGGCAAATAGCCGAGTTGTACTGCCTGTTGGGTGAGTGAGTAGACACCAGTAATCATGGCCTGGGAGGCAATGATGGTGGCCGCTGTAGCTAGCAAGATCACAGGAATCAAGGCTACCTCGGGCACGAGACTGAAGAAGTGATGGTAGCCAGGCTGAAGGGATGCATTTACGTCTGATAACACCAGCGCGCCTTGACCAAGGTAATTCAGCATGAGTGCAGGAAGCACGATGACATACCAGCTACGGACCAGGGGTGGGCGGCCAAAGTGCCCAATGTCTGCATACATGGCTTCACAACCAGTGACCGCAAGCAGGACCAGCCCCATGAGCACAAAGCTATCATGTCCATGATGCATGAGGAAACTGATCCCGTGATGCGGTGAAAGTGCAGAAAAGACGCCGGGATACCTACTGATATTGATGATTCCAAGGACCGCTAAGGTGAGGAACCATAGAACCATGATCGGACCGAAGGCCTTGCCAATGGTGGCGGTGCCATGTCGCTGAACTAAAAAGAGGCCCAGAATGATGACGGCAGAAATAGGAATGACATAATGAGCGAGTCCGGTCCCGAGCTTAGCATCCAGCAGTGCCAGGCCCTCGACAGCAGAGAGCACGGAGATCGCTGGAGTGATCATGCCGTCACCATAGAGCAAGCAGGCACCAAAGATGCCGACGAGCACGATGGCTTTAGTCGTCTGTGGTTTAAAGCCGCGTTTGGCTGAACGGAAAAGTGTGAGCAGCGCGAACATGCCGCCTTCACCCTGATTCGTCGCCCGTGTGATGAAGCCTAGATACTTAAAGCAGACCATGACGATCAACGACCAGAACATCAGTGAGAGCGGCCCGAGCACGCCGAGCGGATCTCCAAGTGTGGGTTTAGCGTGATGGAGGCATTCTTTGAGAGCGTAAAGCGGACTTGTGCCGATGTCTCCGAAAACCACTCCCAATGCTACGAGAGCAAGGGACCAACTGTTTGACGATTTGTGTTCTGACATGGGAGATCTTCGGGGTGTGACCCGAAGCCCTGGTAGATTCAGGGAATGACGGTATAAATCTAGAATTAAAGGAGCGCAAGTAACATTCCCCATGCTGCGCGTGGACTAGGACGGCTTATGAACAGTTGTTACTTCGCAGTTAGTCCAAATGCGGTGACTTCATTTTTGTTGGCGCATAGCCGTGTAAGGCGGAAGTCTGCGCATAGTGGTGGCGCATCTTTTTTGAGTTGATCCATGAGATGATACTCGTCATTACCTTTGAATTTGAGCGTGACAATGAAGCGTTTCATCTGCTTTTCGCGCAACCACTCTAAAAGTAAATCGATGCTGCGTTGTGGTGCGGCGATGATGTCGCAAATCAACCAATCAACTGGTGTTTCAGGCTTGAATTTAAAGGCGTCAGCCTGAATGAAATTCAATCGCGGACTGCGCATTAAATCATTGCGCAATGGAGACCGATCGATGGCGGTGACATGCGCTCCACGCTGAATGGCGACATAGCTCCAACTACCTGGGGAGGCACCGAGATCGACACAGGTCTGTCCGCGCTCGATCTGGTGGCCTAGACGGAGCTCGGCTTCGACGACTTTAGCAAAGGCACGTGAAGGTGCAGCCTTATCCTCCGCATGGGGAATGTATCCGGCGATGTGATTCGAGAGGATCGCGCTCAATCCTTCAGTGATCGGCGCAGCCGAAACAAACCCTGTTTCGGGACTTGTTAGAACAGCCTGGACTAAGGCTTCTCCGCTCTGGGTGATGACGGAGTCTTTTTGCCAAGAGCGCAATAGACTACGCCTGCGTTTTTTGAGTCGTTCAGGGAGCGCGGCGAGGATGAGTTCACAGCGGTGTTGGCCAGCTTTGCCTTCGCCGTAGGCGGGCCAAAGATGCAGACGCCACGGTTGATCGTCATTTAAAGCGACAAGCATGGCTGCGATGATGTGGTCTGCCCATCCATTGATCGAAGCCCCTGTGACCACCGTTGCATTTGGTAGTGTCTGAAGAGCAAAGGCAAGAATGGAGGGTTCGGGAAGTTGATCCGTGAGGGTGAATGAGTTTAAAACGCGTGCTGAGATGCCAGAACGACTCAGCTCATCGATCAAGAATGACTCACTACCCTCTGCCGGAATAAAGGCGTGCATGGCTTAGATGAAAAGTGAGAGTAGCGGTGTTAGCTCGGGGGCCTCCTCACAAACCATGATCAGATTAGCGACACCAGCTGGAATATGCTGCTCAAAGTGAGTTTTACCCAGATTGCGGCTGAGATTGGCATAGGCACCTAACGCCTGCATGAGCCTCTGGGCAGCACAGAGATAGAAAATCTCATGTAGATCTGCCAAATTGAGTCCACGTAGATTTGCATAGTAAGCTAGCATTTCGCCCCGCTCACTGCGGCTAATTTTGACATAGGGATCGAAAAGTAAGGAGGCTAGATCATACTCGGCCAGACCAGGGCGTAGGCCCTGATAATCCACAAGCCAAGCTGCACCGTCACGCATGATCACATTTTGACTCTGGAAATCACGGTGAACAAGACAGCGCGGGAGTCGACCTAGTTTTTGGCGTAATTGCGCTAAGGCCTCATGCGGGGTGGTCAGATCTTTCACGCTACGGTTTAAGAAGCCGCTAACGAAGTGCTCAATGAAGTAGTTCTGTTCCCACTCATACATACCCTCATTAAACGCTGGCTCCATCTCAGCCACTTCGGCGGTCGTGAGGCTAGATTCAGCCACGGAATGAATTTTGGCGGCCTCCCTGAGGGTCGCTTCATACAAAGGACGGCGCAAGTCCCAAGACTCTTCATGATGAGCATGCAGATCGTCACGACCTAAATCCTGCAGCCACAC
Source organism: Prosthecobacter debontii (assembly GCA_945869675.1). Classification (GTDB taxonomy): domain Bacteria; phylum Verrucomicrobiota; class Verrucomicrobiia; order Verrucomicrobiales; family Verrucomicrobiaceae; genus Prosthecobacter; species Prosthecobacter debontii_A. The sequence continues at coordinate 3,692 of CAMBPS010000056.1, read as the reverse complement.
AAAAAGGCGGTCTTCATCAAAGGCATAGATTGCCGGCACATTGACGCCGAGGGCTGCTAGTCGATGTGTCGAAGGGACGAACTTGGGATTATCTCTTCGTGCTAGAGTGTAAACCATCAGCACCATTGGGGGATGCTCATCTGCGGACCAAATAAAACGATAGAAATGGCGGTCGGATCCACCCTTAACGATGGCCTCTACCTCGCAGGGCACGTCTTTCAGTGCAGGAAATTGCTGACGCGTCAGGATGAGTAGGGCCTCTTGTTCGGGTGGCATGGAAGAAATTTACTCTAAAGTGGAAATCCAGTGGGCAAAAGACTTTCTCACAAGTCTACAGACTCATGGCTGCCAAATGCCCTGATTCCTGCGCGTACAATGCAGCGTTTAAGTCGTGAACCTGCGGTGATGTGGGCACCGGGCCAGAGAATGCATGCTTCGATTTCGGCTCCTTTTTCGACAATGGCATTGTCACCGATCACATTGAGTCCAGTCAGGATAGCGCTTGTATCAATGTGAGCGCCCGCAGAGATGGCATTCGTCGTTTCCTCCTTTAAGTGAAGGTCTTGATGCGCATCCAGATAGGCAGTGCGGCTGCCGAGATCCCACCAGTGGCCCTCATCCAAGACGACACCGCCCAGACCTGCTCCTTGCTCGATCATCTTCAGAAAGATGGGAATGACTGACTCCACTTTGCCAGGCGTCAGCCAATCGAGGAACTGCGGACTGCACATGTAGATCCCCGTGAACAAATGTGTGCCTTCATTGCCTGTGCCTAGTTTGTTTCGAATATCGGTGATCCGACCGTTGGCCTCATCGTAAGCGATGTGCAGCGCCGGGCCGCTGCTGCGCAACGCCAGGGTGACTAGATTTCCTTCTGCCTCATGAGCTTGAATTAGGGGGGCTAGCGGCAGATTGGTGAGAATATCACCATTGTAGACGATGAATGACTCATTGCCTAAAAGATCACGCACGTTTGCGATTCCGCCCGCCGTTTCGAGACGCACAGGAGATTCATCTCGAAAAGAAATGCGTGCTCCTCGATAGGTTCCTGTTGGGAAAGCGCGATCATACTCGGCTGGCAGATGGTGAGTATTCACCACAAACTCGCTGATCCCCGCTGCCATCAGATGATCAAAGGCATAGGTGATGAGCGGCCGATGGAAGACCGGAATAAGAGGTTTAGGGAGCTGGTCTGTCAGCGGACGCAGCCGCTCTCCGAGACCTGCGCCGAGGACGAAGGCTGTTTGCACGCTCGGCTACTAAACGGGAGTGCCGCATGTGCAAATTCAAATCCCACTGATCACACCTTCTTCGCTGACTTGGATGCGCTCTGCTGCCGGAGCTTTTGGGAGAGCTGGCATACGCATCATGGTGCCAGTCAGCGCTACTAGGAAGCCTGCGCCATTGGCAATCTCAAAGTCGCGCACTGTGATGTCGAAGTCACGCGGCCGGCCGAGTTTTGTAGCGTCCTCGGATAATGAGTTCTGCGTTTTAGCCATACAGAGCGGTAGGTGGCCGAAACCGCTCTTTTCAAAAAGAGCAAACTTCGCTTTGGCCACGTCTGTCATCGTAACACCGTCCGCACCGTAAATCCGCTTGGCGATGGCGGTGAGCTTTTGCTCCACACTGTCTTTTGGTTGATAGAGAAACGGTAGGGGTGTGGACTCTTTTGCTAACGCAGCTAGCACCGTTTCAGCCAGCGTGGTGGCCCCGTCTCCACCTTCCCCAAAAACATTGGCGATTGCGCATGGCACGCCACGAGCTTGACAGAAATCATGGACGATGGCCATCTCCTCAGAACTGTCATTGAGGAATTGATTGATTGCCACAATGACCGGTCGCTCGAATTGGGCGGCGCTATCCAGATGTGCTGCCAAATTTTCGAGGCCGCGCGAGATGGCGGCTGGGTCGGGCTGAGTCAGTGCGTCTAGTGCTATGCCACCATGCATTTTCAAGGCCCGCAGAGTGGCCACGATGACGATGGCCTCAGGCTGCAGGCCTGACTGACGGCACTTGATGTGCATGAATTTTTCTCCACCTAGATCAAAAGCAAAACCAGCCTCGGTTACTGCATAATCAGCGTGAGCCAGAGCCATGCGAGTGGCCAAGACGGAATTGCAACCATGAGCGATGTTGGCAAAAGGTCCGCCATGCAGGAAAGCGGGCACGCCTTCCACTGATTGGACGAGATTCGGCTGCATGGCATCACGCAGAAGAGCCATCAGAGCCCCAGTTACTTTGGCTTCCTTGGCTAAGACAGGCTCCCCTTCAGGTGTGAAGCCCGTGACGATGCGGTCGAGGCGTGTGCGCAGATCCGCCAGTGATTCTGAGAGGCAAAGAATGGCCATGACCTCAGAGGCCGCCGTGATGTCAAAGCCGGAAGCGCGTTCGGTAGATTTCCCGACACTGGTCCTGAGACTGCGAAGAGCGCGGTCATTCACATCCAGAACACGTTTCCAAAGCAGCCCGCTGGGGCTGAGCCGTGTCTGTTGATTAAAAAGCTGGTTATCCAGAACGGAGCTCAATAAATTGTGCGCACTGGTGATCGCATGAAAATCACCCGTGAAGTGCAGGTTAATCGATTCCGAAGGCTGGACCGTGCTTTTGCCGCCGCCAGTGGCCCCTCCTTTACGACCAAAAACCGGGCCCATGGAAGGCTGGCGCAAGGCCAATGCCACACGTTGTCCGATTTTTTTTAGGCCCTGTGCTAAGCCAATCGATACAGTCGTTTTTCCCTCGCCCGCAGGAGTCGGCGTGATGGCTGAAACAAGAATGAGCTTTCCCTGCTGCGGTCGGCTCTGGAGCGCTTTAAGGGACACTTTTGCCTTGTCCCGACCATAGAAGGTAAGGTGCTCATCTGAGATGCTGAGAGATTGCGCGAGGGTGGCGATGTCTTGTACCATGTGAGGAAAAGGGAGTTCATAGATGTTGCCAAGATGACCCGCAATTGAAAGCAGGATTTCGCGTATTTGAGAAATTGCGTCTCAATACTGTCTATTGAACTATTTGGACACATCCAGTTAGATTAGTGATTAACCACGATGAACTTATTTATTCAATACGGATTACTAATGGCAGCAACAGCTTCGGTTCAGGCGCAACATTTGACGATGACGCCACCCAACCCTCCGGCAAGGATTCATCGGGATGTGCGACCCAAAGTAGCTAAATTTAATTTCCAGATTCAGGCAACGCAACCAACGCTATACTCCATCGGCCAGCCAACGGATGACGAACAATTGTATTTGGAACTGATCAATCGTGCTCGAGCTAATCCGACTGCTGAGGGCCTTCGACTGGCAACATCGACTGATCCTGATGTGCAGAGTGCTTTGAAACAGTTCAATGTTGATTTAGATGTTTTAAAAAATGAGTTTGCTGCACTCGTTCCACGTCCGCCTTTGGCCATGAACAAAAAGCTGACAGATGCGGCCCGTTTGCACACACAGTTTCTGTTTGATACAGCGACTCAGACACACACGGGAAGAAACGAATCGACTATTAGTGAACGAATAACAGCTGCAGGTTATGATTGGTCTAGCGTAAGTGAGAATGTCTACAGTTACGCTAGGGACACTTTTTATAGCCACGATGGCTTCCAGGTGGATTGGGGAAATGGCCCTGGTGCCACCTACGGAATGCAGGCCGGAAGAGGCCACCGAGTTGCTATTCACGACGAAACTCCTGAACCG
>CAMBPS010000055.1 GCA_945869675.1 Prosthecobacter debontii | reverse complement strand
TCACCGGATGGGCGTGATCGACTTTTTTGACGGTTTTCCAAGTCGGCACGCCAGGCGTCGCGGGCAGTTCTTCAATCGTAACCTCTTTGACCTGCACCAGACAAACACCGCCGCTGTGCACTTGTGGGGCAATGTGGCCATCGAGCGCGATATTAGGATCGGTCTCGGTGTAGTCCATGCAGTGGACGCCATTGATCCAAGTCTGGATACGCGGCCCTTCGGCGCGGATGCGGTATTCGTTCCAGCCGAAGACGTCGATGGCCTTGTCGAGCGCGGCCTGCTGCTCGGGTTTGGGTGCCCAGATGACTTTATTGCGGCGGTGCTCATCGTAGATTTTACCAAACCAGCCTGCACCGCAATCCACCTGATAACCGCTCATGGCGCTGCCATCACGGACCGAGTGGATTTGGATACCGCTGTTGATAAGGCCCGTCTTCGGATCGCCGCTGACTTTGATTTTGAGCTTCAGTTCAAAGTTTTGATAACTCTTCTTGCTGCTGATGAAATCGTTCTTCTTGATCTTCTCCGTGGTTGAACCGCCAGTGATCACACCATCCTCCACACGCCACATAGCGGGATCGTAGTCCCATCCGTCGAGCGTTTTGCCATCGAAGAGTGAAACCGGCGCGGCTTGAGAAAGAGCCGAGAAGAGCGATAGAACGAGGAGGAAGCGCATGGTGGCAAATAGAACGTGATGATTGCATCAGATTCCGCAGAAAGCGTCCACTACAAGCTGACTAAAACCCACCTTCGGCGGCGCGCCGCCTCAACTGCGCGCCCGATACTCAGAAGGATGACAGCCGACCCAGCGCTTGAAAGCGCGGGCAAAGGCAATCGGGCTGCGATACCCAACCAAGATGGCAATGGTCTCCTGCTTGTCTTTAGTGCTGACCAGCAAGCTTTGAGCCGCCTGCATGCGTAACGAAGTCAGATGGGCCATGGGGCTGCGCCCAAGCTCCTTCCAGCAGAGCCGTCGGAAGTGCTCCTCACTGACATGCGCGGCATGAGCCAGGGCTTTCAGTGTCCAATCTTCGACCAAGCGAGATTGCACCTCTTCCCAAAGCAAACGCAAGCGTTCGTCACGCCGCCAAGGTTCCGATAACCGTCGCGTGTGATGATGCACCAGCTCGATCCAGTGATGCAAGGCCTGAGGATCGCGGGCTGAATCCCATTCTCCACGCAGCCCTTCCCAAATGCGCTGAAGCTGATGGACATCCACCTTCACTTTCAGGGGCGAGGTCGCACTGACTTGGGGGGAAACAAAACTCGGCTCATCATAACGCATCCAGAGGAAATGCCAGCTTTGCCGTGGCAAAGCATGAAAGGCATTCGGCACACGCGGCGGAGCCATGCAGGCCCAACCCGCGCTGACGGTCTGCCAGCGACCATCCAACAAGACACGACCCGAGCCCTTCAGCACAATCATGAAAAAACTGCCACTGGGTGCCAGTCTCACTCGCTCATAAGGAGCCACTGCCTGATCAATACCCAAACGCGCAATGCGATGCACCGCCAGCGCCCGACAATCCCCAGCCTCCATGACCCAGCGCGTGGTCTTGGCACCATCAACGGTCGTTTCAAGGAGTGGGACAGCGGTGTCGGGCATGACAAATTCTAAAGCGCCAGATGCCCCAGCGCTAGCAGGCCATAATAGGTGTACTCGGGATCGAGCGTGTCATCGGCCCAGTTGCCATGAAAGCCGCCGGCAGCGCTCCAAAGGGAGTCGATGAAGTCGAGGCAGGGCTCTTTGACACGAGCAATCGCTTCAGGGTGATTCGAGAGGGCGTGCAGGGCGACAGCTGTGGAAAGCAAGTCAGGCAGTGGCGCTCCAGGAACGGCGAGGAAGCCACCTGTGGGCAAGCATTGGCGAACGAGCCAGTCGATTCCCGCAGCGGGGGCGGGTAGTTGCATGTGTCGATAAAGTGACAGCATGGCGGAAGTGGCGGTAGTAGAGCCTAAAGTAAGTCCGGGCTCATTGGACCAGGCTCCGTCAGGCGTCTCCAGACGATCCATGCAACTGGCGATGCGGATGGCATCTGGCGGTAGCATGTCGAGATCTTGATAGGCTCCAAAGGCAATGAGACAACCGTAGGCGCTGCCGTTTTTCCGGCCCGGTGACTGGTGGTAACCCCCATCGGGTGTGCGCCAGTTTTCCAGCCGCTGTGTGAGTCGTTCTTTTTGTTCGGCACTGAGTCCGCCACCCAATCCTGCCCAGCAGCGGGCGAGGCAGCAGAGATGCACAAAGTCGAGATCCTCCCCCGCTCCGTAGCTGCTCAGCCAGTGCCGCATGGACTCATGAGGCAGCGTTTTCTGCAAAGCGACGAGGCCCTCCATGCCAAAGACACTGTAATAAAGATCAGGCCGATCGGCACGATCCATGAAGCCACCGTCAGGATGCAATCGAGAGCTGAGAAAGTCTGCCACGAGCTCAGCGGACTCACCGAGGATTTTGGGCGCCAGCCTAGCGACTTGCAGCATTTCGAGGCGAAAGGACATGAGCGCCGATTAAAGTTTTTCAGGCTCTTGCAGTAACTTGGCCACACGCGCCAGCAAGCGCCCAGCGCCCCCACCATCGAGAGTACGGTGGTCAAAGCTGAGAGTCAGTTCCGCTTCGGTGACAGGGATGAATTGATTCACTTCGTCACTCCAGTGCGGGACTTTGCTGCCGGCCCCAAGGCCGAGCACAAGGTTCTGTTCAGGTAGCGGAATCGGGGTAGCCCAGACAATGCCAAAGGTGCCAAAGTTTGTCACCGTCGCAATGCCTGGGTGCTTGGGATCATGCGGCAACCGACGCGCGCGGGCTTGTTCAACGAGCTTGTTGTAAGCAGGCACCAGCTTGACCAGCGGCGTCTTATCCACCTCACGAAGCACGGGGACGAGCACGCCGTCTTCCACTTCGACCGCGAAACCGATGTCGATGGCCTGCGGATGCACGATGCGATTGCCGACGAGGCGACCTGCAACCGCCGTATTTTCGGCGAGGGCAATGGCGAGGGCACGGATCGCGTAAAGGGCGGGACCCGCTTTGGGATCTGTTTTTCGGCGATGCGCCAACAGAGCATCCAGCATGACAGGGCTGCCCACCGTGGCCAAGGGGCGGCTCCAACTGCGGCGCATCGAGTCTGCCACGGCGATGCGCATGGGGGAAGCTGGAGTCAGGCGGTGCTGCTCCAGACTGCGCAGAAAACTTTCAAAGTCCTCGACCGTGACACGTCCGCCAGCCCCTGTTCCGGCGATACCGGCAAGGTCTGAGGCGTTAAGGCCGAGTTCAGTCATTCGAGCTCTCATGCGGGGAGAAATGTAGCTAGCGCCGGTGGCTCCTGCTGGAACCGGCAAGCCGCCGACGACAGGCTCGACCTTGGGCTGATAAGAGGTGATGTGATCCTCTTCACTGAAATGAAAATGCAGAGATTCCGTGGCCTTGGGGGCACTTACAGCCGGGACCGATGCTGGGGACCCAGATTCACTGAAGCCTAGAGCTAGCGCATCTTCGGCAGAAATCTCAAACGTGGCGAGATTGCTGCCGACGGCGTAACTCGTTTGTACTTTCCCCGTGACTTGGACGATACGACCAGCGCAGGGAGAACCGACAGCCATGGAAGCTTTGTTGGTTTCCACTTCAAAGAGATCAGCACCTGGTTCGACGAGAGCACCTGGCTCGACAAGGACGCGCACGAGAGTGGCTTCGGCAATAGACTCGCCGAGCTGAGGCATGAGGATCGGAATGGTCGGCATGAATAATGAATGATTGAAAGAGGCTGGGCACAGAGTCAAGGCTGGGCGGTGCTTAAAGCAACCCGCCAGCTTTTACATCCAAGTACTTATTCGCCAGCGCTACGGCTAAATGTTGAGCGGTCTCATCGACGGTGAAAATGCGGTGGGCACGCAGCTGCTCCAAGAGCTGCTGGCGCTGTTGGAGGTAGTTGCTGAGGGCCCCATAGGTCAGGGCGTCATTGAGGCTGCTGATGGGCTGGCTGGTGCGGGCTTCCATCTCGGCTTCTTTTAACGTGGCCACAAGCACGACATGGCGCTTCTGCATGACCCGCACGGCTTTGATCAGGTCGGCCGAGTCTTCCGTCCGCAGATTGGTCAGCAGGATGACCAGTGATCGGCGCTTTTGACAGGCCATGACCCGCTCTGCGGCTTCACCAAAATCGCTCGGCTGGGTGGTGGTCTCGTAATCGTAGAGATGATTCAAAATCTTCGGCATGGATGACGGTCCTTTGACCGGCTTGAGCCAGCGCTGCACTCCCCCAAAACCGACGACCCCCACCTCATCACTCTGCCTGAGGGCAATATAAGAAATCAAGAGCATGGCATTGAGGCAATGGTCAAACTGACTGAGTTCACCGTCCATGGCGCGCATACGACGACCACAGTCTGGCACCAGCAGGATGCTTTGATTCTTTTGTTCCTCGTAATCGCGACTGATGAGATTTTGCCTGCGTGAGGTGGCTTTCCAATCCACACGTGCCAAGACATCGCCATCCTGATACTCACGCAGCTGATGGAAATCCAGCGTGGCACCATTCCGACGGCGTTTCACAATGCCCATCTGCTCCTCACGATTGGCCGTGGCCAGCAGGGCAAATCGCAGGACGGGCTCGTAATTCGGATACACATGCGTCTCCGTGGGCTGACCCACACGACAGAGAACCCGCCACAAGCCAAGCCGTGAATGAACCAGTAAATGCATGGGCTCAAAGCGATGCAGGCCGCGCTTGGTAAAATGCAGATCGTAGGCGAGATCCAGCAGCTCCCCGGCAGGTAACAGTCCAGCCCATGGCAGGCCTTCGCTTTCAGCATCTAGAGGTAGTCCATCATGAATCAGGATGCTGAGATCCCGACGCAGGCGATGTTTGACCAGAAGTCGAACAGACGAACGAATCCCCAAGGCAAACCGTCCAGGAATCTCACGACTAGCCTCAAAGTCACGAGACCTTGGCAGCGTGAAAGCATCCCCAAGCGCGACCAAGAAGAGCAGACCCGAAGCGCCTATCCAGAGCCTTTCCAACTCAGGCCAAAAGGTACCGAGCAGCGCCACCACGGTCAGAAGACCAAGCAGTTGGAGGAGGCTCTGAGTCGGGCGCATTGGCAGAGGATTACTGACGTGGGGCTTCGACGCTGCGGATGACGGATTCTAAAACTTGATCGACGGTCTGACCACTGATGGAAACTTCGGGCGCTAGGGTGATGCGATGCCGCAGCACCGGTAAAGCCGCACGTTTTACATCTGCCGGAGTGATGTAATGACGGCCGTCCAGTAACGCATAAGCTTTGGCAACGCGCACCAGACTGATGGCGCCACGGGTGCCTGCACCGAGAGCGATGGCACCGTTCGTGCGGGTCGCGCGAGTCAGATTCACCGCGTAATTGACCACACTTTCCACGGCCTGAACTTCAGCAGCTTCCTGCTGAGCTTGCAGAATCTCATCGGTGCTACAGATCGGCTGGACGCTGGAAGCATTCAAGCCGCGCCCCCCAGCGATGGATGAGGCGGCCTTAACGATCCAAGCCTCTTGCTCGGCCTCCGGGTAATCGATCACGACCTTGAGCAGGAAGCGATCTAACTGCGCCTCAGGCAGTGGATAGGTGCCTTCTTGCTCGATCGGATTCTGGGTGGCAAAGGTCATGAAAGGCGGGGCCAAGGTATGGGTCTCACCATCAATGGTCACTTGAGATTCCTGCATGACCTCCAGCAAAGCAGACTGCGTTTTTGCCGGAGCGCGGTTGATTTCATCTGCCAACAGCAACTGAGTGAAGACAGGCCCATGACGCACTCGAAAACTCTGGCTACCAAGATCATAGAGGGTGTGACCCGTCACATCCGACGGCATTAAATCTGGCGTGAACTGAATGCGGCGGAAGCTGACACCAAAGGTCTGCGCGAGGGCTAAGACGAGATGCGTTTTACCAAGTCCTGGCTTGCCTTCCAGCAGAACATGACCACCCGCAAGCAGTGCCGCTTGCACTTGATAGAGCACCTCATCCTGACCGACAAAGACCTGGGCCACTGCCTCTCGAATGGACTTCATGATCTGTGCCGAACGCGGCAACGGCGGAGCCATCACCGGCTCATACGAAGGCGGTGCATCACTCGCAGGTCTGGCATCGCTCAACTCTGGCGTCAGCGGCGGAACTGGCAGGATGGGTGGCATGGATTCTGAGTTCATAGGGATTGATCGAGGGTTTGGAGATCTTTGAGCAGGGCGACGAGCTGAAACGGGGCGGGCTTAACTGGCGGCATGAGCGCTGCGTGGATGCGCTCAATGGGCAAGCCGCTGACTTCCGCCAGTCTCTTCAGCAGCCAATCATCCCCTGCCCCATGCAACTGAGGAAAACGAAGCAGGGCTTTGGCGCGCACTTGCTGCGCGGAATCAAAGAGCAGCACATCATCGCGCTTCAAGCGATGAAAGAAATGACCCAAGGCACCGATGTGATCGACAAAATGTTTGGTCTCATGCAGCGCCACCTGACGCATCGGCCCGAAGCGTGGCACATGACACCAGAGCCAAAAAATAAGCAGCGCGATCAACGTCAGAATGACCAACCAGGCATCCTCCCAAAGCAGGCTCATGAAGCTTTTCTCCATCCCGCTGATGAACCAAACATCCAAAGCCTTTTTACCCATCAACGCGATAAGCCAGCTAGCATGATCATGATCCCCGAGGTAACGATTGCGGAAAGGACGGGCATGATTCATCAGCGTGACGCGCCCCAGCCCATGACGCAGACCGAGGATGAAAGCCTTGCCCTTAGCACCGGCCACGAACTCTGTTTTGCTTAGATCACGCTCCAAATGAAAGGAAACAAAGTCCGGCAATTCTACCTCATAAGTCTTGCCATCCCAGGACAGCTTGCAGCGCTTCGTTGTCACATCCGCAGCATTGCGAATACGCGGCTTTTTCACCTCCGGCTTAGAACTATCAGGCTTCTGGGTGATGACGTCGACCTCTGGTTTTTTCTCAGGCACAGGCTTGGGTTTTTCGTCCGCCTTGGGATCGCCAGCCTTCTTTTTTTCAGCTGCCTTTTTCTTTTTACCCTTCTGAGTGAATTCATTCAGCATCTCCGTGCGACGGTCTGTGATGGTCACTTTTAACTCTTTGAGCATGGCATCCGGACGATCATCGTTGCCAAAGTAGCCATAGCCTGTCATGGACGAAAATCGGCCCCAATCGTTGTAGGGCGTGCATCCTGCCATGACATAGATGACATGACCTCCACCCTCGACCCATTCCAGCACGTCTTGAGCTCTTAGACTGGTGATCCCATTCTCCGCCGAGAGCAACATGACTCCTGATTTGTCTTGAGGCAGTCGATCCAGCATCGCTCGGCGTTCGGATTCGAAGCCATATTCTTCGAGCAATTGATGCGCCGCCATGAAACACTCGCTGCGTGCCTTTCCCTTATAACCGGTCTGACGTTCAACGTCCTCCCACTTACCGTTACAACTGACGATGAGAAGCAGTGGCAACATCACCAACAGTGACTTGGCCGCAGAGGAGGGCGACGGCTTGACATCAAAGGGCCAGGCGGCACTGAGTTGATCAAATTCACTTTGGCTTGCCTCCTGCCCGGCATAGGCCGCCCGAACCCAAACTCTAGTCAGGCGGGTCAAATAGTCCGTCTGTTGTCCACACGGCTTGGCACGCAGCAGATGATCCAGACAATCGTCCTCGGTATCACTACTACGGATGGGCAGCCGCTGCTGTTCGACCAAGCGTGAGAGGGACCCTCGATACAGCAAGCTCAAAGCAAGACGCAAGTCACCGACCAACCAAGCCGAGCGAGCAGCGCTGACCACATCCGCCGGCAGACTTTCCCGAGTGATGTCCATGCCCATGATGACACGAGGCCCCGGCCTATCGGGCAGACTCACCTTTCCAGCTCGGAATCGGCGACTCAAAAGATGCCGATTCAGCACGATCAGATAAATCACAAAGCCAATCAGAGCGACGACGATGACCCAAATGAAGCCTTTCATGAACATGGCCATGAGGGGGGATACCACTGACTTAACCTCTTCATCGCCCGAATCATTGGGAATGAATTCCTTTTGGGTACGGGAATGCACCTTAAACTCCGGGTGCCCAAGAATCTTCTTGGCCGACTGTTTAACAAGATCAGCTTGAACAACCTTCTCCACCATCGGTGAAGGCGTCGGCAAAGGCGAAACAGACTTGGCCAAGGTCGTGGCAGACAGACAAAAGAACAACAACAGAACCCTCAACGGTTGCAAGCGCGCGGCTAATCGACGGAAGCTAAGTTCCACATCCCAACCTTCCAGATGCGTGCGGCAATTTAAATACAAACCAAAGCCTGCGCCCACAAAGAAGGGTTCGATTGCCGTCACGGCGAAGAGATACACAAGGTTCAAATACCAGGTGTAAGCCATCTGGATTTCTTGGGGGAAATCAGCCCCATCGATCAGGTCCATCAGGCTCGGCATATCCGTCGCCGGAGCCAGATCGCTGGTCAAAATCCACAGCCCGATGAAGACCACGATCTCTAGTTTGTAAAAAACCCAGGTTACCATGGCTCCCGAGCTACCGCCGTCGGTCGCCAGAGCTTTCACCCGCTGCCAGGCAGCCTTGCCACGCTGGCCTTCCAGCATCAGCACAGGCAGGGTAAAACTACGCATGAACGATAGACGCCGCAGAATCAGCGCCGAAAAAAGAAAACGACTCCAAAGACGCGGCCACTGCTTCCAGGTTTCGACAAAACTAGGTCGCACGCCAAAGGCCGCGCGGCTCATGAAGTAAAGCGGCACACGATCATAGAGCGGCTTCAACCACCAAACCACCAGACCAAAAACACTGGGCCAATCCTGCAGGCAGATTCCCAGCACCACCCAAACGGGCAGCACCGTTGCCGCCCAAAGCGCGAGAATACGACCATAATCTCGGCGCACCAAGGCGCATCCAAGATCCACAGCTTCCCAGGGCTGACGCGGACGCAAAACGACGGTCAGATCTTCAAGCTTCATGACGCCCCCTTCCGCAGAAGACCAGGTAACCAATCGTCGCAATCCACATGCAGGCACCAAAGGTGTATTTGATCCAGGGTTCCATCGGCGTGGCAGACCAGAAGCCCTCCAGAATCGCGGCGAAAGCAGTCATCAAAGCAGCGCCGGTGATGAGTATCATGGCTTTTCTTCCCCCTAGAACAAGAGCCGTCTTGCGATCATAAGCCCCCGGCTTGACCAAGCTCAATCCCAAACGCAAGCCCGCAGTGCCGCTGATCACAATGCCCAGCAATTCGGGTGCTCCGTGCCCCATGACAAAGCAATAAAACGTCTGAGGGTTACAGGCATGATTCACATAAGCCGTGGCTGCGCCAATGTGTGCGCCATTAAATAGCAGGATCACCAGACTGCCGACTCCACCCAGCAAGCCACCCGCAAAAGTGCGCAGATTGATGCTGACATTATTCCAAATGTAGAAGGCAAACATGCCAAAGTCTGAACCATACTCCTCACGCATGAACTCCCGTGGATTGGTGCCCTCTCCATACATGCCTTCCATGCTCATCATGCCCTCAGTGCCGAGCAGGCTCATCGTCCACTGAGGGTCAAACGGCGTGATGATGACAAAGGCCAAAAACGGCAACCAAAAGACCGCACTGCAAAACCAAAACAGTCGTGATTCTCCCCGCAGCGCGCGTGGAAAATCTTGCATCATCAACTGCCAGAGCCGCTCCCAACCACCGGAAGAACGGCGCTCTAAAAGCCTGAAACCAGAAATGGCCAACGCATTCAAGCGCTCCACGAACACACGGCCAAACATGCGATGCTGCGCGAGACTCAGATCATGACAAATCTGCCGAAAGAGTGTGGGCAGTTCATCGACATTGGCCACGGGCTTCCCCTTCTCCACCTGCTCGATCATGCCTTCCAGGCGTTGCCAGGAGGGGCCGCGATCATGCTCAAATTGCTTCGGAGTCATGCCAATGAACAAGTGCTATCGCCCCCGACCGCCTCCCCCGGATTGCAGCCAGAGCGCCATGCGCACCGTGTCCAATAAACCGCCCATGCCACGACGCTTCGTCAGTGGTTCTAAAACATCACTCAGCTCCATTTTGCGAGCATCCGACCAACGGGGGGAGCGCTCTAAAAACTGCAGCATCGCCGCCTGTTCCTCGCGGTTGAGTGGCAACGGCGGCGGCATGGGATCCGCATTGACCTTGATAGCGATGCCCTCGTGCTGCGGTTTGTCTGCATACACCACCACGGTATCAGCCACGAGATCACCCAGCCTTTGAAAGCGACTGGTGCACAGACAACAGATTAAACCAAAAAGGTAGGCTCCAGGCATGAAATCAACCACGCGCAGTATATTACGAATCATCGACTGCGGCAGCCGCACAGGGCCGCCGCTGACACTCACCACCTTGAGTCCCATGTGCCGCTGACCAGGCGTTGCAGCCTTGGCGGACATTTCGAAAAACACATTGTAAAACCAGTTTAACAGAAACAGGGCCAGCAAGAGCAGTCCCTGCCCCACTTGATCACCGATCAACCAGTTGCTGAGAAGGTTGATCGCTAGGCTAACGATCAACGTCATCGCCATAAAAATCAGCACATCCAATAGCCAAGCTACGCTGCGAACCGCAGGCCCAGCGATGCGCAGGTGAATCTGAACCCCATCAGCGAGTTCTACAGATTCTAAAGTGTCGGCAAGCGCAGCAGGCATGGAAAGAAGGCAATCAGAGCAGTAACTGAAGCGCCCGCGATTCGTTTTGACAATCAACAACTGCTTCGCTTACGCTTGTTTTGCTGATCCCACCCTGAATCAAGCCTAAAAAAAATCCACCCGATGGAAAACAATCCTTATTCCTCTCCAGCTGCTAATCTCTTTGGCAGCACCAGTGGCACCTCCGTTGAGTACGTTTCCACAGGCGTGATCCATCAACTCAAACGCACCAAGCCATGGGTGAGGTTCTTTGGAGTCATCCTGTGGATTGCCGTTAGCTTCATGATTCTAGCAGCAGTTGCTGTGGTTGTTGGTGGAGCAGCGATGGGAGCAATGATGCAAAAAACCAATCCTGGAATGCCTGCCGGACTGATGACTGGCATTGGCGCTGCCTACATTTTGATGGCCGTCCTTTACATCTACCCAGCCATCAAGATCTGGAAATACGGCAGCTCCATCGGCAAACTCGTCCAATCAGGCAGCCATCTAGACCTTGAAGAAGCCTTAAACCAACAGCGCGGCTTTTGGAAGTTTGTTGGCGTGATGATGATCATTGGCATCGGCATGAACATCATCGGCATCATGGTCATGGTCGGATTCGCCGCAACTGCCGCGGCCGGATTGCCAAAATAGCCAGACCAACCACTCCCTCTCCACCCCATCCAAACCTTCGGATGGGGTGTTTCTTTTCGCAGGTGAACACCAACCGCGAATTTGACTCACAGGCGATTCCCTCCTATCCGAAGACTCAGGTAACCTTTCTTCACACCTCCACGTCTCATGTCCACTCCTGCCCACAATTATAACGAAGACAGCATCAAGTCCCTCGACTGGCGGGAGCACATCCGGTTACGCCCCGGGATGTACATCGGTAAACTCGGAGACGGCTCACAACCTGAGGATGGCATTTACGTCTTGCTCAAGGAAGTCATCGATAACTGCATCGACGAACATGTCATGGGCTTCGGCAAGCTGATCGAAGTGGAAATCACCGAGGCTCAACAAGTCACCGTCCGTGATTACGGTCGCGGCGTGCCTCTTGGAAAGCTGCTCGAATGCTCCGCTCAGATCAATACAGGTGCCAAATACGACAGTGAAGTCTTCAAGCGTTCCGTCGGGCTCAACGGCGTCGGCATCAAGGCCGTCAACGCACTTAGCTCCTTCTTTGAAATCCAAGCCTACCGCGAGAAACAGACGCGCTCCATCGAGTTCAGCCAAGGTTTGGTTAAATATGACATGGGGAAACCCAAGTCCTGTGAGGACGCGGACGGCACTCGCATCTGCTTCCGGCCTGATCCGGAAAGCTTCAGTGAAGATCTCCACTACAAGCTGGATTACGTGCGGGAAATGCTGCGTTTCTACTCTTGGCTCAACCCAGGACTTGTCCTAAAACTCAATGGTGAGACCTTTAAGTCCAAAGATGGCCTGCGCGATCTAATCGCGGCCAAGATTGCGGAGCAGCCGCTGTATCCCGTCATTCACATCGACGGCACCGATGTCGAGGTAGCCTTCACCCATGGTACTGGCTATGGCGAAGAGTTCTACACCTTCGTCAATGGTCAGCACACCACTCAGGGCGGCACGCACATGGCGGCTTTCCGTGAGGCCATTGTCCAAGAATGCCGCGAATTCTTTAAAAAGCAGTTTGAGCCCAGTGACGTCCGCACCGGCATCATCGCCGCCGTTTCCGTCAAGGTTCAAGAACCCATCTTCGAAAGCCAGACCAAAACGAAGCTAGGCTCGACGCAAATGGAGCCCAAGGGACGAAACCTGCGCTCCCACATCATCAACACGGTGGTGAAGGAACTGGACAACTACCTGCATAAGAACGCCGAGATCGCCAAATCACTGCAGGAAAAAATCCTCTCCAACGAGAAGGAGCGCAAAGAGATCAGCGGCATCCAAAAAGCAGCCCGTGAATCAGCACGTAAGGCCAAGGTCCATAACAAAAAGCTGCGTGACTGCCGCATCCACTTCGATACCAAGGATAAGCAGCGTGAGGAAAGTACCCTCTTCATCACCGAAGGCGACAGCGCCTCTGGCAGCATCACGAAGAGCCGAGATGTGAATACGCAAGGCGTCTTCTCGCTGCGGGGAAAACCCCTCAACTGCTTTGGTCTCAGCCGAAAGATCGTCTATGAGAACGAGGAATTTTACCTCCTGGCCAATGCCCTGCAGATTGACGAAAACATCGAGGAACTGCGTTACAATAAAATCGTCCTAGCCACGGATGCCGATGTGGACGGCATGCACATCCGTCTGCTGATCATGACGTATTTCCTGCAGTTCTTTCCCGAGATCGTTCGTGCAGGTCACCTCTACATCCTCCAGACGCCACTCTTCCGTGTGCGCAACAAGAAAGAAACCTTCTACTGCTACAGCGACGAAGACCGCCAGCGCGCCATGCACAAGTGCGGGAAGAACGCCGAGATCACCCGCTTTAAAGGTCTCGGTGAAATCTCACCGGATGAGTTCAAGCACTTCATCGGACCCAAAATGCGCCTGATCCGTATCGAGATGCCCCTGCAGCACAGCAGCGATGAAGAGCACAACAAGCACCACAGCAGCATCAAGGAAATTTTGACCCGTTACATGGGCAAAAACACACCAGATCGCCAAATGTTCATCGTGGACAATCTGCGAATCGAGAAAGAACTCGACTTCACTGAAGAAGACAAAGCGTTAGCGACAGCAGCCTAGTTTGACTCCTTCATCCTCCGCCGACTCACCGACCACCCGTCTATCTGGGTCATTCTGAGAAGCCTCTATGCTTAGCATTGTCGAAGCCATCCGAGAGCGCGCCAAGCCAGAAGCCATCGCACTGGTTCAAAAAGAACGTTCACTCAGTTACCAGGACCTGTTTCGGCAAAGTGACGCCATCGCCGAAACGCTGAGGTCCGTTCTTCAACTTGGCCCAGCCCGGACGGATCGACTCCGCATAGGGGTGCATTTCCCGAGTTGCCTCGACTATGTACCACTCGCGCTGGCTACCCTTTCCGCTGGAGGCTGCTTTGTGCCGATCCCTGATGAACTCGCTGAAGAAGAGCGACACGAGCTGCTGAAACGCACCTCATTGGATGCCATTCTTGTGATCGAATCCGCCTCTTTCTGGGTGCCCGCAGATGCCCTGAAAGTTGGCAGCTTCGAGCTCCATGGCCAGAACGTCTTCATCTTTCGACTGCCCGAATCCGAGACCGCTTTTCCGCGTGGCGAATTTGAAGCACTGAACCCAGCCTTCATCCGCTTCAGTTCAGGTACCACAGGTAAATCCAAAGGTGTTCTTCTCTCTCATTCCTCGCTCCTCGAGCGCATCACCGCTGCGAATGCTGGACTGCAAATCGGACCCGAAGATCGCGTCCTCTGGGTGCTACCCATGGCCCATCACTTCGCCGTCTCCATCGTGCTCTACCTTTATCATGGAGCCACCACAATCGTCGAGGAAACCCACCTTGGAGAGGACCTGCTGCGTGCAGGATCGGAGCAAAAGGCGACCATCATGTATGGCAGCCCTGTGCATTACCGGCAACTCGTGGAGGCACCTGATGTCGCCCAATGGACGAACCTCCGACTCGCCGTCGCCACCGCCGCTGCATTGGATGCCGCGACAGCTCAGAAATTCCATGCGCGCTTTGGCCGTAGCCTCGTTCAGGGGCTGGGCATCATTGAGCTAGGACTGCCCATCCTGAATCTTGCCGGTGCTCAGGAAGCTCCCGAAGCCCTCGGCCTGCCGCTTCCCGCTTACGAAGCCCTTTTGAAAAATGAAACCGGACGTGAGCCTGACCTAGGCATGCCAGGCGAGATTTGCCTAAAAGGCCCCGGCATGTGTGATGCCTACCTCGATCCCTGGCTGCCACGCAGCGCGATCGTCGATAACGCAGGCTGGTTTGCGACCGGAGATCTCGGGAAAAGGGATGCCGCAGGCCGCATCTTCATCTGTGGACGAAAGAAAACCCTCATCAATGTCGGTGGTATGAAGGTCTTCCCTGAAGAGGTCGAAGCGGTGCTCGATTCCCACCCGAAAATTCTGCGCTCCATCGTCGAAGCTCGGCTGCATCCGCTTTACGGAGAGGTACCCGTCGCACGCTACATTCCCAGCCCCGAAGGTGCTCCCACGACCGTGGAGATCCGTGCCCATTGCCGCCACCGACTCGCCGGCTATAAAATCCCTCTCATTTTCAGCGTCGTTACCGAACTCCCTCTCACTGCCAGTGGCAAATTAAGGCGCATTTGAATTTGACCGATCGTTCTGCAACTGAGTCGGCGCAGCTGAAAAACTCGACCTGAAGCCGGCTAACGATAAACAGGCCGCTCTAGAAGCTTAGACCTCTTGCCGGATTACTCCTTCAATCGTTCAAGTTGGGCTCCAAGCCCGGCTAGCTTGTCATCTAGGTGCTCATAACCCCGATCAATGTGGTAGAGGCGATTCACATCGGTGCGGCCTTCCGCGATAAGACCGGCAAGGACGAGGGCTGCTGAAGCGCGCAAATCGCTCGCCATCACAGGAGCACCTTTCATGCGCTCGCCACCACGAATGCGGGCAGTAGCGTTTTGCAGACCAATATTGGCTCCCATGCGCTTCATTTCGGCGATGTGCATGAAGCGCTGTGGAAAGATGGTCTCCGTGATCGTGCTGACATCGGAAATGGCGCAGGCCAGAGCACAAAACTGAGCCTGCATGTCAGTGGGGAATCCAGGATAACAAAGAGTCGTTAGATCAAAACCTTTAGCCTGGGGGTTTGGAGCGATGCTGATGCTGTCCTTACCGATCTCAATGGGGAAGCCGCATTTCTTCAGCACATCGGTGATGGCCTTCATATGCTCCGGCATGACACGCTTCAACGTGATGCCTTCACCAATCATGGCGCCCGCACAGAGGAAAGTGCCGGCCTCGATCCGATCGGGGATGACCGTGTGCTCTGCGCCATGCAGCTCTTTCACTCCCTCGATGGTGATTCGGTTGGTGCCAGCGCCCTCAATTTTAGCTCCCATCTTGATCAGGAAATTGGCCAAATCTTCGACCTCGGGCTCCGCGGCGGCCCCTTCGATGATGGTCGTGCCTCTGGCTAACGTGGCAGCCATCATGACATTATCCGTTCCTAAGACGGTCGATCCATGCTTACCCATGAGATTCATAGGTCCGCCTTTAAAACCCTTTTTGGCATTCACCGAAATATCACCACCCTCAACGGTGATCACGGCACCAAGAGCCTCCAGCCCTTTAAGGTGCAAGTCCACGGGACGATCTCCAATCACGCAGCCCCCAGGAAGGGAAACGACACATTTTTTCAATCGACCCGTGAGTGGACCCAGCACACAAATCGAGGCACGCATTTTCCGAACGAGGTCGTATGGGGCCACTGACTTGATCTTTTCGGCTTTGACAACGACCACGCCGCTAGCGCGCTCGACCTCGGCGCCCAGTTCACCGAGAATACGCACCATGTAATTGGTATCACTCAAATCAGGGACACGGCGGATCGTGCAAGTATCCTTCGTCAGCAAGGTCGCGGCGAGGATTGGCAAGGAAGAGTTTTTTGAGCCGCTAATATTGACCCGACCTTTGAGGGCCGCGCCGCCGTGAACGATGAGTTTTTCCATGATACACTTCCTTGTGCGTCGGAGAGACGCCCATGGCAAGTGAGAAGATTCTCAAGTCGTCAGTCGTCGGCCAATGAAAATGACTGCGAAACAAACAAGCATGGCAACTAAGCCTAGATCCGGGAATGGAAGATCGTTGAGTTGCGCCAGGGCTTGGTTTCACAAGGCTTCTTCGACACGAAGCGGCTGTGTCTTGGGTGACACCGCCCGAGAGGCGAAAAGCCTTATGGAATCAATGACGGATGCAAATCGGCGGTCAGCCATTCCTGAATCTAGGCTAAGACAATAGTCAAAAAATCAGACACCGGTTCTGGATGCCTTCCGCCTTTCTCCAAACGTTCCATTTCTTGGAGCAGCGTAGCGTTAATGATCTCCTGACTCGTTTGCGCGAGCAGTAGCCATGGGGGAGTTGCCCTATTGGAGGCAACCTCTGCCGCGGGGGCAATCGACATGCTTTTTGAAAATCACCCTCGGGGCCTTCTGACTGTATCGACCACCGTGAATAGTTTTTACAGAAAGAGAAACCCCGAGAGCTTCACCTTCTTATCGGATTGCCCTGCGAACGTTACAAAGAAACTTACGAACGCATTCAAGAATCAGAGAAAGCCTCTTCCACTGCACTCAATTCATTCATCGCCTCATTCCCGGAAGTCGCACCACACTCAGCGATGACAAAGCGCTCAATCCCAGCTAAGTCCGCCAACAATCTTGCGTTTACAAATCCGCATTCGGTAGCCTTATCGGCCACTTCTCTGCCCTGATCGTGACCGACCTCCAAAACAATGCAAGCATTGGGCAAAAGCTGCTTTTTGACCTCCATCAGGAATCGGCGAATGATCTCCATGCCATCCGGACCGCCATCCAGAGCCAGAACGGGATCACGCCGCACCTCGCGACTCAAGGTGCTGATTTCAGCCGATGGGATGTAAGGCAGATTCGCCGTGACCAGATCAAAGCTGCCCGTTACTTTTTCAAACAGGTCACTCCGCACCAACTTGACTTGATGCAACCCAAGGCGGGAAGCATTCATGCGAGCCAGATCCAGCGCCTCTTCAGAAATATCTGAAAGTAGAACACGGCAGTCTTTCCAGGCCATCGCCAGCGTTAAACCAATGCAACCAGAACCCGTAGCCACATCTAACAGACTGCTAGGCTGCGCCATGCGCCCCGCCTTGACCTCTCGAATCATCCAGTCCACCAAATGCTCCGTTTCTGGCCGAGGAATCAGAGCTCGGTGGTCGCTGATGAGTTCATTGCCAAGAAAGTCAACGGTTCCCAGTAAATGCTGCAATGGCTCCCCATCGGCTCGACGTCGCGTTAGATCGCGCAGCTTCGCGAGATCCGACTCCTGCAAAAGCTCGCCAAATCGAAGGTACAGATCCAACCGGCGACAACCCAACACGTGGGCCAACAAGTGCTCCATGTTGAGCCGAGCCTCTTCGACTCCGTGCTTCTCCAAGTAGCCAGCGCCAGCAGTGAGGGTTTCGAGGAGGAGTTTCATGGGGAGGCGGAGGGCGGAGGTCAGAAGTCAGAGGTCAGAGGTCGGAGGTCGGAGGTCGGAGGTCGGAGGTCGGAGGTCAGAGGTCAGAGGTCAGAGGTCAGAGGTCGGAGGTTCTGTCGCTAATTTTGAGGAGAAATTTCTCTGGCTTCGTTATCATCGAACCTAACATTTTGCCAATCTCTGAGCACATCATGACCAATTGAGTGTGTTCCGCCAAAGAGAGATATTCACATTCTAAGGCAAAATCCAAAGCCGTGTCGGTTTCAGAGTTTTCACCATCACAATCGGTCAACTTGGCAATAAAGTTTGCCTCATAACGGCGCTTAGCCCAAGCTTCTCTGAGATTGTGGCATACAGAACGAGAACACCTTCGGATCTGACTGGTGAGCGCATATTGTTCATCTTTGGGAAATTTTCGACTGATTTCATAGACCCTCATCGCCAGTTCAAAAGCCTTCTGGTAAACCATCAATTCCTTCGCCGATTTTATCTCCATGTGAATCCTACTAACACTTAGATCCAATCACGACCAGCCCCAAACTCAACTTTTTCGCCTCCGTGGCTCCGTGGCTCCGTGGCTCCGTGGCTCCGTGGCTCCGTGGCTCTGTGGCTCTGTGGCTCTGTGGCTCTGTGGCTCTGTGGCTCTGTGGCTCCGTGGCTCCGTGGCTCCGTGGTTCTGTGGCTCTGTGGTTCTGTGGCTCTGTGGCTCTGACGATTCACTTCAATCCCGCTTCAGCCAGGCGTTCCTGCATGTCACTGGTGAGAAGAGCATCCAGCATTTGATCGACGCGGCCCTCCATGAACATGTCGAGGCTGTACAGCGTCATCTCGATGCGGTGATCAGTGACGCGATTTTGAGGGTAATTGTAGGTGCGGATTTTTTCTTCGCGCCCACCACTGCCGATGAGGTTACGGCGATGCGCCGAGTACTTGGCGGCCTCCTCCTGCTGCTTTCTTTCCAACAGACGTGAGCGTAAGATGGTGAGAGCTTTCTCCTTGTTCTTGATCTGACTACGCCCGTCCTGACAACGAACAATAGTCCCCGTTGGGATATGCATGACTTGGACAGCAGAGTCGGTCGTGTTGACGCCCTGACCGCCCGCGCCTGAGGAGCGACAGACTTCAATACGCACTTCATCAGTTTTGAGCTCGAAATCGACTTCTTCCGCTTCTGGCAACACCGCCACGGTGGCGGCAGAGGTATGAATCCTTCCTTGAGCTTCTGTTGCTGGCACACGCTGCACGCGGTGGACACCGCTTTCATACTTCATCACACGGAAAACATCCTCTCCAGCCACCTTCATGACCACTTCCTTAAACCCACCCACATCGGATGGGCTAGACTCCAGCATCTCCGTCTTCCATCCGCGAGTCTCGGCAAATCGAGTGTACATCCGCACCAGATCAGCGGCAAAAAGCGAAGCTTCGTCCCCACCCGTGCCAGCTCGGATTTCGACCAGCGCGTCTCGGCCCTCCAGCGGATCAGGCGGCAAAATGGAAAACTGCACCGCATTCTCTAGAATCACCAGCTTCTTTTCGATCAGTGGGATCTCGGCCGCAGCCATGGCCGTCAGTTCCTCATCGCCACTCTTGAGCATTTCCTGACTCTCAGAGAGCTCGTTGAGCTGACGCTGATATTCATCCCAGTCACGCAAAAGATTGCTGAGT
The DNA here is from genome assembly GCA_945869675.1 of Prosthecobacter debontii. GTDB lineage: Bacteria > Verrucomicrobiota > Verrucomicrobiia > Verrucomicrobiales > Verrucomicrobiaceae > Prosthecobacter > Prosthecobacter debontii_A. The sequence goes on along the minus strand of CAMBPS010000055.1, from coordinate 5,755 downwards.
TGACGGTGCTCCTGAGTCAGTTCTCGCGATCTTTTAGGCTCGTCAAAAAAGCCCGGCTGCCCCATCAACTCTTCGAGAAGGTTGAAACGAGTGCGTTTGGTGGTGATGATGCTGCTATAATCCATAAAAGTCCGTGAAACGGTGCGCTGCCAGAATGCCTAAGCCCGCTCAAAATGTGGCGGGCTCTTTAAAAAACAAAGTCGCTAAAGCGACGTTTGGCAAACTGACGGGAACATAAGTCCTAGTTTGGGCATAAGCCAGCGAAGGTCAACCCTAACTCTAAAGCAATAGACATACTCGCTACTCAATAAACTTATTAGCTTCAGCTGGCGTCATACCAGATGAAAGAAGCTTTTGATAAAGAATTGCCCTTTCGTCAGCCCGACCTATGGCAACACCTTCTTCACGGCCTTCTTCACGGCCTTCTTCACGGCCTTCTTCACGGCCTTCTTCACGGCCTTCTTCACGGCCTTCTTCACGGCCTTCTTCACGGCCTTCTTCACGACCTTCTTCGCGGCCTTTCGCTAAACCTTCCTGATGGCCTTTCGCCAAGCCTTCCTGATGCCCTTTCTCTAAACCTGCGGCTAGGCCTTCGGCCATTGCCTCTCGAGATTTGCCTGCGAACAAAGTTCGTTCTGTTCGTACGATGTCCCAATAGCGATCATAGGCATCCAATTCCATCGGGGTAAACGCCGCCTCAGCAGAAAGCTGAACGGCTTCACGGATTTCGGCAGACTGCGCAGACAGATCCGTTTCGAGGCTCCTCACTTCTTCAGGCGTCTCCGCATCCCCGGTTTCTTGCAGAAAGCGCAGCCAAGCATTTCTCAAAGGTGCCGCCAGCAAGTCGGGTTTAAATTTGGGTAATTCGATGAAGACGAGCTGCAAACCCTCAATGATTTCTTCGGGTCTGCCCTCTTCTGCTAATTGGTAGTGATGGTAGAAAGTCTCCGTTTCAGGTCTGAAGATAGCATCAAGCACAGACAGCCCGATCACAGGTTGTAAATGCTCATACCGTTCACCACGTTCGAGCTGACGCACATAGGCCTTGCTGGCGTTGAAAAGCACCCGCTGAAGAAAGGCATTCGTCCAATTCATCTGCATCTCCACAATGAACTGCCGTCCCAGCTGATCTTTGCATCGCACATCGACAAGGCTGTTTTTCAGCAAGGGTAAATGCGGCACCTGTTCGGCAGGTAAATACTCCAATGAAACAATTTTCGCATTCTCAGGAAGTGGCAAAAGGGCATTCAAGAACGAACGCAAAATCTCAGGGTGTTCCCCAAAGATGCGCTTGAAAACGATGTCGTTTTTAGGATCCAGATAACGCTTAGCCACGCGTTTAAAGTCACTGACAAAGTCTTCAAGTCAAGCCTCAGACTAAAATGAAGAACCACGTCCCGAGAGACGTGGTTCTGAAGTAAATCAACTCAACTCCGGCTTTTAGTCCTGACGACGGCGGCGGAAGAACAGAGCCATGAGGCCGAAGAGCATCAGCAGCGCGCGGCTTGGTTCTGGCACAATCGAAGTGGTAGTGATAGCGATAATACCATGAGAACTGAATGCCGAGACATCCCATTGGAGTAAACCGCTGAGTGTTGGCAGATCCAAGTCCCCCCAGACACCACCCACTGTGGTACTACCTGGAACGGAGAAGGAACCACCCATGGCCGTCGTCCAATCAAGCAGATTGTAGGTGTTACCCAAGGCGTAGGTGGCACCATTGTCTTGAATTAACAGAGAACCATCACCAAAAGTGCCTGAAGCGCGCGTTCCAAGAGTTAATGTGCCTGAAATATTGATATAATCCAAGTCACCATAGCTACTCGGAGCTGCATTCAGCGTCGGTATAGAACCTGGATTTGCAGTCATGTAAGCATCAAGTGTGCTACCGGACGCTAACCAAGCCGATACGGTTGAATTCCCGCTGTTCAAGGTCGGCATCGTGATGGACATCTGAATTTGAGACGAGTTTGCCACCGTGATTCCAGCTCCATTGCTGAAGGTCATCGACTGATTGCTGGTGGAACTGTCGGTGATACCGAGAGCCAAGATGCCTGGGTTTGTCACTGTGCCGATGGTGGTTGCACCACCAATAATCGTGTTCCCCGAACCTCCAGCAAGGATCGGTGCAGTGGCAAGGGTTGTGCCTGCACCAGTCACGGAGACTGCGCCTACTGTGCCACCGAAGCCAACAATGCTGCCAGTGCCGGACGCGCCACCGTTACCAACCTGGAGGCGGCCTTCGGTCACGGAGATTGTGCCACGGAATGTATTCACCGCTGTCAACGTGTTGGTACCAGAGCCAATCTTGCTGATGCTCAGTGTATCCCCAGTTAAAGCCGTGGTATCGATTTCGGAGATCACACCGCTAAGAGTGATACCGTTGCCAGTCGAAGTGCTGGAGGTCACCTGAACGGTCTTTGTTTCAGCGGTCCCATTGACGACGTTTGCCAATTGAACAGTTCCCGAGAACGTGCCGCTTCCAGTAGAAACAGCGCTACTGCCGCCAATCGTGGTGGTGCCAGTGCCGTTGGTCGCATTGACCAAGATGTTGTTCGCCACGGTCAGTCCGCTCACGTTCTGGAGAGCCGAAACATTTGGATTAAGCACGTCAGCGCGGAAACGAATAGGCTCTTGGGTCAGCTCATTGCGGACAACGATCTGCTCTTCGAACTGGAACATGGTTTGTCCAGAATAAGTACCGTTGGTGACTGCGACCTGCGCTCCATACTTCATTTGGTTACCAGTCTGGAAGTCGCTCGCGCGGACCAAAGTCATGGTGCCCCCAGACACGGCGGTGATTTCGTAGATACCGTTACGCTCTGGATTAGCCTCTTCACCCGCAATGAGGATGCGTGCACCAGATGTGGCGTAGGTATTGCCGTCAATGGTGCTGCTGACGTTGGAGAACGATCCGAAGCCATTGGTGCCGCCGTTTGGATTGAAGATGCCGCTGCCAAGAATGCTGCTGAACGTTGCGCGATCAACCGCAGCACCGATGAAAGAAGTCAAGTCACCCAGATTTAGATTGCTGGCTCCGGCAGCTGAGTTGTTCTCAAGTAACACACCACCTGCGCGGATGATCACACCACCGACCATTGAGCTACCAGAAGTGCCAACGACGCCGTTGGTGGGAGCGAAGGTGTTAGCTGCGGTGAGACGGAGGTTGCCACCGTCGATCACGGTCATGCGACCATCGCCACTCACGATGCCTTCCATGCTGAGCTGAGTGCTCGGTGCAGCACCAGCAAAGATGTCGCGGTTTAGCGTGATGGCGCCAGTGATGGCGCTGTTGGCGACCGTGGATGTGATCAGGGCGGAGCCCACGGCATTGACGTTAGTAACGGTGATGTTGTTAGCGAAGGCTGGCGTGTTCTGGAGGTTCATGCCGGCGAGGTCATCCACACCCGACACCGAAGTGATGCCAAGAGTGAGAGTGCCGGAGCCGAGCTTGGCCCCTTCAGCGATATTGAGCACGCCATTGGCGATAGCGGTGTTCCAAGCCTGGCCACTGTTGTCCACAGTGCTCAGGGTCTGAACGGCACCGTAGCCATTCACCTGGAAGATCGACGACCCCGTGCCAGTGATCGCACCGGCGTAAACAGCGTCCTTCGTTCCATCCAAGCCAACGGTCAGCGTGCTGCTGAGAGCAACTGTCGCGTTCGCCTGGGTGGCACCTGTGCTACTCAGAGAGCCGATGGACTGATCGAAGGTATTTAGCGCCAAGGTGCCTGAAACCGTATCACCCGTGACAACGTGACGGCTCAAAGGAGCGAAGGTGTCATTGGCACCTCCACGGAGCGTGCCAGCGAGGATGTTGGTGAGGCCAGTGTTGTTGTTATCCACGTTATTCAACTGGAGGATACCGGTGCCTGTTTTGTTCAGGGCACCCACACCTGTGATCTTGCCATTTACCTGACTGGTGAAAGTCGGATCGACTTCAATGGTGCCGCCAGCAGCATCCAACTGAACACCGCGATTGGCGTGAAGGGTCACAGAAGCGGTAGTCTGGAGAGTGCCACCGTTGAAGCGCAGGTTTGAAGCATCCACGCCGTTGCGCTGCCAGCCGAGGGCATTGTCCTGAGCGATAGAGATCTTGCCAGCTTCAAGGACGGTGCCGCCACGGTAGTTATTGCCTGTTGTCGTTTCACCAAGTGCGCTGACGGGGGCCAAGGTCAGTGAGCCTGCGCCATTCTTGTGCAGCGTCACGTTGCCGTCCACCGTGCCGCTGTAGGTCGTGTTCGCAGACTGATTCACCGTGAGGGTGTTATTGTCGAAGCGACCGTTGGTGATACTACCCAACGCACCACTAAGAGAGGCAATTTCTTGGTTGCTGCCATTGAGGTCGAGCTGGGCACTGGAGGTGGTAAGGCTCAGGGCCGTGGTGATTGGCAGTGCATTGTTGCGGCCCAGTTGCAGGGTGCCGTCCTCGATACGAGTGACACCACCGTAGGTGTTGGCACCGTTGAGAAGGATCACGTCCTTACCGATCTTGGTGAGGCCGCCCGTACCGCTGATGACGCCATCAATCTGGAGGTAGGAACCACGGAGGAACTGATCGTTGATGTTCACGTCAGTTCCATAGGTGTTTTGTTTGCCAATATCATAGAAACGGTAGTCCCACGTGCCGTTGTTGCTGCTGACGAAGGGCTGACCGATGAAGGAGTCAGATGCGAGATTGAAGGAGACGCCGCTGCCAAGCTGATGGATGACCGCGACCTGATCCCAATCACGCGGCAAGTAGCCCATGACAGAGCCACCGTTCATCGTGATGGTCTGGGTGCCAGTCTGGTTCTGCATGATCTGGAGATGAACGCCATTGGCGACGTTGACAGCGCCGCTGCGGGCACCGTCCATGGCCCAACGTTCAAGGGAACCAGGCATCTGCTCCAACGTGGCGGTGGGTGAAAAGCCTGTGGTGGCAATCTCAAGTGCCGCGCCGTGGCCGATACGGGCCGTAACGGTAGCCGCACCGAGGGAGCCGTTGTTCGTGACGCGGACCGCGCCTTCACCGACTTCAAGACGAGTGGCACCATCGAAAGTGCCGCTGATGTCGCCCAGAGTCAGAACGCCGTCGCCCGTCTTGCGGAGGTTGAAGAGGCCTTGGTTGTCGAGGCCGCCTAAACCTGTTCCTGAGCCGAACTGGATGCCCGTGGTGGAACCCGTGCCGAAGCTTCCGGATTCAATGTTAACCATGTAGTGATCAAACAAGTTCACAGTGCCGGTGCGGACGGTGCTGCGGGAGCCATCAACCTGAAAGATCATTGTTCCTTCCATACCTGTGCCAGCAACGGCGTTGGTGGTGAGGAGATCCACCGCCGGAAGTTGCTGGAGGCGATCCGTCGCTGTTACAGCGTAGATACGGTTGATGTCGTAACCAGTGATCTTGCCTCCGCCCCAGTTAAAGAGTTCAGGGCTACCGCTGTTGAAGTTATAGCGGACTTCCGTAAGGTTGTAGGTGCTGTCACGGTCATTCATGCGGCTGCCGTTGAGGATGACCTGACCGGTACTGGCAGCATTGGGGCTGAGGAACTGGACGCCCCCGCCATTGACGACCCAATTCCCAGTGAACTGAGGTTGATCGCTACGAACGTTCAAGAAAGCTGTTCCTGATTTCGTGACCTGGCTAGCAAAGATCTTTCCGTTGATTTGCAAGTTGTTGTTGCTGGCCCAGATCAGGGCTTCACCAGTGCCATCTCCTGCAGAGCCAAAGAGGAGGTCTGCGTTGATAGTGGGGGTATTGGCTACCTGAATG
>CAMBPS010000054.1 GCA_945869675.1 Prosthecobacter debontii | reverse complement strand
ATTACGCGGCTAGCGGATAATGCGGTAGTTGCCAGAGCGGTCTGACGAAGGAAGGAACGACGAGTGGTAGAGGTTGTGGTCATGTGGAGATTCATTTAAGCCAAATCATTTTGAGATAAAAATAACGTATTGCCAGACGAAAGCTGTCATCGGAGTCATTGTTTTCGTCGCTTGCCCCTCGGGCAGTCTAGGCGGATGAGTGACCTCAGATGCAAGAAGCCAAAAACACAGCAAGATCTCTCGTCCGTCTAGGCTACGATGGTCGTGTGTATAAAACCTTTCGTGGCAGCCTTGCCAAGGAGCGCTTTGAACATGAGGTGCGCGTCTTGAAGTATTTGGAAAAACAAGGCTGCAAATTCGTGCCGCGCGTCTTGGAGACCGACGACGAGAAGCTTTACTTGGTGACTAGCAATTGTGGGCAACGGGTCGACCGGCTGACCGAGGATAAACTGAGGCTTATCTACGCTGAGTTGGAACAATATGGTGTGCGCCATGAAGACCCCTACACTCGCAATGTCACCTATGATTCCAAGCAAGGACGCTTTTGCCTCATCGACTTCGAATTTGCCACCATTTTAGAGAGGCCCGACCTTGGCCCGAAGCCGCCAGCACCTGATCCCGTGGAAAATGGACCCCGTGGCTGGTAACAGGTGGAATCGTTCATTGGCAAACAAACATAAACTTGATTGCCAGAAGAGGCGTATCTCCGGCAACTTGCTTTTTTCAAGTTTAATGCGCCTTTTGCCAGCCAGCGTAGCCCTCTTTGGGATGCTCCTCTCCAGCCTAGGTCAGAACGCGCCGCGTCTGATATGGCAGCCCGTGCAGGAATACTTCATTCATCAGGAGTCGGAAAAAGAAGCCATGCCAATCTCTGGAACTCGGCGTCTAAACTCCTTCACCTCCTACACCCACCTGGGAACGGACTTTGGCTTCATGGGCCCAGCCGAGCACGGCATTGAGTGGGTCAAAGACGAAGTTTTGCCTCATTTAGGTCAGGAGCCCGATGCCTGGGCAGGCATGTGGCATAGCTTAGCAGGCCTGGCACGCGAGCCCCAAAAGTTTCTGGATTTCACGGCTGCCTGGCCAGACTTGATTCAGTCAAAATATCAAACACGCATTTCCTGCGTCCGGGTCGATGCTCATGGCTATGGGCGAATACGGCTCGAGATCAAATCCGATAACCAGCAGATCCTTTGGTCCGCCGCACTCACGGTGCCATCGGCTCCTGGGAGTACTCGCGTCTTCCCTGTCTCACCGTTGACTTGTAAAAAAGCAAAGCTCATCAACTGGATCGCCGAACCAGGCTCCGAGATTACGGTGGATGGCCTGTTCCTCGGCATAGAAGCCCCCGATGTACCCTTTGATGAGTATGTGATCGCCACGTCTTATGCCAAGTTAGCGCGCTGTTTTGATAGCGAGTCCGGCTTTGTCAAAGATCGTGCACATCTTGAGGATGGTGCCTTCGAGTCCTTAGCCTCGACTGGCATGTTCGCTCTAGCAACCGTAGCGGTCTCTCAGCCACCGCTAGAGATCGTCAGTCCTGAGCAGGCGCAAAAGACGCTGAACAAGATTTATCAGGCCGTGAAAGCCCTGGATCGGCCTCTGGGCGTGCTGCCGCATTTCGTGCGCCGCACGGCCATGGCCTACGCCATTCATCCCGGCACTGAATTCAGCACCGTGGACACAGCCATCTTTTACCACAGCCTCCTGCTCGGAGCTGAGATTTTGCAGGATAACACCCTGAAAGATGAAGTGGTCTCTGCTGTGGATCAGATCGATTTTGATAAACTACGCCTCCCCGATGGGGTCATCAGTCATGGCGTCATGGACGATGGCCACACCCTATTGCCCCATGGATGGAAGGACTGGGGCGGAGAAACAGCACTGGTCATGATGCTGCAAAACATCGTCAACGAAAATGCCCCGCGTCACAAGATGGAACGCCCAGGGCAGGCTTGGCAGGGTTCCGGTTTCATCCCTGAATTGCAAAGCCTCTTTTATCCTGACTTCGATAGTGATGAGCCCGATGCTTTAGACGGTGTTAAATGGTTCATGTCACGTCACCGTATGTTAAACGCTCAGCGTGATTATGTAACCCGTGCATGGCCTGGAAGTATGGCGGCAAAACTTGGTCTGTATGGACTTTCCGCAGGCGAAGGTCCGGTAGGTAAGAGCTATTATGTTGGTGGCGTTGATCTGCCCGATCAAGCCGTATTGCACCCCCATTACATCCTCATGTCTGCGGCCCTAACCGAGCCGCCGGCAACCTATGCTCTGCTGCGCAGGTTAGAGAAAGCCAAACTCTTCCCACCCTGGGGCATGGTAGAAACCGTGCCTGTGAATTGCAGCAGCTACTTGCCCATGAACGGCTCCCTCAATGCCGGCTTTGAGGCCCTCGGCGCCTATCATCTTTTTGCCAAAAGTCGCGGCGTCCCTAACGCCATCTACAGCGCTAGCCGCCACTCTTCAGAACTCCGCCGCGCTGCCCAAGTCTTCTTTCCAATGAAGCAGGCGCAGTCTGCGCAGACCAAGAAGGCTGCGGAGTAGCATTCCATCAAAATGAATTTAATGGGAGATACTGGCTTCTTCCTGATGCGACTCTGCAACGATCTTAGACGATGCACAGAAATGCATTAACCTCCCGACTAACTTGACTGGAGTTATGCGCTGTTTCGCCCGCCATGGATGATATGAGACGGTTCGTGATTCGAGTTTCTAACCACAGGATTAACAGGAAAACAGGATTAACAGGATTAACAGGAATGGGTTCTGACCTGTAAATCATGTCTTTCTGTTTTCCTGTAAAACTGGGTCTCCAGTTGCTTTGTTGCCTCCGACTCATACGGCCAAAGTTACTCTTCGTTCCACATCCCACGCCCCGTGGATTGTCTGCTAGATCCGGGAATGGAAGATCGTTGATCGCTGAGTTGCGCCAGGGCTTGGTTTCACAAGGCTTCTTCGACTCGAAGCGGCTGTGTCTTGGGTGACACCTCCCGAGAGGCGAAAAGCCTTGTGGAATCAATGACGGATGCAAATCGGCGGTCAGCCATTCCTGAGTCTAGGATTAATCCTCAGTTTTAGGCTCTGGCAGCAGGAAGCCGACGATAAAGCTGATCAGGGCAATGGCAGTGCCGACGTAACCGGCGGCCATCGCCACGTGTGATGGAAGCAGAGGGCCTTTGCCAGCGAGCATAGGGGCCACAAAACTGGTCGTGACGAAGGCCATGCTGGTGCCAATCATGCGGCCACCGACATTGGTGGCAAAGCTGCCACCAGTGCCGCGCAGGTGCATAGGGAAGACTTTGGGTAGGTATTCACCAAAGTAGCTGAACTGTGCCACGGTGAGTAGTCCGCAGATGGCATAAGCCCAGAGGAAAGCGGGGCCACCTTGCTCAAACAACTTAAAATACGTCAATGGCAGAAGCACCAGCGCCGGGATCTGGAAAATCTTCAGCAGTTTCACTCGGCTGATGCCCCAGATGAGCAACACAGCGAGAATAATGCGACCGACGAGACCTCCTAACTCTTGATGCAGCTGCACTTTGTCGCCCATGCTTTTGATCTTTTCGTTGAGTGGCTTGGACTTCACAAAGTTCTCTTTGATTTTGCCGATGAGTTCTTTTCGCGCTGGATCGGTTGGAGCCAGTTTATTGAGTTCCAGATTCAGGCCTTCGGCTTCTTTACGCAATGGAGCTAACTCTTTGGACTCGGATCTCAGCTCTGGCAGGCCAGGCGTCACACGTGCCACCGTCACCTGAAGCGCCCCAAAGGCGATGCCATAAGCACAGGCAGAAAGGGCAGCGGTAACAAGAGTGACCCGACGCAATTCTGGGGAAAAGAGAGCTCCAAAGCTGGGGCGTTTCAGCGAACCTGCGGCACGGCGATCAATCCAAACTTGGCTCTCAGGCACAAACGGCAGCAGCAGAGCAATCGGGATGGCAGGCAGAATACCGGTCATCAGCAAATAGCGCCAGGAACCCGGATCGGTCGCACCGAGACTGATCGGCAGTCCCCAATGCGGCAGGTCAGCACCATGGGAGCTGATCCAGACACTCACGCCCGTAACGAGCAGTCCGCCAAGGGAGGCAAAGGCCTGAGTGATGCCCAGCCATTTTTCCTTCTCCTTCTTATCCGAAAAGACTTCGGCCAACCAGGTGATGGCCGCGACAAACTCCACACACACGCCAATAAAGGTGGTGCTGCGAAAGAAAATGAACATCGGCAAGGTGGTCGCAAAGGCCGCGCAGAAAGGCGAAAGCGAATACATGAAAATGCTCGCTGCCATGATCTTCTTCCGACCAAAACGGTCCACAAGCCAACCGCCAAGCAGACCAAACACACCACCGCAAAGCGCGGCAATCCAAAGCAATTTCCCCACCCAATCCGTGACCATGGGATTGTTCAGCGGTACTTTCAAAAGCTCCGCAATGGCTGGTGCCGCAACTAAGGGCGTCATCAACAACTCATACGTGTCGAAAAGAAAGCCGATGCTGGCGATGATGATGATCAGCCAAGTCGTGGTGGTGAATTTAGGTGTGGGCATGGGGAGTTACGGGAGGGTTTGCAGTGGTTGGCGGTGGTTGGCGGTGGTTTTTTCTGCGGAAAATAAAGAGCGCTTAGGAGGCCTCGGAGCGGCGGAGCTGGGATTCTCGCAGATTATGGATGCGGACGCTGAGATCGTAGGCTTGATCAAGGAGCTTGTCTGTATCCTTTTCAGTGATGAAATGAAGATCCATGGCTAGAATCACATCTGATGCAGCTTCCATCAAAGAACCGTAGGCTTGTGCCAAGAAATGAGCCTGATCTCTGAGGCTGGATCTACCCGAACCTTCTGCTAAATTATTGGCCACAGAAACAGTTGCTCGGTTCAGCTGACTGGTTAAGCCGAATCGCTCCTCCTTGGGAAAGCTACGGGTTAACTCATAAACGTTAGCAACCAACTTTCGAGCATCCTGCCAGACTTCAAGCTTCTCAAAAGGGAACTGCTTTCTCATGGGCGTTTGTAGTGGATTGCGGTGGTTTATTTTCGGATAAGTTATCAACTCATTTGGCGACTTTCGTCAATCACTCTTGTGAGATTAACTGGTGCAACCTTCTGTTAACGGCTCTCATTCCTAGCTCGGCAACCACTGCAAACCATTGCCAACCATCGCAAACAACCGCCAACGGCACCCATTCATCCCAACAGAGGCCGTAGCATCTCCAGTATCTTCGGCACTTCACCCAAAGGATCAGCGGCGACTTCGTATTCGAGAGTAAACCAGCCTTGGTAATTGGCATCGCGGAGGATCTTCAAGAGGCGCGGGACGTCAGCGGGCTGACCTTCACCTTTTTTGCTGCCTTTGGGGCTCATTTCCATCTTCAGTTGCACATTGATGGCGTAGGGCGCGATCTTGGCAAGGTCGCCATACGGATCTTCGGTGTGGAAGTTACCGCTGTCCAAGTTAATGCCTGCCCAGGGGCTCTTGGCGGCTTTGACCATGTTAATGAGGTTGTCAGGCTCTGCGACGATGCCCCCATGATTTTCGAGGCCAAGGAAGACGCCTTTTTTGGCGGCGTAGTTTAGGCATTCCTGATAAGCTTCCAGACAGTTAGCGACGGCTTGTTCCTCGCTGAGGTCCTTGGGCTGCGGGCCAGCAAACACTCGAATGTGCGGCGCATTCATCAGCGCTGCGTAATCGATCCATTTCTTCGTGTAGGCGATCTGTTCGTCCAGCTTTTCGCCCTTAGGCAGGGCAAAGTTATTTCCGATCGCAGTGCCAGCCAACTGCACACCGCGCAGATAGGCGTGTCGTTTGACCTCGAGCAGGAATTTTTCATCCACATCAGGTGGGAAAAAGTAGCTAGTGACTTCAGCACCAGGAACGTTGTTGTCAGCGCACCAGTCGATGAAATCGAGAATACTCCAAGGTTTCATGTCGCCTTTGGGCTTTTGTTCCTTATCCCGCATCCACTGAAAGCGCTCGCGGAAACTGTAAGCGGCGACTCCGAGCTGCATCCGGCTTTCGCCTGGACGGTTGATAGGCTCAATGCCAGGAAGAGTAGTGGCACTGAGTGCGGCGAGGCTTGTGGAAAGAAAATGACGACGTGAAACCATGACAAAACAGTGAACGCTTTTCAGAGGCACTGACTAACAGCTAACTGAGCTTATTTGCACTAAAGCAAATCTCTCTGAGCCAAAGTGTGCGTGAATGGACTGCTGGCAGCCAAGTTGTATTGGCGGATGGCAGTGGCCCAGAAGGGAGCTAGCTCATGATCACGAGCAGACCAGAGGCGGTAATGCAAGTCGGTCACGGTTTCAGTGTCATGAATCATGGCCTTAATCTCTTGGGCATTGAGCGATTGAGGACCTAATTGAATCATGCGCTGGGCAATTTCGTTGAGGTAAGAGCGGGAGACGTCGATGCTCTTTCGGCGGCGCAGCAGGCTGACGTGCAGTCCGTTCACATAGGGGTCCAAACAGACCTGCATGAGACCATGATGTTTTTCTAGCTCAGGAGGCAGATGGATACGGCCTTTGATTTCAGCCAAGTTATCATTCATCGTGGCCAGCACACTCGGCGGCTCAGTTTCTTCCGTGGTCAGGAAAAAGCCAAAACAGTGACCTGAGCGCTTGCCGGAGACGACAATAGCCATGGGGATAGCTAGGAAAAGGGCGATGAGAATCGGGCTGATCCACAGCAAGAATGCGTGCGAAACGAACCATCCAAGAATGGCCCAGACGATGCCGATGAGACAGACGACCCAGAAGGTGAAGAAGACCTCTGCCCAGTCCACACCTTCGGCTTTGCGGCGCTGTGTGACCCAGCGGACACCCTTGCCGAGCACGGTATAAACGACGAATTGCGAATGAAAGATCATCAATACGGGGGCCATCAGTGTAAAGACCACGGTGTCTGCCATGCTACTCATGAAGGTGAGCAGTCGCATTTTGAGAGGTTTAAAAAGGCGGCCCGTGAAGACCTCGTCCAGCAGCGTGGCGGTCTTTGGCAGAAAGATAAGCGTGGCGGTAAGCCCCAACAGGATCTGCTGTGCCTGCATAGCCTGTGGGTCAAGCTGCGGCACGGGGGTCGCAGCTAAAAATGTGGTAAAGAGCAGGAAGAAGAACCAGAGCAGACTGCTGGCATAACTGAGGATCCCGTGGATGAAATTGACGCGGCTCATGGGATGCCACCCTTTGGCAAAGACGAGCCAGAAGTGCTGCATATTCCCCTGGCACCAGCGACGGTCACGTTTCAGCATGTCCACCAGTGTCGGCGGCCCTTCTTCGTAGCTGCCGCGATTGGTGGGCAGTAAGCGGACAGCCCAGCCAGCTTTCCTCATGAGCGCAGCTTCCACGAAGTCATGACTCAAGATATGACCACCGAAGGGTTCCTTACCGGGCAAAGCTGGGAGCGCACAGAACTTAATGAAAGGCTCTAGGCGGATGATGGCATTGTGGCCCCAGAAATTGGCCTCGCCGCACTGCCAATAATCGAGACCAGCCATGAATGGCGGCCCATAGAGGGCCTGGGCAAACTGCATCACGCGACCCAACAAAGTTTCAGCGCCAATCTGTTTCGGAAATGTTTGAAGAATGCCAATGCCCGTATTCTTTTCCATGATGCGGGTCATGCTGGTGATGAGTCCGCCGGACATCAGGCTATCAGCATCCAGCACAAGCATGTAGCGATAGCGCTTACCCCAGCGGCGACAAAAATCGCTGACATTACCGCTCTTCCGATTAATCGGCTTCCGGCGCTTGCGGTAAAAGATTCGACCAAAGGCATTGAGTTGACGGCACAATTCTAACCATGCGGCTTCTTCCTCAATCCACTGGCTGGTTTGATTCGAGTCGCTGAGGATAAAAAAATCGAAGTTTTTCGAATGCCCCGTTTGCTCTAGGGAAAGATAGATCGATCGCAAGCCCTCGAAGACACGCGTGACATCTTCATTGAAGACCGGCATGATGATGGCCGTGCTGGCGGTGATCGCCTCTTGGTGATCCTCCGGCTTCAGCGTGCGCCAGAGATCTAGAGCGTCATGACCTGGGCGGTTCATCAGCCAGAGGCCGAAGAGGGCGGTCCAGAAGCCGACATTCAGCTGGTAGTACAGCGGCGTAAAGACTGCTAACAGCCCCCACTCGGACCAGCGCATCCCTCGCTCTGAAAGGTAGACATACATGAGCCACGTGCCCACGATGGTGCCCAGTCCGACAAAGGAAAAAAACGTGGCCCGCCTCATGCGGGCGATGCGCTGGGGCGGCATACCAGTGCTGATGGGAGACGTGACCGCTGGGGCTGCAGGCGTGCTCATCGAAAGAGAAGATAAAGGTAGGTTAAGACGGCACCCACAATGCCGATGAGGATGGAATAACGCAGGATCGGGTGGCGCCCCAAGGTGTCAAAGGTATCCTCAGCCACTTCGGAAACACGTCCTAGATCAATGTCACGCGGAGTCATTTTACTCACCTGCATACCTGGACCTGAGGCGCGCACTGCGCTGCGCATGGCCTCGATCATATCCTGAGGCAGATTTTCCTTATCTAGGAAAAAGTTGGGCCAGCGCGCGGGTCCACCACTGAGATGGAAACCCAGTCTACCGCCTGCTTCCAGTTGAGATTCGTTGAGATTCATGTCGCTATAAATAGCGCCCAGCCACTCCTTTAGCATGAAGCGCGCCTGCTCGATGCTGTGAGCTGTTGGTGTCTTTTTCGTATCCGTCTTATGGGCGGCGGCTGCGCGCCTCAGCGTCTCTAGAATCAGCTGCGTACGGCGGATACGATTATGGAGTTGGTAAGAACGAAAATAATCAGCGAGACGTGCGTACGCCTCGTTCCATTCTTCCTCGGTCCCTGTCTCAGGGGCAAACTGTATGTTAACGGCTTCCATGGATGCTCGATATTCGAACCTTAGAGAGATGGAGCGTAAAGCGGCTCTGGGGAAGCGGAAAGTGTTGTTAGATTCAATCATCTTCAACGATTGCCTCTTGATCCCTCTGCTGTAGCCTCGCTCATGGCATCTCGTAAGCTGACCTACATCTTCGCATCCATCGTGATATTGGCTTTATTGCTGGCCGCTGCAGGCTGGCGTTTAGCAGGCGATAGCGCCATTTCACGCAGCCGAACCACGACCCATTCCCCCGCCAAGATCGCTCCTGAACCAGACGCCGCCAACTACCCTAAAGGCGATCCAGTAGATAGACTCCGCGCCGCCAAAAACTCAGAGGAACGCGCAGATCTTATGAGCCGCTTTATGGCCCTGGGCCATGCTCGGAATCCGGCCATGCTGGTCGATGCCCTTCGTGATCCCGATGTCAAACTGCGAGTCACAGCCGTGGAATACTCGGCCTCACTGACACCGATTGAGGCCTGTGAAGTCTATCGCGCTTCATCCATCAATGACCAATCAGACGTGCGCGAAATGACCTGGAGCCTTCTCGCACCTCATCCTGAGGAGAATCGCGCACTCGTGTATGGTGAGGCCTTGGCCCATGGTAGCCCACAGGTCATGGAGGAGGTTTTCAGTGAAATGGGCCGCCAACCCGGACGCGCCCTGTTTGAAGCCATGATCAATCAAATGCTCAAAACCACCGAACCCGCGCGCAGCGCCCGCATTCTCAAGGAAGTCCAAGCTTGGTTAGTTCCCGGCGGCGGTGCAGTCCCTCAATTCACCAACACCTCCACCGCTGCAAGATGGTGGTCCCAACAACGCAAGAATTACGACGAGTTCATGCTCCGAGTGGATTCATGAACGGCTGAATTTCAAAATCGCAAGATCGTTGGGCTATTTGACGGGAGAATCAAGTCAGGCAAATCGCCAACGAACGTGAGCTTGCGCAAGAAGGGGCTCTGCGCCAATCTTGTAGCTCATTTGTCCCCAAACGCATGTTTAAAGAACTCCACGATTACCTTTACCACTTGGCTCCAACGGGTGGTTTGCCGATGAAGCCTGTTGGCATCCTGTTGGGGATCGCGTTGCTGGTGGCCCACGTTTGGGCTTGGAAGAATGGTGACAAAACCAAGACGTTTCTGCGGACTTTCCCACGTCATTATGGTTGGGGTGCACTGATTCTAACGATCGACTTTGCTTGGGCGATGCTGGTGCTGGCCAACATGGATATGGGTGAGTTTTTCTTTCTCCGGAAGTGGTTCCTGATCTTGGTGCCGATTGGCTATTTCTTGGTGCTGGCTTTCGTGAAGGAGTTCCTTTCAGTGCGTGCTCTAGGTAGCTTAATGCTGCTGGTCGCTGGACCCGTTTTGGCCTCGGCTTTTCTTCAGTCGCAAATGACACGTTTGCTGCTTCCGCTGTTAGCCTACGCATGGATCATCTCGGGCCTGTTTTTTGTGGGCATGCCCTACTTGATGCGTGACGGGATTGCCTGGCTGCTCGCCAAGGAGGGGCGTTGGAATCTGGCGGTATTCAGCGGTATCGGGTATGGACTGGCGCTTCTGGTTCTAGCGATTCTGACTTACTAGCCAAATTAGGCGTTTGTCATGAGTCAAACTCAACCGCGTGTTCTGGTCATTCGTGGTGGTGCCATTGGCGACTTCATTCTGACGCTCCCTGCGATTCGGTTGCTGAGGGAAAATTTAGCCGCCTGCCATCTTGAAGTCCTTGGCTACCCAGGTATTGCTGAACTAGCGATCTCAGCCGGCCTAGCCGACAAAACGAGATCACTGAGTGATTCACGCATGGCAGGGCTGTTTGGGCGTGGAGCAACGATAGATCCAGAGCTAGCCGCTTACTTTAGCAGCTTCCATTTGATCGTTAGCTACCTCTATGATCCTGATGCGATTTTACGCGGCAATCTCGAACGCCTTGGAGTCAAAGCGCTCATCGATATGCCACAAAAGGTGACGCATGGGGCGGGGCATGCCACGGAGCAGTTGGTACGCCCTTTGCAAAAGTTGGCCTTGTTTTTAGAAGAGCCCCAGTGGCGTTTGCCCATTTTCCCGTTAGGTGTTAAAGCGTCAAAAATCGCCATTCATCTGGGCAGTGGATCGGAATCTAAGAACTGGCCTATGGATCATTGGGGCCAACTTATTCGGGATCTGAAAGATAAGCGACCGAACACGCAGTTGGTGTGCATTACTGGTGAAGCAGAAGAAGCACGTGGCACGGTTAGCTTGGCTAAAATTCATCCAACGACTGAGCGTTGGCATTCGCTGCCATTGGTCGAGTTGGCGTCTCGTCTTGGTAGTTGTGATTTATTTTTAGGTCATGACAGTGGTATTTCTCACTTAGCCTCAGCCTGTGGGGTACCGTGTCTTCTTCTTTTTGGCCCGACTGATCCTGCCACTTGGGCACCGCCTCAGCCGACGGTTCAGATCTTGCAAGCGCCCGAAGGTGACCTAGCGCTCTTAACTTTAGAGACCGTCCGTGAGGCTGTTTTACTTCTGGCCTAGGCTTGGTGACGTGCTATCACTTTTTCTTTATGTCTGATTTCCCACGCTTTCGTACTTTCTTGATCCTTGGTGCTCCCGGCAGCGGCAAAGGCACTCAAGGCAAGGTACTAGGATCTATCCCACGCTTTCATCATCTGGCTTGTGGTGATGTCTTTCGCTCACTGGATACACGCACAGCTTTAGGTCAACAATTTGTCGAGTTCTCGAGCCGTGGCGAGTTAGTGCCCGATGATCTGACGGTGCAGTTATGGCGTGCCAACATCAAGCAGCGCGCGGATGGCCATGTCTTCAAACCCGAGATCGACTTCTTGGTGCTTGATGGTATCCCGAGAAATGTCGAACAGGCGAAATACATGGAGAAGGACATCGAGGTGCTGAAGGTTTTTCATTTAAGCTGCCCAGACCGCACTGAATTGGCTCGGCGCCTGCGGAAGCGCGCGCTAAAGGATAATCGGTTTGATGATGCCAGTGAATCGGTGATTCAGCAGCGCTTTGCCACTTATGAAGCAGAGACCAAACCCATTCTCGACTACTATTCAGGGGATCGCATTGTGGACATCGATGCCAGTCAGCCGCCGGCTAAGGTGCTCTACGATATTTTAGGTAGTATTATGACGCTAGAAGCCTGGCACGATCTTGAAAAGATGAAGATCTAAACAAGACCTGAAGCCGCGTCTGCCTTATGCCGCGCTCTCCCTCATTGATTCCCATGCGCATTCTTTTCATTGGCACAGGTGACATCGGCCTTCCTTCCTTGGAGTGGCTGCTTAACACGCCCAAACATGAGGTCGTAGCCGTGGTCACTCAACCCGATAAACCAGCAGGCCGTAAGTTGGTGCTGACGCCACCTGAAGTCAAAGTGCGCGCACAAGCCGCAGGTCTTACCGTGTTGCAACCACCCAAGATTCGAACCATTGTCGATGAGCTAGAAGCTTTTAAGGCTGATATCGCGGTCGTCGTAGCTTATGGCCAAATTTTACCCCGCAGTGTGCTGAATGTCCCCCGCTTGGCTTGCTTGAACATTCATGCATCACTGCTACCGAAGTATCGCGGAGCATCTCCAATTCAATCGGCGATCCGTTCAGGGGACAGCGAGACGGGGGTGACCATCATGTTCATGGATGAGGGACTAGATACAGGCGATGTCTTGCTGATGGATACGCTGCCCATTCTCGCTTCAGACACTGGTGGCATCCTGCATGACAAATTGGCGGTGGCGGCGCCCGCCAGCCTGGAGAAAGCAATGGATCTCATCGCAACAGGAAACCCTCCGCGCAAGCCGCAAGATCATGCCTTATCCAGTCATTGCGGAAAGCTAAAGCGCGAAGATGGCCGCCTTGACTGGTCGCGCCGCGCCACCGAGCTAGAGCGCCTGATTTCCGCCTACAACCCTTGGCCCGGCACCAGCTGTGGCTTGCCAGATGGCAAACCGCTGAAAGTGCATCGTGCCACACTCATCGAAGGCGCAGACGCCTGCCCCTTGCCTGGAACCATCGTTTCAACCGACCCCAAAGCGGGCCTGATCATAACTTGTGGCCAGGGACTCCTCCGCCTTGATGAGGTGCAGACAGAAGGTGGAAAGCGCCTCTTAGCCGCTGATTTTCTGCGCGGTCATCCCCTGAAGATTGGCGCCCGATTAGACTAAGACTGTATCAGCCGGAAGGGTAGTCCAGCGCCGAGGCACTTCCCATGGGGCCAGTGCAGAACAGATGTGGGCTTTGAACTCCTGGGTCAGTTCTTTGGGTGGCAAGTTGAGATGGCAAACGATGTCTTGCACGCGCTCTGGATCTCTACTGGGAGCGCCAGAGACACTAGCTCTGAGTCCACCCATACTTTGACTGATCTTGGCGGCAATTTCGCCAGGGCTGAGCTTCCGACTGGCGACATTGATTCCTTTGCCAAGACAGCGCTCATAATACAGTCGATCGCCATCGAGACTAATCACATCTGAGGTAAGATGGTCGGGTGGACTAAAAAGCTCGCCTGACAAATTTTCATCATAGCCAAGCCCTACTGCGTCGCTCTGAACGAGAAGGCGGTCTTCGGCGCTTAACTGAGCGCTAACACCTGGCAGAAGTGTGCCTAAATCAGAGGCTAGACGGCGTGGCGAAGACGTTGAATCATAGCTAATCGCTCCGCATTCGCTGGTGCCGTAGAGATTATGAAGCTTCAGCCCTGAGGATTCTCGCAGGCGGGATTCTAGCTCAATCGTGAGTATGGACCCTGCTGAAACGGCCAAATGCACGTTCCTGAGATCGAGACCTGCGATGAGCCAAGCCTTCCACATCGCTGGCACACCTGGAAGAAAAGCGCACTGTTTATCCTTAAGCGCCTCATTCATGCCAGCAGGGAAAGGAGTTGGCAGCCAGTGGGTCGGCAGACCATGCAGCAGGGTCTGTAAAACCGTGGTTGTGAGACCAAAGGAATGCGCAACACTCAGAGGTGCCAGGGCTGCATCACAAGCAGCTAATCCCAGTGCCGCATGCAATCGGTCCACATCTGCGGCGATTTGTGCAAAGCTGAAGAACTGACAGCGTCGAACCCCAGAGCTACCGACCGTTTGTTTGATCAGCGCCGTGCCTGCGGGTGGGCGGCTGACCGGAATGCGGCGCTGGCGATCTTTTTCCACCACTTGAACTGGCAGACCAGCAAGGAACGCAGCCAGCAAAGCAATGGTTATTTGCAAGCCATCTCCCTGAGCCAGATAGAAGCAGCCTAGCTGAGGACAGATCTGCGGAGCCAGATTGGAAGCTCGTTTTTCCAAGTCACGGTAGGACACGACTCCGGCAGAATGCCACAGGGCGATTTCATCACCCTGCGTCTTGAGGATTTGCTGCCAGCGTTCACCAAACATTTGCACTCAATGCCGCGCTCCGTTAAACCAAGAGACACGCGACGTGATAGTGGCAAGTCCAAGTAGAGTGTTCAAGCGCAGGAATCCATGAAGCCGCATCCGTCGTTTTAAATGAATTAACTTGTGGCAACCAAAACTTCAAAACGTATTCTCATCACTGGGGCAGGCATCGTTTCGCCGCTAGGATTGGATTGGCAGGCCAATGAGGCCTCTTTTCGTGCCAATCGGATGAATGTCACGTCTGTCACAAAATTTGATGTCGGCCAGCGCTTTGCTAAAACGGCCTGCCAAGTGGACCTGCCAGAAGAGCGTCTTTTTGCCAAATTACCACGCCACCGAGATGGGCTGATCGACCGTGGAACCAAGATGCTGCTGCTTGCGATCCGCGAGGCTTTGGCCATGGCCAAAATGCCTGGCATGCAAGGCATCGACGCGATCATCATCGGCACCTCAGCAGGTGCGATGAGCATCGGCCAAGATTACTTCCGCCACGCGCGCAGCAGTCCATCAAAGCAGTCTGGCCAACTGGCGCGCATCGAGTATTACCAGCCCCATAAGCAGCTCAATGCCATTGCCATTGAATATGACTGGCATGGGCCGATGATCGTCGTCTCCAATGCCTGCGCCAGCGGCGCTAACGCTATCGGAGATGCCATGGCAATGATTCAAACGGGCAAAGCTAAGCGTGTTTTAGCAGGTGGCTATGATGCGATCGCTGAGCTGGTTTTTTCGGGGTTTGATACCCTGCGGGCCTTGGCTCCCAGCGGTATTCCGCGTCCCTTTGATGCCGTGCGGGATGGGTTGGCGCTCGGTGAAGGCGCAGCAGTCGTTCTGCTGGAAAGCGAAGACGCTGCGGCCGAACGTGGCGCTGAGGCTATCTGCCAGGCAGCGGGATACGCCACCGCCACGGATCTACATCATCTCACTCAGCCAGATCCTGAAGGAAAAGCCGCCGTCCGCACCATGACCGGAGCCTGCCAAATGGCCGATATCTCCCCCCATGAAATTCACTACATCAACTCTCATGGGACCGGAACGCCTTACAATGATGTGGCTGAGGCTAGTGCTATTCGTGACTGGGCAGGAAAGGCTGCCGCGCAAATCGCCGTCAGCTCGACGAAGTCTGCCATGGGCCATCTGCTCGGCGGCGCGGGAGCGGTAGAAGCTGTCATCTGCGCCATGGCGCTACGTGGTCAATGGATGCCAGCCAATCTCAATGTAAGGGAGACAGATCCGGCCGTGTGCTTTGATCTTGTGCGCGAGTTCCGTGAGTCACCTGTCAGGGTCGCACTCACCAACAGCTTCGGCTTTGGCGGCACGAATGCGACTCTGGTTCTGAAACATAATGACGCAGCTTCTGATAAGACATCTGCGATTTACCGTCCGGGCACGTTGCGCATTCATGGCGTGGGTGCCGTCTCACCCGCTGGCTGGGGTGCTGAGGCTCTAGTCACAGCGGTAACTGCGGGCCAGGCGCTGCCGGCGACTGCCTCTTCGTGCAGTTATATCCACCGAGACTGGCCCTGTGAGGTCCGTCATGTGCCACCAGTGCCTCTGGATCGCCTTCCCAAATTCCCACGTCTGCGCCGTGCCAGCCCGATCACCAAGTTTTCTCTGGCTGCCGCACTCGAGGCTCTTGAGCAAGCTGGTTTTCCCAAGGCCGAGGGTGCGGGTCGGCTGGGCATCGTCCAGTGCATGTTCAATGGCTGCGTTCAGTTCAGTGGCAAATTTTATCATGAAGTCATCGAAACCCCTGCACTGGCCAGTCCGCTGATTTTCCCAGAAACGGTTTACAATGCGCCAGCCGCCCACGTTGCCGCATTCTTAGGTGTTGATGGGCCAGCCACAACGCTGATTGGCGAGTCCAGTGCCATCATCGAGGCGCTATCCATCGCCCATACTTGGCTGCAGCAAGATCTCGTGGATCATGTGCTCGTCATTGGTGCTGAGGAGTGTGACTGGGTGGCTGCCGAGGCCGTGTCGTATTATCATCCCGAATTAAAAGCCGCTGAAGGTGCCGGAGCTCTCGTTCTTTCCCTTCAAGGAGATGGTATCAAGCTTGCCCACACAACCGCACACGCTTTTCATCATGAATCAGAGCGTGCCCAAAAGATAAGTGAACTCACCCGAAATCCACCAAGGATAGGAGCTGAAACAGGCATTGCCGCCCTGGATATCGCAGAAACCATGATGTGGACAGCCTGCGAGCAAGAACAGACGACGAGACTGCAACCGCGTAGGGTTCTAGGTGAGGGAATGGGTGCAGCCGGTGCCTGGCAGCTTGTTTTAGCCGCAGGCATTGCCAGTAAAGAAGGTCACCCTGTTCGCATACTTTTGCCAGGGACGCTTTGTGCCGCTTACTCCGCCGTTGTGGGATGAGATGAAATAGTGGGCCGCTTTTCATCGTCTTTGATTCTCCACAAAATCCCCACTTCCATGACTATTCGTAAAACGATCTTTCTTTTCATCGCCCACATTAGCTGTGCTATGGCACAAAAAGCCCCCGATGTGTCAAAGCTCGATCCGGCCATGGGCATCAATCAAGGGGTCACGGACAACTTGGAGTGGCATGATGTGACGAAGTGGGGTGTCGAGGGCCGAATCTTACCCGATCAGGAACGGAAACGTTGGTTTGATCGTCTGCCTGCCAGTGCGGAGGGAAAGGTGACGCCTGCCGTTTGGGGCCTCAGTCGCGATAGCTCAGGCATGATGGTTCGTTTTAAGACAGATGCCACCGCCATCAGCGTGCATTACAAGCTGAGCAAAGACCGGCTCGGTCAACCACACATGCCAGCAACAGGTGTCAGCGGTGTCGATCTCTATGCCCGGGATACCGACGGCAAATGGAAATGGGTGATGGTCACCAAACCAGCTAAACAGGAGGTTAAGGCAGAGATCATCAAAGGCCTAGCATCTGGCTCACGGGAATACGCGGCCTACTTGCCGCTTTATAATGGGATCGAGTCCCTCAGTATTGGCGTGGCCAAGGGCAGTCAGTTTGAAGGACTGGCACCACGGGAAAAGCCCATCGTTTTTTACGGTACTAGCATTACTCATGGCGCCTGCGCCAGCCGCCCAGGCATGGTTCACACGGGCATTCTAGGTCGTCGGTTAGACATGCCAGTGGTGAATTTAGGCTTTTCTGGCAATGGCCGTATGGATAAGGAAGTCGGTGATTATTTGGTTCAATTAGATGCGGCCTGCTTTGTCATCGACTGCCTGCCGAACATGGGTCCTGCGGACGTCGCTGCCAAATGCGTGCCACTGGTCAAACAACTGCGCGCAGCCAAACCAAAGACGCCGATCATTCTCGTTGAAGATCGACGTAATACCAATGACTGGATCATTCCTGCCAGGCAAAAGCATCACACTGATAACCATGCCGCGCTCAAGGCGGCCTATGAAGCTCTGCTCAAAGAAGGCGTAAAGAATCTGTCCTACATCCCAGGAGACCACCTTTATGGCGACGATACTGAAGGTGCCACCGATGCCTCCCATGCGAGTGATCTTGGCTTCATGCGACAGGCTGAGATTTTTGAGCCTGTACTTAGAAAAGCCCTCGGAAAATAAGCGCCCCAGACGTCATTGATTGGACTTGGCCCTTGGATGCGCTGCCTCATAGACTTCTTTCATCCTCTGAGTCGAGACATGGGTGTAAATCTGCGTCGTGCTCAGGCTGGCATGGCCAAGAAGTTCCTGAACACTGCGCAGATCTGCGCCATTGTTCAGCAGGTGGGTGGCAAAACTATGGCGCAATTTGTGAGGGGTCACATGGATCGGCATACCGCTGGCCTTCCAATACTTGTCCACCACATCTGCCAGAGCTTGAGTCGTAATGCGCGTTCGCAGCTTGCTCAAAAAAAGCGGGCCACTCTGGATGCCTGCCTTTTGGCGATAGCGCTGGATCGCCAACATGGCGTGTGATCCTACGGGTAGCAGTCGTTCTTTACGGCCCTTCCCAATGACGCGCACCGTGTCGCTATAGGCATCCACATCCTCCACATTGATGGAGGCCAGTTCTGCCAACCTCATGCCGGTTGAATAAAAGAGTTCGAGAATCGCCGTGTCACGTTCAGGCCCCCATTCGGGTGATTTCGGGCTTTTCGGTAGCGCTAATGGCAGCGCCAGCATCTCGACGACCTGAGTTAAGGTCAGAACGACCGGTAACTTCTTTTCCTGCTTGGGTAACTGAACATCGAGCAGCGGATTCGTGATCCAACCTTGGCGGCGGGTCAGCCATTTAAAAAAGGAGCGTAGTGCCGCGAAATGCAGGCGAATGGTCGAGCGCTCAAGCTCGCGCTTCATCATTTCAAACAGATACTTGCGGAAATCATCCGAGGTTAGCGCCTGCCAGTTTGTGAAGCCAATATGCCGATGCCTGAACTCGGATAAAGCATGGTCATAGAGATCGAGCGTTCGCGGTGACGAACGCCGCTCCACCTCCATAAACTGGATGAAAGCAGAGGCCAAGGGATCACTTACCATGGGAATGGGCGACACGTCATCCATAAATCATTGCCTCAGATTAAAAGTCTTGGTAGCCGATTAAAAACAAAAACTCCCGATCAGAAAAACTGATCGGGAGTCTGAAAGAAGGAGTCAACTGAGACCCCGACGAATTAGAAGCTTACGCCAAGCTTCACACCGCCGAAGAATTCGCTGTCCTGAGTGTTGTTGCTGTGACGGGTGTCGAGGGAGATGTTGTAAGCAACGTATGGGGTCAAAATAGCGCTCTTGGTCAGTTTGATTGGAGCTGAGAGAGATGGGATGACGTGGGTCAAACCGCTCTGTTGGGTACCAAGAACTGTGTAGTAGTTGGTGAAGCCGTAGCCAGTTTTAACAGCTGGAACGAGGCTCAACCAACTATTGATCGCGATTGGAGCGTCTGCACCGATTTCAGCATAGGAAGCACCGATGGTGAAGTCGTAGTAAAAACCACCATAGAGGTTCACCGGGCCGACTGAAGTAGCGATGGTTGCACCCACTTCTTCAACGCCGCCCATGTTCAATTCACCTGTTCCAACAGCACCGGTAGGATTGGTGGTACCAGAGAAACCGTCGAAGAACTCATAGTGAGTATAAACAAGACCAAGCTCAGCAAAACCAGCGTCGTAGGTCAGAGATGCGGAGAGATCGAGCTCGGAATAGTCCAAAGTTTCTTCACCGGCTGCAGTGTTTACAAGTGTGTCAACAGTGCTGGTGTAAAGGGCACCGAAACCAAGGGAGAGCTTCTCAGTGAGAGGCACGCTCAGGCTAGTGCCTGCCCATGTGGTGTTGTCTGCGAACCAGAGGCCGCGGAAGTAATAGCGAGAGTCATAGCCCACTTCGAGGGTTGCACCCAGAGTATCAAAGAGAGCACCGCCCTCTTCGACTGTTGGGGTAACGCCCTTTGCAGGAGCGGAGGTGCCAGCGAAGGCGTTCAAGCTAGCGCAAGCTGCCAGAACGAGTGCTGACTTAGTGATCACGGAGGTCATGCTTTTCAATTTCATGTGGTCGATTTAGGTTTGTTGATGTTTAAGGTGGTCGGCCCGGGAGACTTACCATCTAAAATCAATTCTAAAGCATTAGCCGTGCCATTGCCAAGAAACTTTTTCTGAAAATTATCACTTTCTTCATCATCAGCCAAAGCCTCGTATTCCACTGTTTATATTGGAGCTCTTTTCAAAAGAGTCTGAAAATGAACCACTTGTCACTTGAATGGCTGAAGACTTCAGAAGGTCGTTTGGAGATGATCTAGACGGTGAATACTCCATGGAATATGGCAAGCGCCCAATGCCATGGCGGATCACTCAACCATCATGATGAGTTGCAAAGCATCAAGAATGACAAAGCCTTCTGTGCCCACATTGCTGATCACGATGACCGTTTCTCCACTGGCAGAAAGCTCGATCACCCCAGCACTTCGAAAAACTTGACCTAATGATATCGGCTGGGTTTGATCAAAAGTTAGCGCTAATTTCTGCCCACCGTTTTCGATGGTGATCGGCACGTTTTTGGCTCGTGTCTCGTGGGCTGAATAGGCGATGCGCAGATCGTACCTGCCGGACTTGCGCACATTCAATCGAAAGGTGGCAGTGGACTGGCCATCACCTCGCTTATGATCGTGAACATAACCGCTGTTGATGTAAGGTTTGAAGCTTGAGGAATGCTTCCATTCACCTTTGAGTTTGGCATCCGCGTCATCTAGAATGATACCCGGGAGTGTTTTTGGGTTGATACCATCGCTGCCAATGGTCCCGGTCGTTGTTGGAGGGAGTTCGGGAATTTCGAGCACTTGCTTCTGCGCTATCAATCGCTCACGTAGTGCCTTGTAAGGGAGCTTTTGCACCTCCACGTTTTGTTTGGCACTCAAGGCAGCAGCGATGCCTGCACTCTGGCCAAGGATCATCCAAGTGGGCTCCACGCGGATGGAAGAAAATCCGACGTGCGTAGCCGAAAGAGCGATGGGAACGAGAAGATTTGTGCATTCAGCGGACTTGGGCGTGATGGCGCCATAAGGAATGTGATAAGGGTAACCATGTTTGCGTCCGGCCATGCGCACTGGCATAATCGTGCCTTCATTGATGACAAACTCTGCGGTGCCTATGCGCTGGCAGTCGTGCGAATCGATGGGAAAAGACGACACAATGATGGCCTCCTCTTTCTGCGGCTGCACCATGATGTCCTTTTGGGAAACGACGTATTCACCAATCATACGGCGACCTTCACGCACATAGAGTTGTGGCGACCAATGATCGCTGTCAGGGAATTCATCACGGCAGAGACCCATCTGCTTAAATTCATCGCGAATCGCGGCGGGAACCGCAGAGTCATTGCTGAGGAAGTGATGCAACTCCAGCGTGTATTGCCTGTGCTCTTCCCAGATCTTGGCGCGATCCCCTTCCTCAGCTTCACTCCAGCCATTGCATGCACCGACAAGTCCCATCGAGAATTGCTTCCATATGCCGTTGTTGGCATCGAACTTATTGCCTGGTAGCGGATAGAGATCCCACGGTAAAGTGAGCCGCTTTTCCTGAGCGAAGTAACGCCTCACAACTTCGAATCGTGCAGAATCATAGTTCGCGGGCTGCGGAAACAGAACGCGGTTAGCTGGATCCTTGGTCACGCAAAGACGAAAGCTGTAAACCATGACGTTCTTATCGCCCTGATCTTGAGGGCCAGCATCAGATGTTGTGACCAGCGGAAGAAGATTTCCATGGGTCCCAAGCCCCGACATTTCCATCTTTTTTTTGGGATACTGCTTCCCCGCGAGTGACTCACCAAACTCCTTTCTACCCTCGCGACCAATAGTCCAACTGACGTCTGCTGCAGCCATCAGGTCACCTTCGTAAGAGCCGTCGATGAAAACCTCTGCCTCAAACTCAGCGCTGCTCGTGATAAGCTTCGAGATGGACGTTCCGTTTTTCGTTACCGATCTCAGCACCTGCTTCGTCAGAACCGTTACACCCGCTTCATCAAGCATCGCCTTGGTGATCTTTGCCGCGACATGTGGCTCGTAAGTCCATGGCGTGTGATCCTTTTCACTAACCTTGTAGGGCAGCGTCACGCCACGGTTCACATAGTCCGCCTCGATGCGGGTGTGCCATTCGTCAAACAGTCCCATCACCGTGCTACGAAGCGTTTGATTAGAATCGGAGAAGCAAAGCCCGCCTGTGTTCACGCCACCGACGTGCGTCGTCGGCTCCAACAAGATAACCGAGACACCTTCACGAGCTGCCGCGATCGCAGCACAAAAACCACCAGGCGTGGCCCCATAGACAATGACGTCCGCCTCCGTTGCCCCATGGGCGATTGAACTGAGGGCGATTAGGAGTGTAGCTAGTCTTTTCATGGTCAGTAAGCTGATACAGCCATTACCGATGACATCTTGGACATCAATTGTGCTTTATCCACCTAGCATGACATCTGCAGCTGCACAAAGAAATGCAGTGAACCAATTTAGAACATGCAGCCAATTTGCCTTTTTCGACCTCCAACCAATCCATGGGCTATCTTGCCTAACAGCAGATGGAACAGGCTTTAATAGACTAAGTCCACGAGAACAGTGATGATCATGAGCAGGCTAACAAAAACTCGAACAATCAGGCCAACGCCGGTCCCCAGGAGGGTGCCCCAGGTGCTCTTCACAGCAGGAGCCATGCGCTTTTTGGCAAAGAGAACTTCAAACACTAAACCACCCAGCAAGGGACCGACGATGAATCCAATGGGAGCAAAGAACAGGCCAACGATGCCGCCGACGAAGACGCCGACAATCCCCCAGCGACTGGCACCAAACCAACGGGCACCCATGGCACCGGCAGCGAGATCGACGAAGTAGGCCAGAACTAGCAATAAGCAAAGGATGAGGATACCCTGCCAGCTCATGCCTGCAGAGGGAAGCAAAATGGAATGCAGGATTCCTGCAATGAAGATGAGAAAGGGGCCTGGCAGAAGAGGGACAACTGAACCGATAAGCCCAACTAAAAGAAGGCTGCCAGTCAGCAACCAGACACTGAGAAATTGATAGGGTACCGCCTCAAACGTATGAACGATGGTGTGCCATGTGTCTGTGAGCCATTCCATGATGTGTGGGCAGTATGAGATTAAACTTGGCGGGCAGCTAGGGCAGCTTGCACATGTTTTAACAGACCGGCACAGCCGTCTTCCAAGAGATTAAGCACATGTTCAAAGCCTTGTTCTCCGCCATAGTAGGGATCAGGGACTTCTTTGCTGTCGTGCTTCGTGCAGTATTCACCAAGAAAGTGAACTTTAGATTCATGCAAATGGTCACGGTCAAAAGCGCGCAGGTCACGATGATTTTGTTGATCCATAACAAGGATAAGATCAAAGTTGGCAAGATCGGTCTCTTTTACCTGTCGAGCCATGCTCGTAAGATCATAACCACGGGCGGTGGCGGCAGCCCTCATGCGATGGTCGGCACGGGCTCCCCGATGCCAACCGCCTGTGCCAGCAGAGTCGATATGGACTTGCGATTCTAGAGCTAAATCAGCGATCATTTTTTTCATGACGCCTTCTGCGGCGGGAGAACGGCAGATGTTCCCCATGCAGACGAAAAGGAGCTTGTAAGGAACAGTCATGTATAAGAAAAAATCAGATTGTATGCCAAGCTCAAGTGACAAAAAAACCAGCAAGGCCAACGGGGGCTCTGCTGGTTTTTCGATGGTCGCTAAAACGAATTAGGCGACGGCTGGATTGAAGGCGCGAATGGCGACGACGCTAACGCGGCGGGTGGGTCCGCTGTCGGTAGGTAGATCGGCTTCTTCACCAGGAGCCTTGCCGATGAGGGCTTTGGCGATCTCGGAGAGATAGGAAACGATGTTCTTTTCTGTGTCTCCGTCCCAAGCGCCAAGGATGGTGTAAGTCTCTTCTGAGCCGTCATCGAGGTATTTGAAGTCAACGATGGTGCCAATACCAACTTTATCCGTTGGAGCACCAGCGAAGTCGGTGCCTCGAGCGAGGCCGACCTCACGCTCAAGCTGGTCCTTCATGCGATTCAGCACAGACTGCTGATCGCGCGCGGCTTTGTAACCACCGTTTTCACGAAGATCACCTTCATCACGGGCAATTTGAATTTCGCTCTTGTTGTGAGGAATTTTGACGTTCACAAGATCATCGAGCTCTGCCTTTTTCTTTTCGAGACTTTCCCAGGAAGCAATTAGACTGTTGTCTTCACGAGCTTCAGCATTCTCTTCCATGAGTGCTTCCATCTCGGGACGGGCCTTGATAACGCGGGCCAGGAGCGAGCGGCGGGTAAGCTCGTCCAGCACAGAGGTGGACATGAGGCGCTTCGCAAAGTGGCGGAGCGATTCGCTATCAGTGCTTTCGACGAGTTCCTGAATGAGGCTCTTGTCAGTAGAAAGCTGGTCACTAAGACGTCCAGTGCGTTTTGGTCCGCCTTGCACGTGATCATCTTCAACGGCATCAAGGATGGCATTGCCAAGGTCGATGCTGAAGACGGATTTGGCGAGGCCTTTGCGCTCTTTACAGATCCAGATGAGGAGATCAGAGCTGAGAGTGCGGTTACGGACGGCTTTCTTGAGGAACTCGGAGAGGACTTCAAGCTCGCCATTGGTATCAAGGACGGTGGCGATCTCAGCAACGGCACGACCACCGGTGCGGGTGAGATGATTGAGAATCTCAGCTATCCAGACACCCTCAGGGAAGGCTGCAGGGAAGGAACGATACATGCGCCCAAGCATGGCGACAGGAAGTCCGCCGATGTTTTCTGCAAGAAGCGGCTTGGCTTCACAGACGAGGTCAGATACTTTCATGGAGCCCATAGGTGCTTCGCACTCGGGGATGGACTCAATGAGCTCATCACGAGCAAGGAGGAGTTGGAGGCTTTCTTTGAGATGCAATCTCCAAGCTTTGCGGACGGTGTCCGAGATGTCCTGGAAGACTGGGATCAACTCCGTGGCTGGCGTTTCAAAGAGGTCGAGATCCTTTTGGATCAGCAGGAGAGCGGTGTATTTGCCTTTGAGGTCGCGCTTGGCCAAAAAGCCCTGAACCATGGTGCCACCAGGTTTTTCAGCGGAATCACGAAGCACGAGTGGGTCCTGACGCTTGCTTGGCACGACGATATGACGGGCGCTTTTCAGAGCTTTTTTAGCACCTTCCCACCACTTTTTGTAGTCGGCTTCGGAGATGATGTGCGGCTTGAGCAGGCCTTCGAGCTTATCGAGAGACATCTGGTTGCCGGAGGATTTCAGGGCCAACTCGACCATTGCGGAGGGTTCTTTTTTAGCCATCTCCTTCAATCCAGCCAAATCACTGAGACGGCGGGAAAGGATATGGGTATCTGGCAGAACCTCTAGACTGGTGAGAGCAAAGGAGATTTTCAGGCCGTGGCCCGGCTTGCCTTCAAAATCGATGATGATCTTGTCAGACAGGATATCCCAACTACTGATGCGTCCTACGCCCCAGCTTTTATGCAGGCAATAGGTTCCGGTTTCAAGCGTGGAAAGCTTGACTGCATCTGCCGTTGTGAGTTTGCCGGCATCGACTAATTGTTGCGCCTCTGGATTCATGGGAAAGAGATTCTAGCAGGTGACTCGGTGCTGGCAAAGGAAACCTTAACAAGAACGCAGACTCATTGCACCCAGAGAC
>CAMBPS010000053.1 GCA_945869675.1 Prosthecobacter debontii | reverse complement strand
GATTCAGGAATGGCTGACTGCCGATTTGCATCCGTCATTGATTCCACAAGGCTTTTCGCCTCTCGGGCAGTGTCACCCAAGACACAGCCGCTTCGAGTCGAAGAAGCCTTGTGAAACCAAGCCCTGGCGCAACTCAACGATCTTCCATTCTCGGATCTAGACTTATCAATCTCAGACCTGACGCTAACTATTGAGTTAGTACCCCAACCATGGGCCAAGCCATTTTTCGGTGGCTTCGACGGTCATGCCTTTGCGATTGGCATAATCTTCGATCTGGTCCTTGCCGAGCACGCTGATGCCGAAGTAATGGGCTTCAGGATGGCTGAAGTAGAGGCCGCTGACTGCGCTGCCAGGATGCATGGCCATGCTTTCAGTGAGATCGACACCGGTTTTAGCTGTGGCATCTAGCAGGTCGAAAAGGATCGGCTTTTCGGTGTGGTCAGGTTGAGAAGGATAGCCGGGTGCTGGGCGAATGCCGCGATAACGTTCCTTAACGAGATCTTCATTGCTGAAGTCGCCAGGTTTCTCATAACCCCAGGCGTGGCGTGCCTCAAGGTGTAGGTATTCTGCAAAGGCTTCTGCTAATCGGTCTGCAAGGGCTTTAACAATGATGGAGCTGTAGGGATCATTGGCCGTGTCGAATTGCTGGGCAAAGTCATCCGCGCCATGAATACCGACGGCGAAGCCTCCGATGTAGTCAGCTCGACCACTACCTTTTGGGGCGATGTAGTCGCTCAGCGCGTAGTTTGGCGTGTCCTTTTTAATGACTTGCTGGCGCAGCGTATGGAAAGTGCAGCGCAGAGATTGGCGAGATTCATCTGAATAGACTTCAATGTCATCCCCTATGCTGGCTGCAGGGAAGAAACCATAAATGCCGCGTGGGGTGAAGTGTTTCTCGGCAATGATTTGGTCCAGCAGACGGTTGGCGTCCGAAAAGAGTTTCATGCCTTGTTCTTCAGCCTGCAGTTTCATGTCAGGATCTTCATGGGCTGAGGAGAATCTGTTTTCAGCGCTGATCCAGCGACCACGTAGCTCCCAACTATGAAAGAAGGGTGACCAGTCGATGAACGGGCGAAGAGTCGCGACCAAGTCTGTTCCTTGCAGTGTTTGTGTGCCTAGAAACTTAGGTGTAGCGATCTCCTGCGTGGCCCAGTCGCATTTGAAGGCAAGTTTGCGTGATTCATCGAGGCTGAGAAGCTTGCGCTCTTTCTTCTTGCCGTATTCTTCGCGCAGGCGCACGTGGCGTGCTTCATTTTCTGCGATGAAGGCATCACGGTTTTCTTCACTGATCAGTGAGGTGGTGACAGGAACGCTGCGTGAGGCATCTAGCACATGGACGATCGGGCCTGAGTAATGCGGTGCGAGTTTGATGGCTGTGTGTGCAGCACTCGTGGTGGCTCCGCCAATCAGGAGCGGCTGCTTCATGCCTCGGCGCTCCATTTCAGAGGCGACATGCATCATTTCATCCAGGGATGGAGTGATCAGGCCGCTGAGTCCAATGACATCCGCGCCTTTTTCAATCGCTGCTGCGAGGATCTTATCGCAGGAAACCATGACGCCGAGATCCGTGACTTCGAAACCATTGCAGGCCAATACGACGCCTACGATGTTTTTGCCGATGTCATGAACGTCACCTTTTACGGTGGCCATGATGATCTTCCCGCCACCTTGTTTGGCTGCTTCAGCTGGGATGAGGTCTGCGGCGGTTAAGAATGAAGGAGCAATTTTTTCTGCGTTTGCCTTTGGAGCTGATGAAGGCCCCCGCACAGTTTGAAATTGCGTCAGAAGTTTGGAAATAAATTCGGCATCATTCGTTAAGCTCTTGAATTCTTCATGAAGCGTGGACTTCACTTTTTGAAGAGATGTGTCTGATTGAGGCTCCTGAGTCGCCAGTTTATCGATATTTTCAGAAGCCAGTGCAGCCGCAAATTTCACCTCCAAACGGCGTTCTTCGAGGCTCAGCCCATAAAAAGGGGTGTAGCGGAAGTCGTCACTGACAATGACATCACCACCAGTTTGCAGGGCTATCGCCGTTTTTTCAGCGATCTCGATGAGTAGCTCGCGTTCGCGGGCTTTTTTGACCTTCTCGGCCTCCATGAAAGGTTGGAGATATGCAACGGATTGCTTCATCACGCGGGCGCTTTTGACGACCTGAGGTAGGAACATTTTACCGGCGCCAAAAAGATCTCCGACGACGCTCATGCCATCCATGAGCGGGCCTTCGATGACGAGGAGTGGCTTGCCGAGTTTGTCCAGAGCTTCCTGAGTATCCGTATTGATGAAGTCGGTGATGCCACGCAGCAGGGCGTGCTCCAGACGTTTTTCGACAGGTGCATCACGCCAAGCGAGATCGGCTTCGATCTTCTTGCCGCCGCCTTGACCTTTGAATTGCTCGGCGAAATCGACGAGGATTTCCGTGGCGTCAGGACGGCGATTGAGAATGACGTCTTCGACCTTTTCTAGCAGGTCTTTTGGGATATCTTCATACAGTTCCAGCATGCCTGCATTGACGATACCCATGTCCATGCCTGCTTTGATGGCGTGGTAGAGGAAAACGCTGTGCATGGCCTCACGCACTTTGTTATTCCCTCGGAAGCTGAAACTGATGTTGCTGACGCCCCCACTGACTTTGGCGCCTGGGAGATTTTCTTTGATCCAGCGTGTGGCATTGATGAAGTCGAGAGCGTAGTTGTGATGCTCTTCCATCCCTGTGGCCACGGTGAGGATGTTCGGGTCAAAGATGATGTCTTCTGGCGGGAAGCCGACTTCATCGACGAGGATGCGGTAAGCACGTCCACAGATACGGATTTTTTCGTCGTAGGTGGCAGCTTGACCGTTTTCATCAAAGGCCATGACGACGGTGGCAGCGCCATAGCGCTTAATGGCAGATGCTCTCTCTTTGAATGCCTCTTCACCTTCTTTCAGTGAGATGGAGTTAGCGATGCCTTTGCCTTGCAACATCTTCAGGCCAGCTTCGATGATCTCCCACTTCGAGGAATCGACCATGAAGGGCACCTTGGCCACTTCAGGCTCGGTTTGCAGGAGGTTGAGGAATTTGGTCATCGTCGGTACGCCGTCGATGAGACCTTCGTCCATGCAGATGTCGATGACGTTGGCTCCGTTTTCGACCTGCTGACGGGCGATGATGACAGCCTCTTCAAATTGGCCTTCTTTGATTAGTTTGGCGAACTTTGGTGATCCCGCGACGTTGGTGCGCTCGCCGATCATGAGGTAGTTGGCCTCTTTGGTGTGATTGTAGGGCTGCGATCCGCTGAGACGCATGATCGTCTCTGGCTGTGGCACTTGGCGCGGTTCCAGGTTTTCGACGGCTTTGGCAATGGCGGCGATGTGCTCGGGCGTGTTGCCACAGCAGCCACCCATGATGTTGACGAAGCCGGACCTAGCGAAGTCGATGGCGAAATTAGCCATGTCTGGTGGCAGTAGATCAAAGCCTGTGGGTGCCAGTGGGTTTGGCATCCCTGCATTTGGATAGGCGGAAACAAAGGTGTCTGCTTTGGTAGCGAGTTCCTCAAGGAACGGGCGCATCTTGTCGGGTCCGAGAGAGCAATTCAGGCCGATGGATAGTGGCTTCACATGGCGCATGGCATTGAGGTAGGCTTCGGTGATCTGGCCTGAGATCATCGTCTCGCCACCAGGGCCGACGGCAGCTGAAATTTGTACTGGAAGCTCTAAGTCATCTGCCTCAAACACCTCGCGGATGGCCACTAGGGCGGCCTTCGCATTGAGTGAATCAAAAATTGTCTCGACCATCAGCGTATCGACTCCGCCGGCAATGAGTGCGCGGATTTGATGCGCATAGGCTGTTTTTACCTGATCAAAGGTGACGTAGCGGAAGCTCAGGTCCGTGAGGTCAGGGAATTGAGAGAGGGAAACCGTGAGCGGTCCGACAGCGCCAGCAACATAACGTTTGCGTCCAGTTTTCTCAGCGATCTGGTCAGCCCATTTGCGACACTGCCTGGCGGACTCATAATTGATCTCCCAGGCAAGGTCGTTTAGGAACTTGTCGTCGATGATCTTCTGGAAGAACTCGGGATCTTTGCGGCCACCTTTTTCGCGTGGATCTTCGACGAAGAATTCACTCTGGGCGATGCTGGTGCCTGAAAAGGTGTTTGTCTCGATGATGTCTGCACCAGCCTCTAGGAAGCGGCGGTGGATGTCCTCGATGATATCAGGCCGGGTGATGCTGAGAATGTCCCCATTGTTCAGCAGATCTTTTTCGTTGTTTAAAAAACGCTGGCCGCGGGCATCGGCCTCTTTGAGTCCATAACCACGAATTGTCGTCCCCATGGCCCCGTCGATGACGAGGATACGTTGGCGCATGGCGGATTCGAGTTCAGTGCGGCAATTTGGGCGTGGAGGCATGACCCAAACTAGCGCCCTAGCTGGGCGGGTCAACCGTCATATCGACATATTATGATTTGAGGATATGATTTTTTATAGCCGCTTTTTGTAAGCCAGCAAGGCCGCTTTGGCAGCTTGGATTTTTCCGTCGGCTTGATCGATTAGGGGATCGAACATGGGGATTTCCTTGGCGTTTTGCCCCTGTTCATGTTTACGGAATCCAAAGAGGTAGGTTTCGTTCTGTGGACGCCAGCGATTGAAAAAAAGCTCATCTTTATGCAGGACTTCTCTTGTGATTAGCTCTAGCTCGGCGCTGGCGAACGCAGGTGCAGGAAGGCCAAGTCCGGTGATGAGATTGGAGCTGAGTTTCTCGTAGCCTTTCTGCGTGTAATGAACCCCATTTTCAGTGAGTGGTTGGGCCGTGATGCCGGCCTTGGGTAGCCCACCCATGAGTTCGAAGAGATCGATGAAATAAGTGTTTTGGCTGAGCGCGAATTTACGTAAGGCGTCGCGAAAGCTGGAGAGGCTTTTATTGGCGTAGGCCAAATCTGGGAGCGGTGCAGCAAGGGACTCTACTGGAGGCGGGCTGACAATGATGAGGCGCACTCCGGGAGCTTGCTTGCGCATGAGTTCGAGTAGATTCCTATAGCCTGTGAGGAAGTTTGGGAGTCCACTGAGTCCTTCGAAGGCCATTTCAGAACCATAGCAAAGCATGGCAACGGTGGGTTTCAGAAGGTCCAGATGGGTCGTGAGACGTTGGATGCCCTCTTCGGGTGGACCAAAATAGGAGCGTGCATGGCCAAAGACGGTGTCTCCACTCCACGCGAGATTGCGGACTGTGACTTTAATGTCGCCAAGAGCTAAGGCCAGTCGCGGCTCGAAGCTGCCATAGCGCTGCTCACGCTCAATGACTGTATTCCCGATGAGCACAAGCCGATCGCCATCCTTGAATTCGAAACTCTGCTTCTCCGGCTTTGCGGATGGAGGTGTGACCTCTTGCGCGGTCGTGCTGCCAACGAGGGCGAGTGTGAGAAATAGGACTTTCCAGATCATGATAACATCATTGGAGATGAAAGGGCGCATCATGTCCAGATCCCTTTTTAGGGCCGGATGACTTTCACTCGCATGAATCGTTGGACACCCGGGCCGGATGGGACGTTGACACGGACGATGAGTTGGGTGCTTGTATTGGATTCGATGATCAATCCGGCGCTGCTCCAACTAAGTGGATTGGAGAGGTCGCTGGTGGCTTCGACGGTGAAGGTGACATCGGTGGCGGCGGGGTTTTTGGGAATGCTGAGGCGCAGGTGATGCTAATCAAGTCCGTCCTAGATCCTTAGCCATTTAATGGGCTAAAATTCAATCTCAATAGAGTTTGCTTGGTCTTGCCAGTTCTAAAACGCAGCCCTACCTTCTACCCTATGCCAAAAGTTCGCAAAGCCATCATTCCTGCCGCCGGTTACGGCACGCGCTTTCTTCCCATTTCCAAGGCGGTGCCAAAGGAGATGCTGCCTCTCGTGGACAAACCAGTGATCCAGTATGTGGTTGAGGAGGCCGTGGCCTCCGGCATTACGGACATCCTGATTGTCATCAGTCGCAGCAAGCGCGCAATCGAAGAGCATTTTCACCCAGCCTTTGATTTGGAATCTGAGCTTGAGGCCAAAGGCCGCGTCGAAGAGCTTGAGGGCCTGCGTCGTATGCAGAGCATGGCACGCATTCATTTCATTTGGCAGCCAAAAATGGGAGGTCTCGGAGATGCGATTCTCTATGCCAAGGATCATGTTGGTGATGAGCCCTTTGCCGTGTTGCTAGGTGATACTGTGGTAACGACTCAAGACGAATCCCGTCCTGTCACGCGACAACTCGCCGATGTGGTGGAGATTCATGGTGGCTCAGCTGTGGCGCTTCAAGAGGTGCCTTTAGAGAAAGTCAGTCGCTATGGCATTCTTGGTGGCGAAGAAATTTCTCTAGGTCTCATTCGTGCCAGGCAGTTCGTCGAAAAGCCCAAGCCTGAGGCTGCGCCATCACGGCTAGCCGTGAGCGCACGCTACGTTTTATCGCCGAGCATTTTTGCTCATCTGGAAAAGACACCGAAAGGGAAGGGCGGGGAACTGCAGCTGACTGACGCTATGGCATCGCTGATGAAAGAGGAAGCACTTCATGGTCTTCGCTATGATGGGCAGAGACACGACATCGGTAACAAATTGGATTTCATCAAAGCCAATCTGCATTTCGGTCTCCAGCGTGCTGATATCGGCCCAGCTTTGCAGGAGTATGTGCAGCAATTGGCGCGCTGATCACGGGGCCGCTCTGCCAAATTTGCGTTCAAGCTCACCCATGGACATTTGGATCAGGGTGGGCCTGCCATGCGGGCAGCAGTAAGGCATTTCGCAGGCAAAAAGATCTTCAAGCAATGCCTGCACTTCAGGGATTGATAGTTTGTCGTTGGCTTTCACGGAATGCCTGCACGCGCTCATCACGATTATGTCCTCTCCCAACCTAACCGCTGAGCTTTTGGAACTTAAGCTTTGCAGTTCTTCGATGACCCGGTCTAGCCATGCCAGGGGATCATCCACTTTTAAAAAGGTCGGTAAGGCTTCGATCTTAAAGGTATTCGGGCCAAAAGGCTCCGCTTCGATGCCGAGCCTTGTAAGCGTGTCTAGATTTCGTTTTAGGATGTCAGCATCACGCGGGCTGGTTTGCAGCATCAGCGGCATCAACAGGCGCTGAGAGGGAACGCCACCGGCTTCCATGGCTGCGCGAATTTTTTCAAAATTGACCCGCTCATGAGCTGCGTGTTGATCCATGAGCACAAGACCTTCCGTGCTTTCCATTAGCACATACAGCCGATGTAAGATGCCGATGATTCGGAAGGTGGGCGTCGCAGGCTTGGCGGGTGGTGCCGCCTTTATTTCAGGCGCTTCTTCATGCTTTGGGATTGGTTGCGGCGTGTATTTTTCAGGCTCAGTTTGATCCGGCTCAATGATGGTTGTCTGAAAGGGTATGCGTGGCGCAGGATTAGCCACTGGGATCCGCAGTGGCACTGCGGGTAAAATGAAAGCCTGCTGAGTTGGAGTGGGCACATTTGATTCCGTCCGCAATTGTAAAGCAGGCCGGGGAACGCGTGTGACTGTGCTTTGCAGTCC
Source organism: Prosthecobacter debontii (assembly GCA_945869675.1). Taxonomy (GTDB): domain Bacteria; phylum Verrucomicrobiota; class Verrucomicrobiia; order Verrucomicrobiales; family Verrucomicrobiaceae; genus Prosthecobacter; species Prosthecobacter debontii_A. The sequence continues at coordinate 17,891 of CAMBPS010000053.1, read as the reverse complement.
TTCCGGCAGTTTGTTCGCAGTCTCTAAAGCGCGCTTAACTGCCTTTGCGACCACATCACGGATGCTAAAGCCATCATGAAACCGCACCTCTTTTTTGGCAGGATGTACATTGATGTCAAAGGCCTCAGCAGCCATTTCAAGAAACAGAAAAGTCACGGGATACTGGCCTTTCATCAATGAGGTGTGAAAGCCTTCACGCAGGCCGTAATTGATGGGCTGACTTTCAATCGGACGACCATTTAAGAAGGTCAGTTGCTGCTGCCGATTAGATCGACTCAGGCCTGGTCCACCGATATAGCCCCAGACGGCAATGCCCTGTGCTTCGAGGCGTTCCACTTCGATCAAACGATTCGCCAGCTCATCTCCCGCTAGGCCTCGGATGCGTTCCAAGACATTCTGAGCACCTGGCAGATGATAGGCCACACCACCATCCCTGATGAGCGTGAAAGTCACCTTGGGATTGGCAATTGCATGAGTCCGGAACTGATTTTCGATATGCGAATACTCTGTCGCCTCTGTGCGTAGAAATTTGCGGCGCGCCGGAACATTAAAGAACAGGGATCTTACCTCAATGATCGTGCCCTGATTTCCTCCGTGATCTTTGACGTTGGCCAGTTTACCGCCCGTGATTTCGATTTCGGTGCCGCTGAGGGCTTCTTTTTCCCGAGTAGCTAGTCGGAATCGGGATACGCTCGCGATGCTCGGCAGGGCTTCACCACGAAAACCGAACGTCGCAATTGCCGCTAGATCCTCTTTGGTCCGTATCTTGCTAGTGGCATGTCGTTCCATGCAAAGAAGCGCATCTTCTCGATCCATCCCACAGCCATCATCCGTGATGCGCATGAGTGCGGTGCCGCCGCGCTGCACTTCGACCGTGACATGGGCTGCACCTGCATCCAAGCTATTTTCCACTAATTCACGAATCACCGCAGCTGGCCGCTCCACCACCTCTCCAGCAGCGACTTGGCTGGCGAGTGCGTCGGAGAGAATTCGTATTTTAGACATAAGGGTGCAAAAAACTAAGGGGGCTGCGCTCGTAATCCTTGCATGTGATGACCGCCTGTGAAAAGGGCTCTCATCACTTTTCCTCACAAAACTTCATGATCACCCTCACCGACGCAGCTTCCATCCACCTTCGCCAGCTTTTGCTTGAGAAGAGTGCGGCGGAAGGATCTGGGCTCAGAATTTTAGTCGAAAAAGGCGGGTGTGCAGGTTGGCAATACACGATGAAGATAGATCAAGCCCAGGCGGAAGATAGTCTTTTTAGTCACAACGGTGTCTCGCTGATTGTTGATCCCCAAAGTCTTACGTTTCTTGTTGGTTGTCGCATTGACTACGTTGAATCTCTCAATGATTCAGGATTTCGTGTCGAGAATCCCAACGCCGAGAGAAACTGTGGGTGCGGTACATCCTTTGAACCTAAAGTCGCCTAGACCACTGAACTGCAACGACTTATTCACGAATTTATTCACAAAAAAGCTTTTCTTTTAAAATAGAGCCATTAGAATTTAAGAACTTTTGATCCGATAAATCTAACAATTTTCTCATAAATGTTATGCATGTAAGATTCCTGAGCGATGGCAACGAATACCGTTCATACGGCGGAGGCAACTTTTCGAAAAAAAAGGAAGGTCATGGTGGGATTTTTTGGTGGGCCATACTCATCACTTTATTAATGGGAGCTGCCACATTCTGCTGGTTTTTTAGCATCATGGTTTTTGCGCATCCCGAGAAACCCTTCAATTACAAGATGCTTGCTAAGTTCCATAAACTGGAACCTCTTCGTCCATGGACGACTTTCAGTGTGCCTAACGGTAAGAAACTCAATGCTCGTGAATTGCTCACCGAATTCTTCCCTTACAGTCTTGAGCAGATGACCGTAAAGAATGATGTGATGAAGCGTTCCTTCATACGTAACTACAAGCATGAACAACCCATCTATCTTTTGGGAGCCTATCAGGTCCTGAGTCTGCGGATGTTGACGGAAAAAGATGTGATGTCTGCGGGTTGGGTCGTGCGCGCGCGCTCAACTGAACTTGAGGATGTGGATGTTGAGCTTCTCCTCCCAGGCCTAACCGTCAGTGATGAGCCTTTTCGTGTGGGTGATACCATTTCAATCGACGCGAATAAACCGCAAGTTACACCTCTGCATGTTCAGCGTATTGACGGTGACCGCATCTGCGTGACCGCCATTCCATTGGCCTACAGCAGCTTCACCAAAACTGCTAGTGCTGTCAAAATGACACCGCCTGCCTTCCTTAACATGGATGCCTTTTGGCCTGTCACTCGCGATACCGGTTCTCCCCTGGCTAACGAAGAATTAGTCGGTAACGAAGTTGCTGCTAAAAATTAGTTAGACGTTCGTTCATTGGGTAGTCAAAAAGCCGCCTGAAAAACCGCTGATGGGTCGATTTTCCTTGTGACTTATTTTTGTTGTTTTGAGAGCACTAATCGGGCTGCCTGAAGGTCGAAGGCAATTTGTTGTTTTAGTTCGTCGATCCCAGCGAATTTCTGTTCGGGGCGGATGAAATGGTCGAGGTGGACTTCTAGATTTTGGCCATATAGATCACCGCTCCAGTCGAGGAGGTGGACCTCGAGTGATGGAAATGCGCCTTCATTTTCGATGGTGGGACGAACACCTAAATTGGCGATGCCTTGCTGCCAAATATCGCCGATTTGAACTCGGACGGTATAGACTCCAAAGGGTGGTAGAAGTTCGGCTTCTGGGCGCACGTTGGCCGTGGGAAACCCGAGTTGACGAGCAAGCTGGCGGCCTTGTTTGACCTGGCCAAATAAGGCATAATCTCTGCCAAGCAGACGACTAGCCTTGTTGAGATCGCCTGAGGCTACGGCGTCTCGGATGACAGTGCTGCTAACTATGACGTCTTGATCTCGAATCGGTGGAATGCCATAAACAGCAAAGTTATGTGTCTGCCCCTGATTCATTAATACGTGGATATTTCCGCCCCTGTCTTTTCCGAAAGTCCAAGAGTAACCGACGGAGACGCATCCGAGTGGGTGACTGTGGGCCACGAGTTGATCCATGAAAGATTCAGCCCGAGTATCGGCAGTCTCGGTGGTGAATGGGCAAAGTAGCGCTGTGGAAATCCCCATGCGCTCTAGGAGCAGACTTTGATAAGCCTGGCCACAAAGCATTTTTGGGGCCGAGGCGGGCCTAAGGATGCGAAGTGGATGAGGATCAAAGGACATGACAACAGCAGTGCCATGATGTTGTGCGGCGTGCTCCTGTGCAGCGCGGATGACTTCTTGATGACCGAGATGTAATCCATCAAAAACCCCAATGGCCAAGGCTACAGGACCAGGCACGGTACCGAGGGCTTGCAGTGAATGGAGGATGGTCATGTCCTTCTGATTTAGCCTGTGGCGTGGTTGCTTGCAACTGGTCTGCAAGGGATTGCTGGAGTGTTTGCGGTGGGCGTGCTATGGGTAGCGCTGCTAAGCCGGAAATGACTGATCTGCTCCAACTCGAAAAGCGCCATCTTTGGCATCCATTCACGCCAATGAAGGCTTGGTGTGCAGAGGATCATGAACCTCTGATCTTGGTCTCTGGCCAAGGCTGCACGCTGACCGATCAGTATGGAAAGGAGTATCTGGACGGGAATAGCAGCATCTGGACAAACATTCATGGTCATGCGCACCCGACGATCACAGCGGCGATGCATCGGCAAATAGATCGTGTGGCACACACGTCATTTTTGGGGTTCACGCATGAGCCGGCCATTGAACTGGGGAAGCAGTTGGTGGATTTGCTTCCTGGTAGTGCTTTGAGTCGAGTATTTTTTTCTGACAATGGCTCCACGGCTATTGAGTGCGCCATTCGTATGGCCTTGCAGTTTTGGAAGCAAAACGATCATCCAGAGCGGGACACGATTTTGGCCTTTGATCGCGCCTATCATGGCGACACGCTGGGGGCTGCGAGTGTGGGGGGAATTCCCATTTTTAAAGGCAGTGGCAATGATTTTGGGTATCGCGTTCAGCGTGTGCCTGACTTTGCAGCGCTGGATCTTTTAACGACTGAGCAAACATCACGTTTGGCAGCCGTCATTATTGAGCCGCTGATCCAAGGCAGTGCTGGAATGAGGCTGTGGCCAAAGGGCATGCTGGCCAAGCTGAGTGACTGGTGTCGGGAGCGAGACATCTTGTTGATTTTGGATGAAGTGATGACGGGCTTTGGTCGTACAGGCACGATGTTTGCCTGCGAGCAAGAGGGGGTGGTGCCTGACTTCCTATGTTTGGCGAAAGGCCTGACCGGTGGCTATCTGCCGCTGGCGGCAACCATGACCACTGAGCGTGTTTTTGAGGGCTTTCTGGGCGCAGGACGTGCCTTTTACTATGGCCATAGTTACACGGCGAATCAGCTTGGCTGTGCTGCAGCTCTAGGAAGTTTGCAGGTGTTTCGTGAAGAGGAAGTGATGGAACATTTGCCTGCGAAGATCGCTTATTTTACAAAGCTTTTAGATGACTTGCGTGATCTGCCAGAGGTCATGGAGATTCGTCAATGTGGTCTGATCGCAGGAATCGAGATCGGCCCATATGCCGCAGAAGAAATGCGCGGCGCCAAGGTTTGTCTTCAAGCTCGGAAGCATGGGTTACTGACGAGGCCTGTGCTAGACACTTTGGTTCTGATGCCGCCGCTTTCGGTGACTGAGTCAGAGTTGACCCGCATGGTGCAGGCCTTGCGCGCAGGCATTGAGGATAGGCCGTCTGGTCTATCTTTATCCGATGCTAGGCCTAGGACCTATAATCCTTGTTACCTGGATGCCAATGCAACAACGCCAGTGGATGCACGAGTGGTTGAGGCGATGCAGCCATTTTTGACTGAACATTTGGGTAATCCTTCGGCAAACTATGCGGCTGGACGGCTTGCTCGGCTGGCAATGGAAAAGGCGCGCAGACAGGTCTCAATGATGATCAGCGCTGAGCCAGAAGAGATCATCTTTACCAGTGGAGCAACAGAGAGCATCAACAGTGTCTTAGTGTTTGCTCAGCAGGAATGGCCTGAGCGCCCACTGTTGATCATTAGTGCGGTTGATCATGCGGCGGTGATGGAGGGAGCCGAGCGCTGGGAACGGCAAGGCGGGCGTGTGAAGCGTGTGCCGGTCGGTGCCGATGGAGTGGTCAAGTTGGAGATGCTGAAGGCGGCCTTAGAGCCTGGGCAAACGGCCTTGGTTTCTATGATTTGGGGGAATAATGAAACGGGTGTTATTGCACCAATGGCAGAGATCGTGTCTCTAGCTCATAGGGCTGGAGCCTTGGTGCATGTGGATGCGGTTCAACTGGCTGGGAAGTTGCCGATTGATGTCAGGGAATTGCAGGCGGATTACTTAAGTCTGAGTGCTCATAAAATGCATGGAGTGAAGGGCTGTGGCGCTTTGTTTGTCAGCCGAAGGGTGCCATTTCGCCCATTTCTAATTGGCGGAGGTCAAGAGTCGGGAAGGCGCAGTGGGACAGAAAATGTGCCCGGAATTGTGGCGATGGGCAAGGCGGCTGAACTGATCTGCCTCGAGGAACTGAAAGATCTGTCGGTGATGAGAGATGAGTTTGAAGCGCGTCTGAAGCAAGGATGGCCATCAGCGATTATTCACGGTGCTCATGCGCTAAGGCTACCCAATACAACGAGTGTCTGCCTGCCTGGGGTGGATGCGGCTGCGATGCTGATTTTGCTCGATCAGCGTGGCCTTGCCTGCTCGGGTGGATCGGCTTGTCACACAGCTTCATTGCATCCGTCTCATGTGTTGGAGGCGATGGGCTATGATGCAGCTCATGCTAGCTGTACACTGCGTTTTTCTTTGTCTCGAATGAACTCTAGGAACGAGGTTCTGTGGGCAGCAAATGAGGTGATACGCGCAGCTCAGCATATCATGGATCAGCGAAATGTGTTCTTTAGCCCAGTGCAGATGAGCTGATCACGGGATCTTGATCACACCAATGGTGGCATTGTCCTGACGTTCGTAGTTGATGCGGCGAATCGCGAACAGGATGGCGTCTGTGATTTTGTCTGCGGTCGTGTGGCGACCAAAGCCGAGTAATTCCTCCAGGGTTTTATCAGATAGAGTGAAGATACCATCACTGGCAGCGATGATGATGTCGCCTGACTTCACGGCTAGAGGTTCTTTTGGGAAGTCGATCAGCGCCATCGGGTAGCCAAGCAAAGCACTTTGAAGTGTGTGTCGATCAGGATGGGCAGCTGCCTCCTCTGCAGTCATGAGGCCCTGCTTCACGCGTTCTTCGAGGATGGGTGTTAATGAGTGGTCTGCATTCAGGCGGTGTAGCTTGCCTTCACGGTAAAGAAAGAGCGGTGAATCTCCCACGCTGATCCATTCGATGTGGTGATTGGAAGCGAGGACTGAAAGCATGGTCGTCCCCATGGGCGGTGCCACAGAAGGCATCTTCGAGGTGATATATCCGAGGGTGTCATTGGCGGTATCCAATGCTGTTCGTAATCGCCAGCTGACCGAGCCGGGATGCTCGAGAAATGCACGGACGAAGGCGTTCACTCCGATATAGCTGGCCACGCTGCCACCTGCATGGGCACCGAGTCCATCTCCGACGACGAGCAGGAGGCTCTCCAGGGAGTTTTCGTTCTGATCGGCGGCATCGGCAAAGGCGTAGTAATCCTCTTGGTTATCCCGTTTACCACGGTATTGGCGCGCAGCAAAGTCCTGTTCTTGGACGAAGGATTGTACTGAGGGCTTTAGGTTACTTGGAAGGATGATGCGGGCGGTCACTCGGTAGAAAATCTAAAGGTCGTCTGGTGCAGGTAGGTTTCACTAGACCGCAGGGTTGCGGAGGGGAACTGCGGCTTGTTCGGGCTGTCTGGGAATTTTTGTGTCTCGAGGCAGAAGCCCTGTCGTTTTTCGTAAATGTGACCACTTTTGCCAGTTATGCCTTTGAGGTGATTGCCTGTATAAAACTGCACACCCAGCTCTGTGGTGAAAACTTCCATGACGCGGCCGCTTTGAGGATCTTTGGCGCGTGCGGCCAGCTTCATGCCCTGTCCTTTCAGCACGTAATTATGATCATAACCTTTACCCTGAAGAATTGGTTTGACGGGGGACTCGATCCGCTCTCCGATCAAATGGGGTGTGTTGAAATCCAGTGCTGAATCCACTACAGTCTCCAGTTCACCCGTGGGAATCAGGGCGTCATCGGTGGCCGTAAATTGTTCAGCAGGGATCATGAGCTCGTGGCCCAGGACGTCGCCACTGCCTTCACCGGCCAGATTGAAGTAGCTGTGGTTGGTGAGGTTTACGACGGTGGGTTTGTCGGTCGTTGCATGGTATCTGATTTGCAACTCGTTGGTCTCTGTCAGGGTATAGGTCACTCGGCAATCAAGTTTACCGGGGAAGCCTTCTTCGCCATCGGCACTGGTGTAGCGCAACTCTAGCGCGTTTTCTTCAGCTAAGATCCGGGCTTCCCAGACGATTGTGGCAAAGTTGACCTTACCACCATGAATGTGATTTTTTCCTGAGTTAGCTGTCACCAGATACTCCACACCATCGAGTGTGAATCTGGCTCCGCCGATGCGGTTTGCATAGCGTCCTGTCAGGCAGCCAAAATGCGGATGTTTTCCCAGGTAGGGTGCTAGGGAATCGAAGCCAAGCACGACATCGGCAATTTCACCCGCCTTGTCAGGGACCTTGATGGCGACAATGATACCGCCATAGTTGGTGATTTGGGCTTTGATTCCCTTGGCGTTTGTCAGTGTGAAAAGTTCAACCGGCTTACCGGCAGCCGTCGCCCCCCACAGTTTACCCGTCACCGCTCCTTGAGCGCAGAGTGATAGAGTCAGAATAGCTGCGAGTATCGCGCGGAAGATCATGAGGCGGAACTGGTGAGCTATAACTGTGGCGGCTACCTACGTTTTCCGCAACCTACGAGTTTGACTCTAGCACTGACATCTCTCAGCGCTCGTTTAAGGTAATACTAAACGTTCAGAGGTTCCACTCGCTCGCAGACAAGTCCACGCCAAGGATGGGATCTGCCTGTAGTAGCAATTTTCAGACACCATTCGGCGAGCCGTACTGCTAACTCCAGCCGAACTTACTTCGACACGCGGATCATTCCGATAAACCGCCTCTGCTCTCGCGCTATGCCAGCGATTGCAGCAACAGAGGGAGTAGTCGTTGGTGTGATAAAAGTAGACCATTGTGACTAGCTTCAACCTCAAACAAAAAGCACGTCTGGAAATTCAGACGTGCTCTTCATCAATGTTTCCTTGAGGCCTATTAACGCCAATGGCTACTTCCGAACCAGCAATGACTCCCCCGTCATCTCAGCAGACTTCGCCACACCGAGCATGTCGAGTAGGGTTGGGGCGATGTCGGCTAGTTTGCCGTTTTTTACAGTGACGCTGTCGGAATCGGCGGCGACGTAGATGCCGTGGACGAGGTTGGTGGTATGGGCGGTATGTGGGCTACCGTCGGCGTTGCGCATTTGTTCACAGTTGCCGTGGTCGGCCGTGATGAAGAGCTTTCCGCCGAGTTCGAGCACTTTTTCGACGATGAGCCTGACTCCGAAGTCGATGGTCTCACAGGCATGAACGCCTGCTTCGACAATGCCGGTATGGCCGACCATGTCGGGATTGGCGTAGTTCATGATGACAAGGTCGTATTTCTCCAAACGACGCAGCACTTCAAAGGTGAGGTCGGGGGCGCTCATCTGCGGCTTTTTGTCGTAGGTGGGCACTTCCTTAGGGCTAATGGCGAGATAGCGGTCTTCGCCGACATTGGGCTCCTCCACACCGCTGTTGAAGAAGAAGGTGACGTGCGGGTATTTCTCAGTCTCGGCAGCGCGGAGCTGGGTGAGTCCGGCGGCGGCGACAACTTGACCGAGGTTGTTGGCCAGGGTGGCGGTGCTGAAGATGACGTTGGCCCCATAGTCGGTGTAAGTGGCGTCGTATTCAGTGAGGGTGTAGTAGCGGGTCTTGGGGGTGACTTCACGGTCGAAGCCGGAGAAGTCGGGTTTCAAGAAAGCCTCACTGAGCTGGCGGGCGCGGTCAGCGCGGAAGTTAAACCACAAGATGACATCGCCATCGCGGATGCGTTGCTCGTTGGCATTGCTGAAAATCATGGGCTGCATGAACTCATCGCCACGAGGATCAGTCGGATAGGCGGCCTGAACGGCAGCGCTGGGGAGATCGGTGCGGACTTCACCACGGCCGAGCACGATGGCGTCCCAGGCGAGCTTGTTACGCTCCCAACGGGTATCGCGATCCATGGCGTAGTAGCGGCCGATCACGGTGGCAATTTTGGCGCCGCTGGAAGCGAGGTCTTTTTCTAACTTCGCCATGTAGGCGGCTCCGCCCGTGGGGGAGGTATCACGGCCATCGGTGATGGCGTGGACCATGAGGTCTTCGACACCGGCAGCTTTGGCTGCATCACAGAGTGCGGCAAGGTGATCCTGATGGGAATGCACGCCACCATCGCTGATGAGACCGAGAAAGTGCAGACGCTTGCCTTTGGCTTTGTTAAAGGCATCGACGAGGATGGGCATCTGTGCCAGTTCACCGTCGCGGATGCTTTTGTTGATACGCGTGAGGTCTTGGTAAACGATTCGGCCTGCGCCGAGATTCAGGTGGCCGACTTCACTGTTGCCCATCTGGCCATCGGGAAGGCCGACATCTTCACCACTGGCACTGACGGTGCCGCGTGGGTAGGTGCTGTAGAGATGATCGTGGAAAGGGGTCTTGGCCAGCAGGGTCGCGTCGCCATTGGCCACAGCTTGTGCTTTGCCACCTGGGTTAATGCCCCAGCCGTCACGGATAATCAGAACTACAGGTTTTTTCATGAGAGGAGATGTCCATGCTTCATGACAGATGAGCCGTCAAGGAAGGGGTCGATTAAACACTGATTTTCTCCGTTTTAGACCCGTCTGGCCATTGTGCCTAGGGCGTCTCCAGCATCGGCATTTTGAAAATGAGTGATGCCGACAGCCAAAGCATCTGCAGCATCGGCAGGTGGTGTTTCCTTCAGATGTAGCATGGCGCGGATCATGAAGGCGACTTGATCCTTTTGCGCTGCACCACGGCCAACGGCAGCCTGCTTCACTTCACGTGGGGCATATTCATAGATGTCTAGGCCGTGCTCAGCGGCTGCGATCAGGCAGGCCGCGCGAGCGGTGCCTAGCACGATGGCAGTTTTAAAACTCTGAACATAGATCGTGGACTCGATGGCACAAACGGTGGGTGAATGCTCACGAATCACGGCCACGAGTTGTTCTCGAATCGCCACGAGACAGCCTGAGTGCAGTAGCTTGGCTGGGTTTGAAATGACTCCATAGGTGATGGCAGAAAGATCACGACCTGATTTTTCTAAAATGGCCCAGCCTGTATTTCTCAAGGCTGGATCGATAGCGAGCACGCGCTCGATGCTGGGTTCTTTGCTGGCTTGGTTGGCCTGATTTGGGCGCGGTGCTTTGGCCTTGCTGGCTAAGATGGCGGCTAGCTGGCTGGCGGTGACGCGTGCCATGGTTGTTACCAGCCTTTCCTTTTCTTGGGGCGGCGGCTCCAGCGTTCGCCAAGGTTAAATAGCTTATCCAGCGAGATGGCACCTGATCCAAAAAGCAACAGAGTAAAGGAGATCAATAGATAGAGCCAAGCCGCTTCTGTGTAGATTGATCCAGATTGTGGGGAGAAAATCAAAAAGCCGATGAGAATTGGGATGAAAACCACGGCAAAGAGGCGAGTCAAAAAACCGGTGATCCAGCTCAAAGCGACGACGGCTACAATCAAAGCTACAGTTGGCGCCAGGAAGGCAGGATAAGGCAACCCGGCATCATTAAAACTTTTTACCCAGTCCCAGTTTTCTTCCTTCCAAACGAGTTGATAGGCACCTGTGGCTGCGGTCCAGCCGTGACGCGTCATAAGCATTACCCCAGCGCCGATGCGGAGGACGGAAATGGTTTTGAAAAGGCTGCCGAAAGGGTGATGATTGGCAGCTGAACGGCCGCCCACGTAGTCGATCATGGGTGTGAAATTAGATGTCTGGGGATAGTTCGATGATGTCACCTGGCTCGGGTTCGTCACGGTCGGCCTCATCCAGGGTGGAGAAATAACGGCGCACGCCTTCACGGATGAGATAAACACCGTGATTGGTGGATCCCAGTTTACGTCCGCCGGCCACAGTGACGGCCTGTTTAATGGTCATGTCATCCCAGGCTGGGATGAATTCATCTTTGAGCACATCGCCATTGATCGACACCACGGGGGTATCCTCCACAGAAATGATGTGAACAGTCACGGGGCGCGTCAGTCTCATGCCGATGCGGAAAGTTGTGGCAATCGTTTTGACGGCTTGAGGAAGTGTGCCGCCGCCGACCTTAGTGCTGCCGATTGAGCCAAAGTTGAGCACACCTGAAGTATCAACCATCACCACTTGATTGAAGATTCGATCTGGGGAACGCGTGCCCTCATAAACGTGGATGCGCAGCGTGTGACCAAAGCCTAAGACGCCACGTGCATTGAAGGGAACCTGAGGATCATCGGCGGCGGCTCGATCACTGTCTGGCATGCCAGGGATGATGCGCGTGATCTTTTTCAGCGTCGCAAACTTCGGCAATGCTGGTAACGATGGCATAGAAGGTATCGACAATTTTGGCAGGTCCGGTGTGAAGCGCTTCACTGTGGCACAAGCGGAAAGACAGAGGGTGACAGCCAAGAAAGACAGCGTGGATTTAGAAAAAAAGTTCATGAATGAAAAACAGATCCGCATGATGAATGCCGCGAGCACTTCTGACAAGGCCAACGTGCTACCAGTTGTTATTCCACCACTTGGGAGTGCGTCTAGTGACATCCACAGCCCGTGCCGCAGGAACCTCCACTGCTAGCTTGGTTGCTGGAACTGCCGCCCATGACACCGGTGCCACCGATGGGGACACGGCGCACGGGTTGTCCGCTATCAGGATGCTGTGTCAGAGCACTGTCTTTCATGCTTTGTTTGACCTCAAAGCGCTTGGGTTGGTCACCTTCAAATTGCGGGATCGTTTCGTAAATGTAGGTCGGCATAAATCTTCCCAAGCAAAGGTGAGCTTAAGGCAATGTCAACGTTGGGCATCAACCCACATTTCTCAGCTATCCACGTCCGACGATTTCCATGGTCTCACGTTGGCGCTGGAGAACAACGGCACGGCCTTTGGCTGCTTTGACTTTGGCTGCCGCAGGATCTTTGGCCATCGCTAGCACCGCTGGCACGATGCCTGGGATCTCGTCTTCCTGATCAAGATTAAACAGCCAGTCACCGAGCCCAATGTCGCGCCACATGAGGCCTTTACTTGTCTGCTCAGTCCAGCGGCAGACGATGGCGGGGATACCGGCACCGATGCACATGATTGGGCTGTGCATTTCTGCACCAAAAAGGCCGGCGCTACGCACGTAAGTGCTCAAGGCTTCGCCCGTCAGCCAGTAGGTGCTACGCCAGACAACGCGCTTTTTTACGTCCTCGGGGAGCTTGTCGTAAAAGTTCACGCGGTTGACCTCCATCTGACTGCTATCCTCAGGACAAAGCAGCACTTTCATGTCTGTCTGTTGGACCACCGCAATGATGGCCTCACGCAATGGTCCTAAGTCGTGTTCTTTCATCGCCTCATTACGTGCATGTTTGACTGCATCAAAAGGCAGCCCTTTCATTTTCCAGTACTCAGAATAGCGCAAACGGCCGATACAGCAGAGAAACTTGCCTTCTTCCAAGTCGTTGTCTTTGAGAAATGCCAGCGCTTTTTCGTCATCTCTCAGATCGGTCGCAAAAGCACCGTCTGGTCCAAATTCCATGATCGGACACGTACAACCGCGTGCCTTAGCGACGGCTAGCGAGACTGAATCTCGGAAAAAGGCAAACTTACCCGCACTTAGAACAGTCAGGGTTTTAGCGATGACTGAGTCCGGCGCAGGTGATGTCGCGGTAGAGCTCTGAATCGGTAGTGTGATGCCATAGACACCATACGGCTTGCCAGTGGCCTGATGCCATTTTACCACATCCTTTTCAGCGACTAGTGAAGGACCTGATCCATGCAAAAGGAAATCGCATTCGGCAAAGGCTGTCTTGAGTGCTTCAGCATCTTCGATGATCTGAAGCTTGGGAAAGCGCTTGAGCAGCATCTCTTTGACCCCATTGTTCACTTTGCTAGGCCAGAGTCGAACTTCGACATGCGGCAGATGTTTTTCTAAAAGTGCTAACACTCCAGGAGTATGAGCGATGTCGCCAATATTTACTGTTTGCCAGGAGGAGCGCAGAATAAGGCGTGGTGCCCGGTCTGTCTGGGCCATCATGGGGGAAAGGGCTGCGCTGAGAGCGGAGGTTAGAAAGGTGCGGCGTTGCATGATCCAATGAGAGTCTCTTTGATTTAGGAAATGGACAGTCTTTTTTCAACCTTCGTGAACGAAGACTCAAGAAACTCGGCCTGAGTTTGAGGTGACTAGACTCGAAAATTAAACTTACTAACGCGTAGTTTTTTTATCTCCATAAATGAAGCCTGTTTTGATCCTTTCATCTCCGGCCATATTGAGTTTATTGAATTCTGAAAACGCCGTTCCACAGGCGCTAAGCTAGGTTCCAGCCCTGAGATGAATGCAGCGTCGGTATTCAACAATCGGCCTTTCAAAGAAGGCGACATAAAGGCAAAAGCTCATCGCTCATATGAAGGGCATTTTGACTTTTGCACGCCAGCAGTCAACCTGGATCGCTGAATTACCTAGGTGGGGAGAAGCCTACCAAAAACAAGTATGCCAAGATTCTCGTGCCATCTTGCTGGTGAAGATCGATGCCCTCATTCAGGCAGAACGCGGGGAGGAATCCAGAGAGTCCATTCAGCTACTCAGAGAAAAACTTCCATATACTGCAACAATGTCACGTGGTCTGAAATCTGTCTTAAAGCAAAAGCCAATTTACTTCACATGCAGAACGCCGCGCATGATGATGCCGTGGCCTGGGAAGGAGCAGACGAAGGGGTAATCACCTGCCGTTGGGATGGTGAAATCGAGGACTTCTTCCTTACCTCCGTCGAGCAGCTTCGTGTGGTAGAGAACATCATCGCCAGAGGGAATGAAGCCTTTTTCGAAGCCGGCAGCACCCATGACGATGGCGGCATTCATGATGGCATCGGCTTGGCCGGGTTTAATGATAAGCAGGTTGTGTGGCATCACGTCGGTATTGGCAAAGGTAAGCTTGATCTTTTTGCCTGCCTTCACGGTGAGTTCTTTGACGTCATACATCAGGCGCTCAGGCACGGTGCCGATACGAAGGGTGGTCAGTTCAGGCGTGTCACTGAGAATACCAGATTTCTTGGATTTCTCTTCTTTCTCTGCGGCGATGACGCCGCCCTTGGTGCTGGCTTCGACGTTGAACCAAAGTTGTTGGACGACGTTGGCTGCGTTGCGGGCGTGCAGTTCAGGAGAACTTTGCAGTTTGGCAAGTAGCACGGTGTCGCGGACGTTGTGCTGTTGATGAACCCAGAGTGCTTCTAGCAAGTGGTGTGCGTCTTCTTTTTTTGTCGCGTCGAATGGCGCCATCCATTCCTTCGTGGCGGCGATGACTTCAGGAGTGGGGCGCTCGCTAAGCTCGATGCGAGTGCGATGACGCACGTTGTCGGTCGGGTGCTTGAGGTTTTCGAGCAGCGCAGGGATCGGCTGGTCGTCGATGACGACCGGTTTCTCCAACGCACGGCCTTTGGCGGTCATGCGGTAGATACGGCCATGTTTATGGTCGCGGTTCGGGTCACGCACGTTGTGCTGCATATGGCCGATGATGACGTTGTGCCAGTCGGCGATGTAAAGAGCACCATCTTCGCCAAAGACCGCGTCGCTCGGACGGAAGTTTTTGTCGCCGCTCATCAGCAGGCCACGCGATTTGTCTTCGGTGATGCTGCCATCTGCCTGCGTGACCTTGACGGTGAGCTCAGCTCCGGCGGGCTCACCCCAAACACTGGCTTTTTCCGCGTCGCGGGCCAGGTCGTAATGCTTGATGCCAAGGAAACCGATGACATTGCAGATCAGGAAATCGCCCTGCATGTCTTCAGGGAAGTGGGTGCTGCTAACGATCTCGCTGGCAGTGACGGGGCGCACTTCCTTTTTCAAAAGCTCGTACATTTTGAAGCCGTTGCCCTCGGGCCGGACTTGATATGCACGACCGCCGGTGCCGTCGGTGGCATAATGATAGCCCCAGGAATCAAAGCTGATGCCGTGAGGATTCGGCGAGTTGTCAGCGTGCTTGGCGATGGTGAAGCGGCGCGGATCAAAGCGATACATGGCGCTGGCGCCGGTCTGCAAGGATGGGCCCCATGGATGCTCGTGATTGTGCTGCATGAAGACGCCGCTCTGCCAGTAGATGCCTCCATCAGGACCCATGATGAGATTGTTCGCGCCGTGGTGTGTGTCGGCGCTGTCGGTGCCCTGAAGCATGATCACGCGCTGGTCGGCAACGTCGTCGCCGTCGGTGTCTTTGAGGAAGATGATCTCAGGATTGCAGGTGACGATGACGCCGCCATTCCAAAATTCGAAGCCAAGAGGGTTCTGCACTTTCGCGAATTCAGTGATGCGGTCGCATTGGCCGTCTTTGTTGTCATCGTGGCAGATGACGAGCGCGTCGTTCATCTTCTTCAAAGGTTCCCACATTGGGTAAGTTGGCCATACCGCGGCCCACAGGCGTCCTTTGGTATCCACCTGAACCTGCACAGGGTTGATCAGTTGCGGGAACTGCGCTTCATCTGCAAAGAGGTTCACTTCAAAGCGTGGATCAAAGGCCATGTGCTTGATGGCTTCCTGGCCGCTGATGTATTCGGTGCGACCTTCCTTCATGGCGCTCGATGACTTCGACTTGCCACCGACATTCGAGATCACCGGCACCGGCGCTGGCACGTTGCTGTCATCGACTTTGAGATCGCCGCCCTTGGCGCGTGCCCAAACTTTCGCATCGCGATTCGCGGTCATCACATCGAGCATGCTCAGCTCGTGCTGGAGCACCACGGCGTTGGTTTGGCCATCGGTGAATGCCAGCGTCGAGCGACCGCCCCAAACGTCATTGCCATCGCGGGCACGGTAACGGGCGTTCCAGTGCATGTCTTTGTCGAGCACGGCCTCGCGCAATTCTTCCATTGACGGCGAAGCGCTCACCTGCTTGCCCAGTAGCGCCTTCGCAATAACTTCCGCGAGTTGGCGATCCCCTTCAGCGCTTAAATGCACGCCATTGATGGTCAAAGGATCTTTTGCTGCTTTGAAAAGCTCGAGTGAGGGATGGAAGAGATCGACAAAACCAACTCCGGCCTCCTTCGCGGCGGCCTCGGTGGCCATTGTATAAGCTTCGAGCTGCGGATTGTGGTCCGCGCCATTCGGCACGTTCGGATTCTTCGTGTCTTCATGCGCGATGGGGCTGAAGAGCACAATCCGCGGGAAGGTTTTGCCATTCGGTTTGGTGCCGCGCACATACTTTACGAAATCAATCAGTAGCTTCTGGTAGTCGTCGGGTTTGTTCTCAAAGGACTCGTTGTAGCCAAAGAAGCCGAAGACCACATCTGGCTTCACATGTCGCAGGTAATCTGTCATGTGCATATGGCCGCTGCTGCGTGGGAATGAGTTTGGGCGGTCGCCGCTGGCACTCATGTTGCGGAAGCTGACGCTCAATTCTGGCAGCGCACTTTGCAGCAGAGTCTCCATCCAGCCATCGTGCTGCATGCGGTCCGGGAGGCCGTTGCCGAGGATGGCTACGGTGTCGCCTTTGTTGAAAGCAAAAGGCAGCGTGTCTTTGTAGTCGGCAGGCACCTCGACGAGTGCAGGCTCTGGTTTACTTGGGGTGCCTCCACTGCTGCCCATCGCGGCTGGTTTGCCTGGTTTCCCATCAAAGGTTAGGTAAGCGATCTTGCCGCCTGCTTTGATGTCGATTTTGAGTGAATCGCCAGCTGTGACATTCTTGAGCTCAAAGACGGCTTTGCGCCCTTCATCGAGCAACTGCAGCGTGAAATCGCCAAGACGATCTGGGAAGCCCCGGCGGCTCCAAAGGCTGATCGATTCAACCGCCTGCGCCGAGCCCAGATCGACCTCCCACCATGGATTCGGCTGATTCTCTTGTGTGTGCGTCATGCCCTTGCCGTAGTTCGGGTTCTTGTCTCCATCCATTGCACGATTTGCTTCGCCGCCATGTCCTGTCGTCGATTGTGTGGCCTTGCCGCCCTTAGCGATGTTCTTGCCACCGCTCTGGATCTCGATCTCGGCGATTTGCAGGCACTTTTTGCTGCCGGGAATCTCGATGCGAACAAAACGCGCCGGTTTACCGGTCGCGATGGTGGGTTTGGACGAAACCTCGGTTTTAGCTTCCTTCTTCTCGGCCTTCGCTTCTTTTTTTGGCTTCTCCGTGTTGTGGTTTGCTGGGATGGGGCTTTCAAAGCCTGCATACATCTCTGGCTTGATGCCGCGTGCATACGCGCCACCGGCGAAGGTGTTTGGTTTGGCCGCGCCAATTAAAGCGATGTTTAAATCAGGTTTGATCCCATCTTCTAAGCCCACAGCCCAGAACATGGCGTTCACCAGCATGCGACGGTAGCCCTCGTTGGTGATGTCCTCTGATGTGCCATAAAGCGAGGTAAAGACACGCCCGGTTTTACCTGAGCTGCTCTTGTAGCTTCGTGTCCACTCGCTTGGTTGGGGTGGCTGTGTTTTGGATGCTGGGGAATCCTGCGTCATGCCGTCGAGGGGCTGTGCCATCGTCAAAATCTCACCATCTGTTGGTTTGCCGACATACCCGCCTGCCTGAACCCAAATGTCCTTCACCCCACGCAGGATCGGATGTTGCCTCAACGCTTCTACGATAGCGATGCGTGTGCTCTGGGAGTGGTTTTTGCCATAGTGGCCCACCCAAGTCTGGCCTAGCACCTGATGACCAAAGCCG
>CAMBPS010000052.1 GCA_945869675.1 Prosthecobacter debontii | reverse complement strand
CGATGTAGAAATGGGGCGGGGGTGCTGGCTACAGCACCATGTTACCGTCATGGGGCCGACGAAGATGGGAGAAAACAACCGTTTCTACGCCTACGGCTCCATTGGTCAGCAAACGCAGGATCTAAAATACCATGGTGAGCCGACGGCTCTGCAAATCGGTGACAATAACACGTTTCGTGAATTTTGTTCCGTTCATCGTGCTACTTCTCCAGGTGATAAGACGGTGATCGGCAGCAACAACAGTTTCCTTGCCTACGTCCACATCGCTCATGATTGTATGGTTGGGAATCATGTGGTTTTCTCCAACAATGGCACATTGGCTGGTCATGTGATCGTCGAGGATTATGTGATTCTGGGGGGGCTTAGTGCAGTGCATCAGTTTTGCCGGTTGGGCACGCGCAGCATTATCGGAGGCTGTTCTAAAATCGTACAAGATGTGCCACCTTACTGCACGGCGGATGGTAATCCCGCTCGTGCGCGTGGGCTAAACATCGTTGGCCTTAAACGTGCAGGTTACTCTCGTGATCAGATGCGCGCACTCAGAGAGGCTTTTCGTAAAGTCTATCGAAGCGGTCTAAACAATGCTCAGGCAGTTGCAGAACTCCGCCAAAATGAGCTAACGGCTGAATCTGCTCATTTTGCTAATTTCGTCTCAACCGCAAAGCGTGGCATCATCGCTGGCGGTAAGGGCGCTGAAGATGAGGAGGATTGATTCTTTTTCCATGAATTCTTCTGCTCCAATCTCCAGACTTAGCATGCCGGAATATGCTATGGCTTTAGCGCATGTAGCTAGCTTGCGCTCGGAAGATCCTTTCCGAAAGGTAGGTGCTGTGGCGATTGACTTTGATAATCGCGTTATTGGGACGGCCTACAACGGCTTGGCTCCTGGTTACAATGCCAATCCTGATTTCTGGAACGACCGCGATGAGCGGCGGAAGTACATGCTTCACGCTGAGGTGAATTTATGCAGCCTCTTTACCCGTGGTAATGTCCGCTTGGTCGCTTGTACGACAAAGCCCTGCACGAGCTGCATGCAGATGCTCTGTGCTTATGGGGTAAAAGAGGTTTATTATCGTGATGATTATCCTGACTCCGAGGCTGACCTTATTGCTGGACGATATGGTATTCAGTTAAAGCAGTTGTTGGATTATCCTCACATGGTTTCAAGTGCCGGCCCTCAGGACTGAAAGAAAGATCTTCAACACTATCGGTTTGCAGCGCGCCTTCTTGCACACAGAATAGGAAGCATGTCATTTTTGAATTTTGGCGCCATCGCCTGTCTCATTGTTTTGCCCGCCATTTTTGTTTCTTGTGGTTCTTCGCCAAGTATCAAAGGCGTTCCAAAGAATCTGCCTGTGATCCATCTGCACGGACGCGTTGAGACTCCGAGTCATTCCATGGGCAAAAAAGATTATCCCTTTGATTCCAACGGCGATTACATGACGACCTGGGTTAATGATGGAGCCAGTTCAAAACCACAGTCAGATTATGAGTCTTGGCAGTCTTCCCATGATGGAACGGTTTCAAGGCGAAACCCATCTCCAGTGCGCAAGGTGTCTAGCTCAAAGAAGAAGACTATCGCTAGTAAATCCAAATCATCTAGCAGAGGCTCTTCCGGCTCGTACACCATTAAAAGTGGAGATACTCTGGGTGCTATTGCCATCCGTAACGGCACCACCGTTGCAAAGTTAAAGGCGGCCAATGGGCTTGCCTCGGATAACATTCGTGCCGGTAAGTCTCTTAAAATTCCCTAGTGATCGATTTCATGATTGGCCGTTTTTTTATCTTGGCTATCATTTGGATTGGCCAGATACATTCAGTCCATGCATTGACCTTTTATACGGTTGTGATTGACGCTGGACATGGCGGTAAGGATGGCGGCTGCGCTTGGAATGGTTTGGTAGAGAAGAAAATCTGCTTGGATACCGCCCTACGTCTGGAGCGTGCGCTAAGGGCCAAGGGACTGCGCGTCATCATGACTCGTCGTAGCGATACCTTCATAGACCTCGAAGATCGTGCTCGCCTTGCCAATCGCTATTCGAAGGCGGTTTTTGTCAGCATTCATTTCAATGCCTCCAAAGAAAGGTCCTGTAGTGGCATGGAGGTTTTTTATCGGAGTGCCAAGGGCAAGGAGCTTGCAGCCAGCATTCTAAAAAAAATGAACAATAATCTAAAGGGTATAAATAGGGGGCTTTCGCACAATGTTTTTAAAGTGCTAACAAAGACATTGATGCCTGCGGTTTTGATCGAGTGTGCCTACCTGAGTAATCTCACCGAAGCCAGGCGCTGCGCAAATCCTGTGTATCGGCAAGAATTGGCAGAATCAATAGCGGCTGGCGTCTTGGCCTCAAAATCATGATGCAAGTGCGTTCTCAATTGGTGGTGCGTGTAACGCCGAATGCGAGGCATTCTGAAATCCTGGGTTGGGGAATGGATGAAAAGGGGCGCTCCGTTCTCATGGTTAAGCTCGCTGCTGCTCCTGTAGATGGAAAGGCAAATCTGGAACTGATTAAGTTCATCGCAAAAATGTTAGATTGTGCCAAAAGACAAGTGGTTTTACTCAGAGGCGAGGCCAGTCGGCAAAAAGTTCTTGAAGTGCCCGAGGCAAGTCTTGGAAAGCTGCCTATTCGATGATTCCTTTCTTCATTTGACGCAGCCATACGCGAGGGCTAGAAACTCAGCCGAACACTTTTACACTTCTTCGGTCTAAGCAGTCCTTATGCAAA
Organism: Prosthecobacter debontii; assembly: GCA_945869675.1. Taxonomy (GTDB): domain Bacteria; phylum Verrucomicrobiota; class Verrucomicrobiia; order Verrucomicrobiales; family Verrucomicrobiaceae; genus Prosthecobacter; species Prosthecobacter debontii_A. The sequence continues at coordinate 22,965 of CAMBPS010000052.1, read as the reverse complement.
TCTCCCGTCCCTTGTTTCTCACCTTGGCTCTAAGCCTTGTTTTCATTATTGAGCCTGTCTCCGCTGCTCCCCTGCCTGCCGATCATCCATGCTCGGCCTTGGTGAAAAAGTATCTTACCAGTGTTGTTCAGCAGGATTGGAAGACTGCGGCTGTTTTGTTATTACCATCTTCCCTGGATCGCAAGCAGAAGGAAACAGTGTCGGTCATCAAGACTGCTCCCACAATGACAGAAGAAGCTCAGATGCTGGAGCGTTTTGGCGTCAAAGAGATTCGCGACCTAGAAAAGCTTACCCCACAAGAGTTCTACATGCTGGATCGCGATGCCTGGCATAAGCGTATCAACGCTGCTGCTGAAGTCACTAAGCGTAAGCAGGACACTCTGAAGATTGATGTTCTGGGTCTAGTTGAAGAAAAAGACAAAGGCTACGTTCATGCGACAGTCCGTACTTCTCAAGAGACGCTAACGGATCGTATTGAGGAGCTTTTCCTCATCTCATTCGTCAAAGAAGGCGAAAATTGGCTAATCTGGCCAGAAATGAAAGACCGGCCGATCATTACCCCGTTGGATGGTAAAGCGGCGACCGAAGACAAAAAATAATCCTCGGAAGTTTAAGTTACAGAAGCAAGGCAGGATGTGTTCATCCTGCCTTTTGCCCATTCATGGGTGCCGTTTTATCTTTGGATTTTCATCAGTTCTTCGGTTGTCCCCTGTCCTACACGGAATCCAGGGTTGCCCATGGTGAAAGCGATGCTAATTGAAAGCATTGTCATGCACCGTGAAATGGTTCTCCGAATGCTTTTAAAATATCTCAGCGCAGTCTTCCTCCTAGTCTCGACTTGTTCGGTCTTTGCTCAGTCCGCAGTCATTGTGGTGGACAGTTTTAACCGCAAGGTTCACGTGGCTGGAAATGCCAAATCCCGATCTGCTGTGGGCGGTTTGGCAAAGATAGCCACAGGAATGGTTGCCTTGGACTGGTCGCAGGCTTCTAAACTTGGTGTTAACATTTTGGCCCCAGTTCCTGCTTATGCTGCCTCTATGGCGGGTGCTAACACACTCGGCCTCAAAGCGGGAGATAAACTCACTCTTCGTGATCTGATTTATGCCACCATGATGGGCAGCGATGATATTGCAGCCATCACCTTGGCCGATTTTGTCGGACGCGACCATTTGTATCGGTTAGGTCATCAAGGCGACCCGCAGGTTGAGTTTGTTCGTCAGATGAACCAGTTGGCTCTCCGTGAAGGCACGACCGCCACTCGTTTTGTGAATGCGCATGGTTATGAAAATACGCGTCCCATGGCCTATTCCACTGCTGCTGATATTGCACGCTTAACTCTGTATGCTGTCTCGCGGCCAGCCATGCGGTTTTATACAAATCAACGCTCACGGAACATCACCATCTATCGTGATGGAGGGCAGGTTTCAGTTCCTGTTACCAATACCAATCTGCTCTTGGGAGTTTCCAACATCGATGGAGTTAAGACTGCCAGCACGCCACGCTCCGGCGGTTGTGTAGCACTGTCCGCTGAACGGCCCTCGTCAGTCCTTCAGCAGGCAGATGGCAGCAGCCTCGTTTATCGTCATCGTCTCGTTGTGGTCGTCATCGGCTCATCGAATCCCTTCGGTGAGGCTCAGGCGCTTGTTGCTCAAGGCTGGAATGCTTACGATCGCTGGGTAGCCGCTGGACGTCCGATTACGGATAAGAAGCAGCTGCTCAATCACTACTGATTGACTTTTGGTCTGATCATTGTCGAGACAATTTATTTAACCAACACCTACTAAAAACATGCGCATCGGTATCTTGAACAGCGGCGGAGATTGTCCTGGGCTTAATGCAGTCATTCATGGCGCTGTTGGGGCTGCCCATACTCTTGGTTGGGAGGTCGTTGGGTTCAGAGATGGTTTTGAAGGTTTACTCCCCCCCGGAGATTATATGCTCCTTGATCCATCACGAACAGTGGGCATCACCAAACTTGGTGGAACCATTCTTGGAACTACCAATAAAGGACATTTCGTGGCTAAAGTCGGTGAAGGCAATGTCTCCGAAGTGCCAAAAGAGATTGTTGAAAAGGCCAAGACAACCCTGAAGCATCTCGAGATCGGTGCGCTGATCGTTGTTGGTGGAGATGGCTCTTTGACGACCGGCCTGCAACTTTACAACATGGGAGTCCCTGTCATTGGAGTGCCCAAGACCATCGACAATGACATCCAGGCTACAGCCATGACCTTTGGCTTTGACTCTGCTGTTGCGACTGTCGTGGACGCTTTAGATCGCCTGCACACGACGGCTGAAAGTCATAAGCGGGTAATCGTGCTTGAGGTCATGGGGCGGCACGCAGGTTGGATTGCCCTTTATGGTGGTATGGCGGGCGGAGCCGATGTGATTTTGCTCCCCGAGATTCCTTTTAATATGCAGCATGTGGCGGATTCCATTCGTCTCCGTGATGCGCGCGGCATGCATAGCACCCTTGTCGTCGTTGCCGAAGGCGCGCGAATGGAAACGGGTGAACTGCTCAAGAAAGAAAACGTCGGTGGCACAGGAGAAGATCGCCTTGGCGGAATTGGTGAGCATGTGGCTAAGAAAATTGAGACTATGACCGGTAAAGAAACCCGCTCCTGCACCCTCGGGCATCTTCAGCGTGGCGGAGCTCCCACCGCACTGGACCGCATCCTTGGAGTTCGTTTTGGGGCCATGGCCGTTAACTTGATCGAGCAGGGCAAATTCGGCCGCATGGTTTCCTATCAGCAATATCAGGTGGGAGACGTCAGCATTGAAGAAGCGGTCAATCAACTTCGTGTCGTGCAGCCAAATAGCGAGATCGTCCGTGCAGGACGCAGCATTGGTATCTGCTTTGGCGACGCGGTTTCAAGAGCTTAAGCATTGATTTCTAAGATAGGAGAGCTGCTTGACCTCATTGAGGCTTGGCATCTCTTTCGTTTTTTGGCAGGTTAAACCTCAATTCCAATGATCCTTCGTGCGCAAAGTCTGACCAAAAAGTTTCCCGGTGTTACCGCACTGAGTGACGTTTCTTTTGATTTGGCTCATGGTGAGATTCATGCACTCTGTGGAGAAAATGGGGCAGGGAAGAGCACTCTCATCAAGTTACTCTCAGGCATTCATCCTCATGGTAGCTATGAAGGTCATTTTGAGGTGGCTGGTGTAGAAGTCAGATTAAATGGGATTGCTGATGCCGCGCATATCGGGATTTCGGTCATTAATCAGGAACTATCTCTCGTGGATGAAATGACTGTGGCAGAAAACATCTTTCTCGGATGTGAACCCCGCCGTTGGAGAGGACTGGTTGATTGGAGTAAAATGCATCAGGATACCAAAGCTTTGCTTAATCGCTTTCAGGTGAATCTTGATCCTGAGACGCTAGTCCGTAATTTAGGTGTGGGACAAAAGCAGCTTGTCGAAATCGTCAAAGCATTGGGTAAGAACTCTAAAGTCTTGATTCTCGATGAACCCACAGCTGCCCTATCTGAGCACGAAGTTCAGATTCTTTTAGACATTCTTCGGGATTTACGTCGTCGTGGAATTGCCTGCATTTACATCTCGCATAAGCTGGAGGAAGTCTTTGCTATCGCGGATCGTATCACCGTTTTGAGAGACGGAAAATCGATCGTCACCTTGAGTGCGAAAACAGCGAACAAGGACGAAGTGATCGCAAAGATGGTTGGGCGTGAGCTTGGTGAACTCTTTCCCCGGCGGGCTAGCGCACCTGGTAATGTCTTGCTTGAGGTGAAGTCTCTTTCCGTTGCTGATGCTATGGGCCGTCGGCGTTTGCATGATGTTTCCTTTAACTTGCGTGCGGGTGAAGTTCTAGGCATTGGCGGGCTCATGGGTGCCGGCAGGACTGAATTACTCATGCACCTCTATGGTGCCTGGGGGATCAGGCAATCTGGATCGGTTCGTCTTCATGGTGCTGAGTTGCCAAGCAACAGTCCAGCTGAGACGCTGCGCGCTGGCTTGGCGTTAGTCAGTGAAGATCGTCATCGATATGGTTTGATCTTGGAAGAAGAAATTAGCTTTAATCTCAGCTTATCTAGTTTGCCAGAGGTCACCCAATGGGGCTTCATTAATCACTATACAGAAGGCACTCGTAACCGTCAGACTTTCGATCACTTGGGGGTGAAAGCCACGGGACTTCAAGCCATCGTCGGACGTCTGTCGGGTGGAAATCAGCAGAAGGTCGTGATTGGAAAAGCGCTGCTCACGAATCCTCAGGTTGTTATGCTTGATGAGCCCACAAGAGGTATCGATGTCGGTGCCAAGATTGAGATCTACGAGATGATCAATCAGTTGACTGCTGCTGGAAAGGCTGTGCTCCTGGTCTCCAGCGAACTACCTGAGCTTATTGGAATGAGCGACTGCATCCTGATGCTGCGTGAAGGCCAGGTGGGCCGTAGCTTTGATCGTGGTGAGGTCACCCAAGAAAAACTCATGCAGGCAGCAATGAAGTTCGGTTGATGCTGAAAATCGTGACTAGTTCTGACACTGTGTGCCATGGTTTCCTTTATGGCAGCTGCGTTGATAAAATTGAGTTCCCTTTCTGCCGCTGACGGGATAGCTTGTCTGTCTATGACACGATGGTGGATGGCTTTTTGTCTTTTTTTTCGCACGCTGCGTGCAGATGACAGTAATTGGCAAACCCTGACTGCATTGCCAGATAAGGAGGGCTTTGCTGGGGGCTTTGCTGGCGTGTCACAGAACGTATTGCTGGTGGCTGGTGGGGCCAATTTCCCGGATAAAATGCCTTGGGAAGGCGGAACTAAAGTGTGGTATGACGCCGTCTTTGCACTGCGCGATCCAAAGGGGGATTGGGAAAAGGTAGGTAAGTTGCCAAAACCAAACGGTTATGGTGTCAGCCTTACTGACGAGCATGGCCTGATCTGCCTCGGAGGCGGCGATAGTTCAGAAAATTTCAAGGAAGTATTCCGACTGGAATGGGTCAATGGGCGATTGGATGTGAGGCTTCTACCTTCTTTGCCGAAGTCGTCAGCTTTGATGTCTGGCGTCATTAGTGGGAGAAAGCTTTATATTTTAGGCGGTATCGAAAAGCCAACAGATGCCTTGGCATTGGCTGATTTTTGGTTGCTGGACTTGGATCGCTTAGATCAGGGTTGGCAAAGCATGCCGCCGTGTCCAGGGAAGCCTCGAATCTTAGCGACTCTGGGGGCGATTAATGATGCGGTGTTTGTTTTTAGTGGTGCGGCGTTGATGCTTGGCCCCGATGGCAAGGCTAAGAGGGATTGGTTGAAGGACGGGTGGAAGTTCACGATAGCGGAGGGCTGGCAGCAACTGGCTGATCTCCCGCGAGTGTCTGTGGCGGCGCCATCACCAGCACCGATACGGGAAGGTCGGTTTCTCGTTCTTGGAGGAGACGATGGTTCTTTGGTTCATTTTGAGCCCCCAAATAAGCATCCCGGATTCCCTTGTGATGTTCTGGCATACGACTGGAAGAACGACTCATGGGGTGTGCATGGAATACTGCCTTTTTCTCTCGTAACCACGCCATGCGTTCAATGGCATGAAAGAATTTTAATTCCAGGAGGTGAAGCACGCCCTGGCAAGCGCTCTCCGCATATCTGGTGGACCATCAAATGAACTTATCTGATGCGTTCCAATTTCAGCAAGGGCATGGAAGGGGAGGCGAATTGAGCCACAAATAAATTGCCTTCAGCATCAGAACAGACGCCGTGGGGATGAATGAAGGTTTTGCCGTCGCTATGCATGGGCTGTAGGGCGCCGTCTTTATAGATGGCAGCAGGAGCTCCGATATTCGATAGGATTTTAAAGTTCTGATCAACGATGGAGATGAAGCCTGCGGCATTCTTATCCTGAGGCCAGTTATCACCGAGATGTGGGATAAGGCTGTGATCGCCAATCTGGATGAAATCCCGAGGATTACCGCCAGGGAAATGAACTTTGCTGCTGAATTGGCCGTCAAGGGTGAAGTTTTTGATCTCCTGTTGGTCGCTCATTGCAATGACAATAAGAGGTTTAGCCGAGTCTCGGAGATCAAGCCCACCACCGTGCGGCCCCCAATGGCGAAGTTGATTTTCGCCTTCGCCTAGGTTGCCTCCCCATGATTTCAGCCACCTGCCATTGGCTGAATAAGCGTGAATATAGTCCTTGCCGTAACCATCAAAGATCCAAAGTCTGCCATCTGGATGAACGAGGATCTTAGATGGGCGGTAGTCCGCAGCCTTGGAATAAAGACCGCTTTCCTTCGGCCAAGAAAAACAGGCTAATTCTTCACCTTCGAGAGTGAGCTTGCGAACTTCATGTAGCACTGTATCAGTAACGTAGAGCACTTCATGGTTCGCTTCTTTGATTAGGCTCATGCCATGTGCTCCAGGCATCCGTGCAGTCCAATGTTTGATGAGATCACCGGATGTGGCATCAAGAATAAGGATGTTGTTTTGAGCGTCATCAGTCAGAAAGAAGAGACGATTTCGTGAATCAATCGCGACAGCATGACCGTTCTTTACATGGACTTGAGACAGAGCTTTTTTACCCCAATCTGGCAGGCATCGGTATTGATAAGTCCCTTGTCCTAAGAGGATTGGATCAGCGCTAACCGTAAGGTTAAAAAGAGCTAAAAAAGCTGTGCAAAAGAGAATGTTTTGATGCATGTCAAAAGTAGGTTGAATCTTTTTAATTGCGGAAATGGCATGGAATCTAAGGCGGTTAAGCCTCTTTAGCTTCAGATCTTAGCGTGGTGAATTTCATGAACCTTCTGGTGTGAAATTTAAAATGCCTCAAGAAAGGGTTATTTCTGCAGGCAAACACGAGTTTTTGTGACTTTCTTGCAATCAAGTCTTGATGCGAAGAGCAATTTAAGAATAAATAGACATTAATTCAGAACATCAAATCAGCAGACCAATCCTGTCTCATTCTTTGCCTGACCATCCCCCCATTTTTATATCCTCCTATGAAGTCGCATTTCATCGCACTGTCATTCTTCGTGCTCGTAGCATCAGCTATTCGTGCTCAGACGCCGCCCGCTGTTAAAGTGGACGTGAAGGCTCCGAAAATCATCAATATCCAGACCCCGCAGTTTCAGGCTGGCAACACACCTGCGAGAAATTGGCGCCCGAAAGAGTGGTTAGAAGTCGATCTGGAATTATCGATTAAACTACCTCCAGCTGCCGGTGGACGAAATGGTAGTTTGCCTGCCATGACGATTAATTATTACATCGCCATGAATGCCCAAAAAGAGGGCAAATACCAGCTTCTGAAAGGCTCGCTAAATTATGTGGATATTCCAGCTGGCGAGCGCTGTCATGCATTAGCTTATGTTTCTCCGGCAACACTTCGTCGTGTCTTGGAGAAGGATAATTTCACAGCCGGCTCTGATATGAAGGCCTATGCCATTGAGGTGGTGGTTGATGGTCAGGTGATTGCAGGTGATACAAGTGTTCCAGGTAAGTGGTGGGAAAAAACAGACAGCTTTATTTCCAGTGAGTCAGTGATTCTTGCTCGGAAAGAAACTCCCTTTGACATACTTTGGGGTGATTACGATTTGCCGACAAAAGGTAAATAATATCGGTGGCAATCTTTTGGCTCCTAGGGTAACGAATTTTTTAACTTTCTAAGCATGGCAGACAGTAAAAGCATCACAGTCCTAAACCTGGGTTCCCAGCGTATTTCTGGGGCTATTTTTTCAAAAGCAGGGGGAGATCTTGTTCTCAAGAAATACGACTTTGTGGACATGCCTGGTGACCCATCGGTGGACGTCTCAAGGGTTTCACAAATTCGCTTGGCTCTCGTGGAGCTTGCCGACCGTCTAAAAATTAAAAAAACAGCCGCATGGTACGCTGTTTCTGGTCACTCAGTCTTCACGCGTTTCATTAAATTGCCTCCGGTAAAGTCCGATCGTGTGGCGCAGATCGTCGAATTTGAAGCTCGTCAAAACGTTCCATTTCCAATCAACGAAGTCGTTTGGGATTATGAAATCGTTTCTGAAGGTGGCGGAGAGACGGAAGTGGTGCTGGTTGCGATGAAGTCTGATGCGCTTGACGAGATCAATGCCCAGGTGATTTCTGCTGGCGTTGAAACTACGGGTGTCGATGTGGCACCACTGGCACTCTTCAATACTTTCCGTTACAGCTATCCGGATGTCGAAGAGACCTCTGTGCTGATCGATCTTGGAGCCAGATCAACCAACTTGGTATTTGTCGATCAGGGTAAGCTCTTTACTCGTAATGTTCTTGTTGGCGGTGCCTCCATCACTGCGGCCATTGCCAAGGAGTTTGGTGTGAATTTTTCTCAAGCAGAGGCTCAAAAAATCTCCAATGGGTTCGTATCTCAAGGAGGATCCGTGCAGGAGCATAGTGATCCAGAAATAGCGGCCTTGTCCAAAGTCATCCGCAATGCTGCGACGAATCTGCATACGCAGATCATGCGGACGATCACTTTCTATCGAACCCAAAACGGCGGGTCCCCACCTAAGCGCGTCTTCTTAACGGGTGGTGGCGCTTTCCTTCCTGGTATGGTGAGTTTCATGGAAGAAAAGCTGAAGCTTCCGGTGGAGATCTTTAATCCTCTTCGAGGTGTTCAAATTGATCGGAGTCTCAATTCAGATGCTGCTCATGCTGATTCGCCTTTCATGGGTGAGCTTGTGGGTCTTGCCTTGAGAACTGCTGGTGGAACACCGAGTGAGGTTGAGTTAGTTCCAACAGTCGTCGCCAATGCACGTGATGCAGCTCGTCGAATGCCGGCTCTTTTGTTAGCTGCTGCCTGTTTTTGGGGTGCTCTCTACGCTGGAGTCACCTATTTCCAAAATACAGAACGTGTGATTCAAGAGGAGCTTACCATCATGAGTCAAAAGAACGACTCGTTGAAAGCACTGGGTTCCCAGATTGCTGCTCTTGAAGCCACCCAGAGCCAATGGATGACCTCTAGCAAGCAGTTCGAACAAGCTGTTTCAGAGCGTTCTTGGTGGGTCAGACTTCTGACCGAACTCAATAACAAATTCGATAATGATTTGATCTGGCTCACCATTGTGGAGCCTGTGAAAGATGGCAAATCCATCACACCTGCGCTTATGGCACAGGGTGAATCTACAGCAGAATCGAAGGATGAAGCGTCAACTTCGGAGCCTGTTTACAGTCTCAAAATCCAAGGACTCTACCGAAAAAATACTGAAGGCGAACAGATTGTTTATCGGTATGCCGCGGCTCTTGCTAAGTCGCCTTGGTTTGACATCGCTGATTTCGAAGCCAAGCGCGCTGACTTTGTCAGCGCAGAGAGCGGTGTCGAAGAAAACCGTTACGCCTACACTTTCAACATTACGCTGCCTCTTAAGCAGCCACTGAAATTCAAAAACTGATGAGCTGGATACAAGACAACAAAGTTCCCGCAGCAATTCTGGGGGTTACCGGAGCCGGAGTTCTCGGACTCGGAGCCATGCTTTTTAATGCCTGGTCTGCTGCTGCTGAGGCTCAGGAAACGTTTGACTCGATCAACTCGAGCTTAGCTAACCTCAATAGTGCGAACATCGCTCCGACACCGGAAAACTTGGCTGCTAAACATGCCATGGTGAAGGAATACATCGACTCTGCTGGCAAGATGGCCTTGGTGCTTTACAAGCTTCAGCCTGATCCAAAGCCATTGAGTGACACCGACTTCCAAGCTAAAGTGAAGGCTCGGACACTTGAGGTGAAAAAACTTGGTGCAGGTCGTTTGCCAGCTGAGTTTAACCTTACCTTTGATAAGTATGTCGATAACCTTCCGAAGGCTAGTGGTAAGCTCACGGCAGATCAGGTTGCCACCGAGTTATCAGGTTATTTGGATGCTATTGAGGAGATTACTACGATGATCCTGAAAAGTGGCGTAGGCTCAATCGAGCTCATTGAGCGCTCTGATCTACCTGCTGAGAAAGTCGATGATAAAGGTTCTTCAAATGGTCAAAGTCAGCGTGGTGCAGCAGAAGTCTCTGACCAAGAGATCACTGAGAGACGACAATTGCGCTTGATGCTCCGCTTAGACCAAGGGGTCTTGCAGACCATCCTCAGCAAACTTGCGAGCCCCTCTGAAATGCCTTATTTCACGGTGGTTCGACTTCTAAGGATTGAAAATGAAGTTCAGGTTGGCCCTGCACGTGTAGCATTAGCCTCTAAACTAGAGCCTACTGAGCTTGGTGAACCCGTTGCCCCTGCCGTTGATGAGTCAAAGCCTGCGCCTAAAGGCATTCAACCAGCCACTGCGGATTCTCTTGTTGTCTTGGGCAAAGAAGGAATCAGGGCTTATCTGGAGATTGATTTGATCAAATTCATTGATCACAAAACAGCTGCGTCTGCTGCTGGCACCCGTTAATTGAACTCACTTTTTCGAACTAAATTCATGCAGAACAAGAATGGCAATTATGAGAAGGGGCTCCTCATCGCGGGCGCTATCTTCGCGGTTGCGGCCGTCGGATATTTTGTCTGGGATAGCCAGACACTTCCAGATCGGCTCAATAAGCTCGCGGGCTCTTCCAAAAACAATCTCAACCCACCTCCGACTGAGGCGGTAAATGTCGTGATGAAAAAATTGACTGAAAAGGTCAATTGGGTCTCACCAATCATCAATGGCAAGCCAGTGCCTTTGAATAAGTCGATCATGCTTCTACAAAAGGGTGATCAGCTCTTCGATCTAGCTGCCGCAGAACCTGTTTTGCGTGCGCCGATGACGAATGAGTTTCTTATTGCCAATAAGTTGCCCAATATTGAATCTCCCAATGTCGGTGCCCTAGATCCCGATAATGACGGATTTTCGAATGAAGAGGAATTCCTCGCCAAGCCACAAACCAACCCGATGGATGAAAAATCTCATCCTCCGGAGGTTCAAAAACTCTTCCTCAAGCAACGGATCACTCATGACTATAAAATTAAACTGAATAGCACGTCGCCGCCCTACCAGGTTCAACGAACTTTTCCGGAGCCTAAGGCAAGTAAGTTTGTCTCTCCAGGGGATGAGTTCGGTTTCGACAAAGGTGTGATTCGTTTCAAGGTTATTGGTTTTGAACAAAAATTAATCAAAGAGCCAAGCACAGGCCTTGAGAAGGATATGTCAGAGCTCAAATGCTTCGATATATCTACCCAGCGCGAGTTCGTGGTGGTGAAAGGAATCGAGACCAATCTAGCTGATTACGAAGCAGAATTTGAATTCCGAATTGGCGTCTCCGAACCGAGAAAAGTGCGTGAAGGCGAAACTTTCCAAATTCCTGGTATTGGTGAGACTTTCAAGGTCATCAGCATTGAGGAAAACCAAGCAGTCATTGTTCCTTGGTCGGGCACTAAAGCTTCCGGGCCGTCAATTACGGTCAAGAAAGGTTGAATTTCCTGAAAAAACGAAAAAACATCTCGCCAAACTTGCGCTAAACCTGATAAACAATACCACCCATCGTTAATTTTCGCTCAATTAGCTCACTTTATGATCCATCCCTCCCGAATGAAGAAAAACCGAATCGCCCTCTTGGTAGCGGCCTTCGCGCCAATGGTTACCGTGAACTCCCAAGCTGGAGAAGGAAACTTTGGTAGCGTTCCAGGCATCGCTGAACGTGAAATCTCGCGCCGTATGGCCCGCATCGAGGATGCTCGCCAAGCGATGCAGAAGGGTGACGAACTTTATGCTAAGGGCGACCATGACGGTGCCTTGTCTCAGTATCGTGCGGCTAAAGAAATTTTCGACCAACTGCCTAATGCACCCTTCATTCAAGATTGGCGTGATTTGGCCAATTTGAAGTTTGCTGACTGTGCCTCCCAAGTAGCCCGTGAAAAAGCTGCCATTGGAGATTATGTGGCCGCACGTAAATTGCTCGACGAAGCTCTGCTTGCAGTTCCAGGGCACAGAGCTGCAAAACTTTTTGCTCAGCAGTTGGATGATCCAGATCGCTGGCCGCCAGCACTAACGCCCGACCATATTGAGAACGTGGCCAAGGTTCAAAAAGGTCTTCTTCTTGGCGCAAGTTCCGTGGAAATCGGTAAATATGATTCAGCCTTAAGTGAATACGAAGATGTTCTTCGCATCGATCCATATAACACAGCAGCTCGCCGTGGAATGGAACTCGCGGAGCGCAAACGCGCTGAATACTTTGAGTCTGCCCGTGACCATCAGCGTTCTCGTATGTTAAATATGGTGAATGAAGCTTGGGAATACAAGCCACCAGTTAAGGGCCTTTCGATCGAATCAACTAGCACGGGTGGAAAAGCACCAAGCGGTTACTTGAGCGCGAAAATGGAGGGCATTGTCTTTCCACAGGTTGAATTTACAGGGGCTACTATTGAAGAAGCGGTTGAGTTTCTTCGTGTCAAAAGCAGAGATCTCGACGTGACGGAAACTGATCCTGCTCGCAAGGGTGTGAATATCATTCTTAAAGCCGGTGATACGGCTTCAGCTGCTTCCATCAGCCTATCTTTGAAAGATGTTCCGATGCTTGAAGCTCTGCGTTATGTGACGGAGCTTGCAGGAATGAAGTTCAAAGTCGAGCCATTTGCCGTCTTGATTGTTCCCGTGACTGAAACGACGACAGAACAATTTACCCGCATTTACAAAGTTCCGCCTGACTTTGAAAGCATGGGTTCAGCCGGTGGCGCAGCAGCCGCGCCTGCAGCCGCAGCAGATCCTTTTGCCGCTGGTGGTGCTGCTGCTCCAGCAGCTTCTGGTTTGATTGCTCGTCAGAGTGCTTTGGACATCTTGAAATCTCAAGGGATTCCTTTTCCTGAGGGTGCCTCAGCTGTCTTCAATAAAGTTACCTCACAGCTAATCATCAAGAACACACAGCCTAATCTTGACCTTGCAGAGGCCTTTGTGGATTCGATCAGAGGTCGTGTCACCAAGCAGGTGCATGTTAGCTCGAAGTTTGTTGAAGTTACCCAAAAGAATTCCGATGAGCTTGGCTTTGATTGGCTGCTGGGCGGTGGCGGCGGAAGTAACCCCGTCAGTGTTAGCGGTGGAACCGCTGGTAATTCAGGTGTTCGAACGACCTACACAGGAAATCTTGCTGCTCTTGCTAACACAGGAGCTGTAGCTCCAGTCACTCGCGGTTTGCGTTCTGGTAGCCGTGCTATTCGTGGTGATAGCATCGATTCTCTCTTCAATCCTGTTGATGCTGGAACTGATACTGTTGCTCCGGGTGTCTTGTCGATTGCAGGGATTTTTACAGATCCTCAATTTGGTATGGTCATCCGCGCGCTATCTCAGCGTAAGGGAGTTGATTTGATGAGTGCTCCAAGTGTGACGACTAAAGGTGGTCAGCCTGCTACCGTTGAAGTGGTTCGTGAGTTCATTTACCCAACCGAGTTTGACCCTCCACAGATCCCAACCAATGTGGGTGGTGGTGGCGGTGGTGGCGGTGCTGTTGGTGGTGCAACAACATCTTCATCTATTCCGGTCACGCCAACTACGCCAACAGCTTTTGAAATGAGGCCTGTAGGTGTTCGAATGGAAGTTGATCCAGTCATTGGAGAAAATGGTTCTATTGATTTGAACCTACTTCCTGAAGTGACTGAATTTGATGGATTTATCAATTATGGTAGCCCGATTTACAGTGTCACACCTGCAACAGGCGTTGTTGCTGAAAGTATTAATTTCCTGACCGGTGCGATTATTCCTGGTGTTGCCGGCAGCCCTTCTCAAAAATTAGAACTTACCCCCAATATCATCAATCAACCGATCTTCTCGACCCGCAAGGTTAAGACATCTGTGACAGTCTGGGATGGACAAACCGTGGCTCTGGGTGGTCTGATCCGTGAAGATGTTCAGGACGTGGAAGACAAGCTTCCGGTTGTGGGTGACCTTCCATTCATCGGTCGCTTGTTCCGCACTGAAGTGGAAGACCACTTCAAGCGTAACTTGATGATCTTTGTCACTGCTACACTGATTGATCCTGCTGGTCAGCGTATCACGCCAAATTCAGCGACTGATGGTGGTGGTGTGGATGGTTCCAATCCTCTCCTTCCTTCGATTGGTAACTAATTGATTGTTAGTCTTTAGGGGGCAGGGGATTCATATCTCCTGCCCCTTTTTGTTTTATGAAATCTTGGATTATTACCGGTGGTATTGCTTGTGGTAAAAGCAGTGTGATGCGCGCTTTTGAGCGGAACGTATCCTTGTTTGTCCGTTTTTATTCTGCTGATGAGGTAGCTCAGAGGCTGCTAGATCAGCCTGTAGTCATGGAGGCACTTCATTTGCTGTTTGGGGAAAAAGCTCTCGTTACATGCGAGGATGGGCAACAGAAGACTGATCGCACTTGGATACGGGAGCGTATTTTTTCAGACTCTGAGGCTAAATCCTCTCTGGAGAAGCTTTTGCATCCTCGTGTTTTGATTGAATTTGAGAAGTGCCGCCGCGAGGCTGAGCAAACTGGGGCAGAACTTTTCCTTGCGGAGGTGCCGCTGCACTATGAGATTGGCTCAACAGTAACAGCGGACTTGATCATCGTGGTGGCTTCTAGCTCGGCGATGCAAGTGAGGCGGTTGATGGAACGACGAAATCTTGAAATGCCGATTATCGAGCAAATATTGAGATCTCAGTGGCCCATCGAAGCCAAAGTTGAAAGAGCGGATGTGGTCATTTGGAATGATGGTGACATAGCCGCGCTTGATGCTCAATTGTTGACGCTGACAAGACAGATTTGGCACGATGAATCCAACCGAAAATCCTGAGATCGCTGAGGCGATCATTCCAACCACCGCGGAAACGCTGGTGAACACTTCTGAAACACTTCCTGTTGCGGATACCGTCACGGAGGCTGCTCCAGCAGAGACGTCCCCTGAAGCATCGAATCCCGAGAAGCACTCACAACCGACGGCTGAACCGCCCTTTCCCGTGGAGATCTCTTTGAATTCTTTGCATGAGTCATCTTTAGCCGAACTCCAAAAGTTGGCTGAGACTGTCGGCTACAGGATCAATGCTAGCCGCAGTAAACACCAACTGACTTATGATCTCCTATCATGGATGGCTGATCATCGCACCCGCATCTTGGTCGATGGTATTCTGGAGATTGGTAGCGATAATTTCGGCCTGATTCGTTACCCAAAATACAGCTTTGCTCCATTGCCAGAGGATGTCTTTATCCCGCTATTCTTGGTTCGTAAATTCAATCTACGCCCAGGCAATCGTATTACCGGTTATGCTCGGGCCCCGAAAGATAGGGACAAATATCTGGCAATTGATCGCATTCTTGAGGTTGATGGTATCCCGATCGATACTTACCAACCTCCGGTGGCTTTTGATAAGCTGACGGCGATGTTCCCAAATCAGCGGATTATTTTGGAAACCGCGAAGCCCTGTTCTCTTTCTGCGCGAATCATGGATCTCGTGGCACCGTTGGGTAAAGGTCAGCGAGGCTTAATCAACGCGTCACCGCGTTCAGGGAAGACAGTGCTGCTTAAGGAGATCGCCAAATCCATTGTGCAGAATCACAAGGAAATCAGCCTGATCATTTTGCTTTTGGATGAGCGCCCCGAAGAGGTCACTGATTTTGAGGAGTCCGTCACTTGTTGTGAAATATACGCCAGCACCTTTGATGAGAGCCCTAAACGCCATAGCCAGCTTGCTGAACTTGTTCGTGAGCGTGCCTGTAGACTTGTTGAGGCTGGTAAAGATGTCGTCATTCTCCTGGACTCCCTGACTCGTCTTGCACGTGGTTACAATTCGCTCTCTGGTGGTAAAGGTCGTACGATGTCTGGCGGTATGGATGCCAAGGCAATGGAGAAGCCCAAACGCTTTTTCGGAGCTGCTCGTAATGTCGAAGAAGGTGGTAGCTTGACCATTATTGCCTCCGCTCTTGTGGAGACTGAAAGCAAAATGGATGAGCTTATTTTCGAAGAATTCAAAGGCACTGGTAATATGGAGGCGACACTGGACCGTGAGATCAGTGAACGACGCATTTTCCCAGCTCTGCATGTGCTGAAGTCGGGCACGCGCCGTGATGATCTGCTCTACCATCCAGATGAATATAAGCGTGTGCAGGTGATTCGGAAGCAGTTGGCCCAGGTGCCGGCTGTTGAGGCTCTCGAGTTACTCATTCGCAATATCAACCGCACTAGCAACAATGCGGAAATCCTTCTCACAGGCCTGAAATGAGCGAGGCCCCACCAGCTCAACCGACACCGACTGCAGCGGTGCGGGATTTCGAATTCATTTCAACCCTGGAGCATCTAGAGTGCTGGGTGGCTGAGAGTGACGCGCATATGCAGGCCATTGGAGAAACACGAGTCTGCTTGGATACAGAGGCTGATTCTCTTCATCATTACCATGAAAAGCTGTGTCTTCTCCAGGTGGCTTGCGGTGGTCGGTTTGCTCTTGTGGACCCCTTAGCCGTGACGGATGTTAAATGTTTGTTAGCTCTTCTGGATCGTTATGAGCTTTGGTTTCATGGGGCAGATTACGATCTGACCATGCTTCGGCGCACCTACAACTGGGAGCCACGCCTTATACGTGATACGCAAATCGCCGCCCGCTTGACCGGAAGCCGCCAGTTCGGCTTGGCAGCTTTATTGCAAAATGTGTTAGACGTGACTGTCTCCAAAGCTTCTCAAAAGGCTGATTGGAGCCGCCGCCCTCTGCCGGATCACATGCTGTCCTATGCCGTTGATGACGTTCGTTATCTTTTGAAGATTGCGGATCATTTTGTGGCTATTCTCCGGGAAAAAGGTCGCCATTCTTGGTTTGAAGAAAGTTGTAGAGAACTCCAGACGGATGTGGCTGCCCGTAGCCTAGCTCCACGTGAAGACCCCTGGCGCGTGCAGGGCAGTGGTCGTCTTCATTCAAAAGGTTTGGCCATTTTAAAAGCCATGTGGGAATGGCGTGAGGGTATCGCTGAAGAGCGCGACATGCCCTGCTATCGTATTATGTCGAACAAGCAGATGGTTGCTTATGCGGAAATCTTTGAAGCAGGAGGTGTTATGGAGCCTCCAGGTGGCTGGCGTCCGCGATGGAAGAAGGAGTTTCATGATCTCATTGCTGATGTTTTTCGTCAGGGGCAATCGGCTTGGCCGCAGCGTCAAAAGAAAGTCAAATGTCGTATGTCCGATGCTCAGCGAGATGCCGTTGACCGCCTTTGTGTGCATCGGGATCGGATCGCAGTCACCTTGGAGATCGAAGGCAGCCTGCTCGGTTCTCGCAGCACGCTTGAGCAAGTGATCTCTGAGCCGGATGGGCTGATGCATCTGATGTCCTGGCAGGCTGAGATTCTAGCGCCTGCGATGCTCGATCTAGCGGCTGCGGAAAGTGCTACAGAGGCATCTCCGGTTGCTGAGACCGCGCCTGATCTGTAGCTGTTCACGTCTTGACCCGTGCGGCTCTCTCGCCATGGCTCATCTGTGGCATCTCAGACCAACATGATCGACCGCGAAAGTCTCCGCTCTAACCAGTGGCACAGACTGAGTTCCCTTTTGTCTGAATTGCTGCCATCGCAGGGATTTTATGGGATTAAACTTCGTCAAAGTGGACTGATAATTTCCGATGTCGGATCCTTGAAAGACTTTGCTCAAAAGGTGCCGTTTACCAACAAGGCAGAGCTTTTGGCCGATCATTTGGCCTTTCCGCCGTTTGGATCAAATTTGACGCGGCCACTCTCTGACTACACGCGTTTTTGCCAGACGAGTGGCACCAGTAGTGGGCAATCCATGGCTTACGTGGATACTGCCGAAAGCTGGGAGGATATGCTTTCTTGTTGGCACCAAGTGTATGCAGGCGCTGAATTGGTGAGAGGTGAGGATCGCCTGTTTTTTGCCTTTTCTTTTGGGCCTTTCTTAGGTTTCTGGACCGCCTACGAAGCTGCGTCTCGCGACTTTATCGCCATTCCTAGTGGAGGGTTATCCAGTCAGGCTCGGCTAGAAATGATGGCACGCTATGCGGCTACCACACTCTGCTGTACGCCCACCTACGCACTGCGATTGGGTGAAATGATTGGTTCTGTTAGTGGGGTGCACCTGAGTGCTTTGAAGGTAAAAAAAGTCATCGTCGCAGGTGAGCCCGGTGGTAGCATTCCTGAGGTGAGATCCCGCATTGAAAGGCTCTGGAATGCTCGAGTTTACGATCATCATGGCATGACAGAGGTTGGACCTGTGAGTTATGAAATGACCGCGATGCCTAGTCATCTTATCGTGATGGAAGAGGCCTATTTTGCCGAGGTTATCAATCCTCAGACAGGCCTAGAAGTCGCCGATGGTGATCAGGGGGAGTTAGTGCTCACGAATCTCAAGCGAACCGCGTGTCCACTCATTCGCTATCGCACCGGAGATTGGGTGAAAAAACGCATCGTCCATGGCAGGCTGACTTTGGAAGGCGGTGTGATCGGTCGTGTCGATGACATGGTCGTTGTTCGGGGGGTAAATCTTTATCCCAGTGCTATCGATTCCGTGGTTCGACAATTTCCTGAGGTTGTTGAGTATCTGGTTCAGCAGCAGCAGGTCGATGCGATGCACGAGATTGAGCTGCTCATTGAGGTGCCTGATGCCGCTGCAGCCAGTTTAGTGAAGAAGCTAGAGACCAAGCTCCGCGATACCTTTTCTCTGCGCATCCCAGTCAAGCTTGCTGAGCTGGGCAGTTTGCCGCGTCATGAATTTAAGGCGAAACGCTGGCGCGTGATTGGCTAAGCCTTGTCTAAACCAGCGTTGGCTTGCATCGCTCTGCCAATTCATCCAGCGCTAATAAGATCAGTGGGCGTTCCATTTCATGAACTTCCAGCTTCTCTCCAATCTTCGGAACTAGGGTGACGGTCAGTTCACCCCCCAAGTGCTCACGGAACTCCTCGAGGCCTTCTAAAATGACTGGCTCACCACTTTTACCAGTGGCCAGAAGGCCTGGGTGATAAGTATCAAAGCCAATGCCTTCGATGAGTGCTAGCACACGCTCAGCAGTCCCCGAATCGAGAATCCCTTTTTTGACCGAGTAAATTAAATCCACGGCCATACCGATAGCCACGGCTTCACCGTGGGTGACTTGAAAGTGGGTGATCTGCTCCAGCTTATGAGCCGCCCAATGACCGAAGTCGAGCGGCCGTGCACTGCCTAACTCAAAAGGATCTCCGCATGAGGCGATATGCTCCACATGCAGTTCAGCGCTGCGCTGCACCACACGCTCAATCGCTGACTGATTTAGCTGCGCTAGGGCATCGGTCATGGCCTCCATTTCTTCAAAGAAAGCTTTATCGCGGATCAGGGCCACCTTGATCGCCTCAATGACGCCGTTGCGGCGACCGCGCTCGGGCAGGCTTTCGAGAAAGGCAAAATCATTCACCACTGCAAAGGGCACTGCAAAACTGCCGACCCAGTTCTTTTTGCCAAAAAAGTTTACGCCATTTTTCACACCCACTCCACCGTCTCCTTGGCTCAGCGTCGTTGTCGGGAATCTTAGGTGGCGGATGCCGCGGTGCGCAGTGGCTGCAGCAAAGCATACGAGATCGAGGGCTGCACCACCACCGATGACGAAGACGTAACTGTGTCTATCAAGCATGCCATCATGGATCGACTTCCAGCATTGTTGCACGAGAGAAAAGTCATTTTTACAAGGCTCCCCACCCGGGAGAATCACCACATCCCCCGCTAGATCCAGAACCTCGGCATGGGTGCGGGCATAGGTGTGGATGATTGCGCTCAAGTCTGGATTAGCGGCCATGACCTGCTCATCCGCAAAGATCAGCACGCGTGGCACCTTATTGGGGTGATCAAGGAGCAGCAGATCACGGATTGTCGTATTCGCAGGTGCGAAGACATCTCGGGTGAAAAGGATGCGGTGGGCGTATTCGAGCCTGATTTTCTTCTCCAACATGGGCGGTGTGTCTCTGTGCCCTTGATGCGTCTAGCGTTCAAAGGGAAAGATCAGAACGTATCAAAATCATTCATTCTAACGCCGGTCTGAATCAAGTCGCAGCAATCCAGCGCTGCCAGAGACGGAGCAGGGGGGCTAGAGCGGCAAAGCCAAAGGCTAAAGGCAGGGAGATTTGACTGACAGCTAGGGCATCGACAACAGCTATGCCCGCTAATAAAAAGCCAACGGCACGGCCAATGGCGGGTCCACCTTGTTTCATGATCCAGCTGGCCAGGGCTACGATGGCGGCGAAAAGAAAGATGAAGATCAGTGGCAGTAGCGGCCTGAAATCAGCAAGAATCAAGAGCGGCCTCAAGCGCTGCGTATCAAAGAGCCTAATTGCCGCAAGAATGCCAGGCATCCATAAAAGCAGCCGAGCAAAGCCTGAACGCCAGTGGGAAATGGCGGATCCTTGGGCCTCCATTCGAGCCACCATGGTTAGGCCCACGATGTAGGCTCCGAGGCCTAGGGCAGGAAGGCCGGCTGGCAGCCACCAGGTGGGGCAGATAGCCGTTTGGCAGGGCATTCCGGGCATCAGGTAAAGTAACACCCGGCACGCGCCCATGACCCAAACGGCACCGATCCAGGGCTTATGGTAGAAGTCATACAGGAGGATGCATCCGACTAGAGCTGAAGTGATGCCCCAGCAGGCACCGCCCAAAAATACGGCGACACACCAACCACTGACCAGCATGCTTAAACTGACGACCCATGCAGTGGTCAAATCTGCGCGACCGCTGGGAATGGGACGTTCTCTGCGGTGTTCAGCATCAAATTTGGCGTCTGCTGCATCATTCAGAATCATCCCTCCAGCGTAGAGGAGTGAGCCAGCGAGGAGCATCCAGGCTAGAATGGGATTCTGCAAAGAACCTCCAGCTAATAACCAGCCGGCTGTGACATTGGTCCAGACGGTCGGTAGGTTGGAAATGCGGGCGAGTTCTAACCAGGCGCGAATCATAACGATGGGTGCATTAGCTTGCTTTCTTTTTGACTAGGCTGACCAGCCTGGTGGTTACTTGCTGGCGCACGGGGACGATTTTACCGCCAATCTCTAGCTTGATGTCCGCTCTGAATGCTCCATAGGAAACGCTTCCATATTCTAGATCAAAAAGAACCTGACCAAAGGTTTTGGAGCCATTCCCTAGAGTCACCATGCGGGTGCCGACTGAATCATTGGCGCGCTTCATTTCGCCTTCAAAGGTGATTTTAGCATGACGTCGGCCCGCGTAGTCCGCGATGGCGTCCATCTTGGCATGGAGCTCTACATGGACCATGCCTGCGCTTGGAAAGTCTACTGACTCTTGGGCAGTCCAGCGGTCGCCAGTTTTTACCGCCATTTTAGGTAATCCCATTTCTAAAGAACGCCGATACAGATCTGCGACCTGTTTAGCCTCAGCGATCTGATCCAGTGCCACGATGCCGTCTGGGCTAGAAGACAGGGAGCTAGAATCGCGGACCTCGATGAACTGGTCGTCTGGACCGTAAGCTAGCACAAAGGTTTTACCGACACTTTGGCCCACGGAGGCTTTGATCATAGGGTCAGCCCGACTCAGGTCGGCCGAATCAAAGGTGTGTTTTTTGCCCTGAAGGCTCACCTCGCCGGTGAGGGATTTGAAGCAGACCTTCGCGCGCTTTTCGCCGGATTCATGGCCGACCACATCGATCAAGGTGGTCTGGATGACCTTCATTTTTTGATCTTCAGGCTTACCAATGGCAGTTAGACTCGTCGTCGTTTCGGTCAGCGTTTCTTGAGTGTAGATGTAGCCCGGTAACCATCGCAGGCGCAGAGATTGAGGGACCTCCTCAGCCAGTAGGTCCAACGGGGTGCTCAGAGAGACAGTAGCTATGACTGCGCTGAAGAGGCTGGATAGGTGTGAGAATGAAAACATCGTTTAGCGTGCTACCTTAGAAGCTCGATGTTTGCAACCTTGCCATTCGATTCGTGAATGGCTGACTGCCGATTAATCTGTTTTGGCTGCTCTGAATAAAAGTGGAGGGAATCTAAATTCATTTTTGAATATTTCGCCCCAGAGTTGTCATACAACCATTGACATGACTGCTCCAAATTCTCCTTTCCAAGATAAGAACAAAGATTCGCTGACAGGTCAGACGCCTTCAGTCATTCCTCAATTGACGACGGAAGACGAGCGCTCTGAGGATGTGGCGTTCACCCAAAAGTTTTTGGAACGTACCTTTTTACGAGGTCCAAATCGCCGATTAAAGGAATTGGCACTCATTTTTGGGGTGGCCCGAGAGTTTCTGCTTGGGTTCCGCGCCCTTCACTTTGTGGGGCCCTGCATCACCGTCTTTGGCTCAGCTCGTTTTGATGAAGATCATGCTTACTACAAGCTAGCAAGGAAGATGGGGGCGGCGATTGCGAACATGGGCTTTACAGTCATGACGGGTGGTGGACCTGGAATCATGGAGGCAGCAAATCGCGGAGCTAAGGATGTCGGCGGTCGCAGTGTGGGCTGCAATATTCGTCTGCCGTTTGAGCAGAAGCATAACCCTTATCTGGATCGCTGGGTGACGATGGACTATTTCTTTGTCCGTAAAGTTCTTCTCACGAAATACAGCTATGGTTTTATCATCATGCCTGGAGGCTTTGGCACCTTGGACGAGATGTTCGAAGCACTCACTCTGATTCAAACAAAAAAGGTCAAAAACTTCCCTGTAGTAGTGATGGGTAAGGAATTTTGGAGTGAATTGCGTCACCTCATTGATCACATGGTCAAAGGTAGCACGATTAGCCCAGAGGACATTGATCTCATTTGTTGGACCGATAGTGTGGAGGAAGCGGTGCAGCATTTACAGGAACGCGCGGTGAAACAGTTTGATTTACATCGTGACGTTGTGCCAAGCAGCAGCACCCTACTGGGAGAAAAGAGTCTTTAACCTAAAAACGTGAATGACTGACCGCCGATCTGCATCTGTCATTGATTCCAAAAGGCTTTTCGCCTCTCGGGCAGTGTCACCCAAGACACAGCTGCTTCGAGTCGAAGAATCCTTGTGAAACCAAGCCCTAGCGCAACTCAACGGCCTTCCATTCCCGTTTCAAGGTTTAAGGATTGGAAGTTGATTCCTGATGCTTTCCCTATGGACTGTTAACTTTTGTTTTCTCCACGATTCTGGGCAGGTGCTATGACGGTGGAAAGG
>CAMBPS010000051.1 GCA_945869675.1 Prosthecobacter debontii | reverse complement strand
GCATCAAGGCGATCAAAGATGACGATCTCGTCGATGCGATTGAGGAACTCAGGACGGAAGAACTGCTTGAGGCTGTCGCGCACCAAGGCGTCGCGCTGCTCGGGATTGCTGACATCCTGAATGGCGCTGCTGCCGATGTTGCTGGTCATGATGAGGACCGTGTTCTTGAAATCGACAGTGCGACCCTGGCCGTCGGTGATGCGGCCGTCGTCGAGCACCTGGAGCAGTGTATTGAAGACATCGGGATGCGCTTTTTCGACCTCGTCGAACAAGACGACGCTGTAAGGTCGACGACGCACGGCCTCACTGAGCTGGCCGCCTTCTTCATAACCGACGTAGCCGGGAGGCGCTCCGATGAGGCGGCTCACGCTGTGCTTCTCCATGTATTCGCTCATGTCGATGCGCGTCATGGCGCTGTCATCATCGAAGAGGAACTCGGCAAGGGCTTTGCAGAGCTCCGTTTTGCCGACGCCGGTGGGACCGAGGAAGAGAAAGCTGCCAATCGGACGATTCTCATCCTGAATTCCCGCACGGGCCCGGCGCACGGCATTGCTGACGGCCGTGATGGCATCCCGTTGGCCAATGACACGTTTGCTCAGGCGTTCCTCCATCTTCACAAGCTTCGAGCGCTCGCCCTCTTGCAGGCGTGAAACGGGAATGCCGGTCCAGTTGGCCACGACTCGGGCGATGTCTTCCTCGGTGACCTCTTCTCGTAGCAAGGTGTGTGCGGCACGGGGCTCTTTGTTTTCGGTGGACGAAGCGGCGAGCTTCTTTTCAAGATCGGGAATGAGGCCGTATTGGATCTCACCCGCACGACCAAAATCGCCACGGCGCTGCGCCTGTTCCTGCTCGGTCCGGAGGCGTTCGAGGTCTTCCTTCATCTTGCGACCGACCTGCACGGATTCTTTTTCCTTCATCCACTGCGCCTTGAGTGCCGAGGAGCTTTCTTTGAGATCGGCAATCTCTTTATCGAGCTTTTCAATGCGCGCTTTGGAAGCGGCATCCTTTTCTTTCTTCAAAGCCTGACGCTCCATCTCGCCCATCATGACCTGGCGCTCGATCACGTCGATCTCCGTCGGCATGGAGTCTAGCTCGATCTTGATGCGACTGGCGGCTTCATCAACGAGGTCGATGGCTTTATCTGGCAGGAAGCGATCGGTGATGTAGCGATTGCTCAACGTAGCGGCGGCAATGATGGCATTGTCTTGGATGCGCACGCCGTGATGAACCTCGTAGCGCTCCTTTAATCCTCGTAGAATGGCGATGGTGTCCTCCACACTCGGTTCACCGACTTTCACCGGTTGGAAGCGACGCTCCAGCGCGGGGTCTTTTTCGATGTGCTTGCGATACTCGTCCAGTGTGGTCGCGCCAATGCAGCGCAACTCGCCGCGGGCGAGCTGTGGCTTCAACAGATTGCCCGCATCCATCGCGCCCTCGCCTTTGCCAGCACCGACAATGGTATGAAGCTCGTCGATGAACAGAATGATCTCGCCATCACTGGAGGTGACCTCTTTGAGGAAGGCCTTGAGCCGCTCCTCGAATTCACCACGGAACTTAGCCCCAGCCATCATGCCACCGAGGTCCATGCTGATGAGTTTTTTACCCTTCAGCGAATCCGGCACGTCACCAGCAACGATGCGGCGTGCAAGCCCCTCAGCGATGGCCGTCTTACCTACACCAGGTTCACCAATGAGCACGGGGTTATTCTTCGTGCGGCGACTGAGCACTTGCATGACGCGGCGAATTTCCTCATCACGCCCGATCACGGGGTCGATCTTGCCAGCCTTGGCACGAGCCGTCAAATCGGTGGCATATTTTTCAAGCGTCTGGTATTTGCCCTCGGGATCTTGATCAACCACACGCTGCGAGCCACGCACAGCAGCCAGCGCTTTAAACACAGCATCGTAGGAGAGACTTGATTGCTTGAGCAGATCCAACAGCTCAGTCTTGGTTTTAAATAAGGCTAAGATCACATGCTCCACGCTTAGAAAGTCGTCTTTGAGCTTCTTTTGCTCATCTTCGGCTTTCGTCATCAGCTCGCGAATCTCATTGGAAAGGTGCAGACCGCTGCCACCCCCGCTAACCTTTGGCTGACGCTCTAAAAGAGCGGCGACACGTGACTTCAATTCTGAGGCCATCTCTGTTTTAAGAGCTGCTTTTTCAAAAATGGGAAGAGCGATACCCCCATCCTGTTCAAGCAAGGCCAACAGTAGATGGGCAGGCTTTAATTCCTGATGTCCATGCCGTGTGGCAATGGACTGCGAAGCATTGAAGGCTTCCTGTAGTTTAACAGTAAATTTGTCAGGGGACATAGTGGTTAGCTTGGTTGATTGACTTATTCCTCGCTCACACTGTGCCACAGTGGCGAAGAATCACATTAAGCCTTATCGATAAAGGCTGTGCACGGGTTGGCATTGCTCAAAGGACCTAACTTAATGATCAAAAACGACACGATTATCACGCCCAATTGTGTCAAATTGGCTTTTTGAACGCCACTCATCCTTCTCTCAGTAAACTGAATAGTTGGCTTCAATAGGCCCTAAAGTTGATTGAAATAGTTGTATAAATTTAGTTTATAATTATTAAATTTATGATTTAATACTTTTATTATATGATTTCACTAAATCTTGGACGACAAAAAGCGCTAAAGGCGATTGCATTGGTTGAGGCCATTTTCACGACCGCAGTGATTGGAATCATGTCAGTTTTGGCTCTATCAACCATCTCAAATGGCCCAACTGATGTATTAACGATCTTATCAGGGAACACGAGCCCTGATGAAAACAAGTGCCTTTCTTATATCGCTCTAACCTAAATCAACCACCTTCTGCAGAATTATTCCGCGTGAGCCCATTTCCACCGAACGACACCCATACTCCTAGAGTCCACGGACGTGTGCTTATCATTGATGATGAGTCGCATGTCTTATCCGTTGCAACCATGATGCTTAGTTCACAAGGCTTCGACGTTATACCCAGTGAATCGGGCGACCAAGGCGTGGAACTGTTGCTTAATAGCATGCATACGGAGCAACAATTTAACGCGGTCGTTCTTGATCTTACCATGCCTGGTGGTTTATCAGGGTTTGATGTTTTAGAGCAGTTGCTGGAAATCTCTCCCTATCTACCGGTCATCGCCTGCAGTGGATACTTTCAGGAAGATGCCCGTGAGCTCTGTCAGTCAATCGGCTTCGCTGATGTGCTGCAAAAGCCTTATACTCTAGAACAACTTTGTGACACGGTTCGTCGTCATCTCACACGAGATCGTCAGCTAGCATGAAATTAAAAATCTCCATTGCCAAACGCTTCATGGCACTTGGTGTCATGGTCATGTTTATAAGCGTGTTTGTGACAACTGCAGTTTTCATTTGGCAGGAGTTTCTTAGTTTGCGGATGTCACAACGCTCCTATTTGGGTTCCATCGTAAGAGCTTCCCAATATGAACTAAGCACTCAAGGGCTGACTCCGGCTATGATTTCCGCTGCCAGCAACCTTCACCCCGAAGCCGTCTTACATCTACAAATGCGACTGCAAGAGGTTGATGTTCCCAGCATGATTCAGGATTTAGGATTGAGGGTTGAAATTGCTGCTCCACAAACAAAAACCACTGAGCATGCGAACTCCATCGTCAACAAAATGCCCCACGTCGTGATTCACGACACAGCTTTAGCCAAAACCCCGCTTGAGCCAGATCCTCATGACGTGCGCAACATCGTTTATCGCGTTATGGCTGGTTCTTCTGTCGTTACAGGAGACCCTCCCCTTTCCTTTAAAACTAGCTTTTCAGAAAACCCTGAATGGCTCATTTCGGGAGGCCCCCTGCTAGATCGTGAAGGTAAAATCGTCGGGGTTTTGCTAGCTCGTCAGCCCTTAGTTCAAATCACACACCTACTGACGGCAACAAGGCTCATGGTCCCTGTGTTAGGATGCATGGTTAGCGTGTTGCCAGCTTTTCTCGGTTTCTTCCTTTTAGGTCGCAGCATTACTGCAAAAACAAAGGCTCTCATGCAGGGCTTTCATGCTCTGCGATTGGGTAATCTGAATCACCGAATGGCAGCCAAAGGCTTTGATGATCTGGATCATTTACAAGCCTCTTTCAATGCCACTTTAACGCATTTCCAGTCGGAAGACTTAAAAAGACAGCAGACACTTGCCGATTCCATCACGGCTAAAAAACAAGCCGAAAATGCTGTAGCTGCAAAAGCTGACTTCTTGGCCAATATGAGTCATGAAATCAGAACTCCAATGAATGGCATTATTGGCACAACTTCCCTTCTCTTTGAAATGGGACTGGACCCCGAACAAGAAGAACTCGTCCGCATGATTCGCGGTAGTGGCGAATCACTTTTACATCTGATCAATGACATCCTCGACTTCTCCAAAATCGAGTCTGCTAAAATGGAAATTGAAGACGCACCTGTGGAAATGGAGAAACTCATTACCGAAGTGGCTGATGTCTTCTCATATCGAGCTGCCGAAAAAGGGATCGAACTAAACTTCCATGTCGATTCCGCACTACCACGTCTATTCTTCGGAGATTTCCAGCGAGTGAAGCAGGTTCTCATCAACCTTGTCGGCAATGCCATCAAGTTTACTGAAAAAGGGGAGATTCTTATTCTCGCCCGTCAAGTCAGCCGCCAAGGCAAAGAAGGGGACATTGCGCACCTTCATTTCTCGGTTCGGGATACAGGCATCGGCATTCCGCCTGAAAAGCTGAGTGGTCTTTTCCAGGCCTTTGTTCAGGCCGACAGCAGCACCACGAGAAAATATGGTGGCACAGGCCTAGGTCTAGCCATCAGCAAAAAGCTTTGCCGCCTCATTGGCGGAGAAATTAGTGCCGTCAGCGAAGAAGGTCGCGGCTCAGATTTCTTCTTTGAATTACCGCTTCGCATCGCTCCAGATGTCGAAGGACGCGAGGAAGAGCTTGCCTGGATTCAAACGATTAAAGATCGTCGAATCGTTTACCATAGTCCATATTCGACCACCCAACAAATCATCCAGCAGACACTCCATCAATGGGGAGTAGCTGGGATCACGCAGCCTAAAGTCAATCTCTCACCGACTGAACTAGCGCGTGATTTTGAAGATGCAGCGATCTTCATCTTTGATGCTAGCGAGCATCTTCCTGAAGCATCTCTTCAAATCACTCAAGCGGCCACATCTAAAGGAGCATCTATCATCTTGCTATTACCCTACACGCGGTGGAAGTTGCGCGATCAATATGCACCACCAGATAACCATCGTTTTATCAAATTAGCCAAACCTGCAAAACGACGAGATCTTTTGCGTTCGCTTGCTGAGTTGATCAGTAGGCCGCGCAACGTCTCCAATAAACAACCTCTAATCCTACGACTGCCAAACTCTCCCATGCTACAGCCAATGATGGCTACACAGCCAGTTCTTCAATCAATAATCCACTCGCAAGCTGTCATCGTCGAATCGCAATCTTTGACCAACGAGGTTAAAGGACAGTTTACACAAAACAGCGCTGAGGCTGCAGGCCATGACGCACACATCTCTCAACCCACCAATCGCGCTATTGCAACAGCCGCTCATGCTCATGGAGATAGTTTTGCCAAAAGTCATCCAGCACGAATTCTGATCGTCGAAGATCAACTCTTAAATCAAAAGATCGCCGTCATGCTGCTTCAGCGTTTGGGTTACACTGGAATTGATGTTGCCAATAATGGACAAGAAGCCGTCAGCATGATGGTGAGTGCTGGGTATGACTTGATATTCATGGATCTCCAGATGCCCGTTATGGGTGGTATCGACGCCACAAAAGACATTCGTGGCAACTTTAATCTCAAAAACCAACCAGCCATTATTGCCATGACAGGACATGCGCTAACGGGTGTGAGGGAAGAGTGCAATGAAGCTGGCATGAATGCGTTCTTAACAAAACCTGTTAGCCTAGACGACTTCCGCCGCACCATTTCTGCTTGTTTGGAAAAAGGGGCTGCCCTAAGGCCCCTGACATTGTAAGCATGGCGCTCGACAAGCACTTTGGATATCGATGTGCATTCCCGATAGCGCTCGGTGCGTAAAAGCACTTCACAAATGTCGTTGGTATCGAGTAACCTTCCCAACTAACCATGAAATGCCTTCTCATAGCCGCTGCGCTGATTTCGTTTTTATTCATCCCACATTCGTCATTCGCGGTGGAACCACTGCGCGTCTTCATCCGCGGTGGCAAAAAATCTCACGGCCCAGGGGCGCATGATTTCCCGCAGTTTTTGAAGGAATGGGTGCCCATGCTCAATGGACGCGGCGCAAAGTGCGAGGGCGGCATGGAATTCCCGACCAAGGAACAGCTCGATAAGACCGACGTGCTCATCCTCCACGCGCAGGAGGCCGGGAATATCAAGATCGGCGACGAGCGGAAGAATTTGATGGAGTTCCTGGCACGTGGTGGTGGCATCGTGACGATCCACGCGGCGGCGGTGTCCAAGGATCACGACTGGTTCAAGACGATCATCGGCGGTTCGTGGCATTTCGGGCAGACGAAGTGGCTGGAGGCACCGATGAGCCTCTACTTCACCGATCACGACAACGCGATCACGAAGGATATCAGTAACTTCGACATCGACGACGAGATCTACTACGACATGGACTTGCTGCCCGAGGCCAAGATCCTCGCTGCCGCTTACACACCGAACACTCCGCAACTCAAAGGCGGCAACAAAGAGGCCCAGGCCCGCGCCGCCGAGGCTGTGGCAAAGAAGAAGGCCGTGAACATTTACGACATCCAGCCGCAGGTGTGGACCTATGAGAAGGAGAAGTATCGCGCCTTCACCTGCATCCCCGGCCATTACCATCGCAACTTCAGCCACAACGGCATCCGAACCCTGATCCTCCGCGGCATCGCTTGGGCCGGAAAGCGGGAGAACATCGACGAACTGTGCAAACCGGCCGAGCTGGGCGATGCGTTGCGCTACGTCGAGGGCGGCTGTCCGAGCCCGCAGGAGCTGCCGAAGGCGCTCGAAGTGCATCCTGAGTTCAATTTGAGCCTCGTCGCCTCCGAGCCGCTCATCAACAAGCCCATGAACATCGATTGGGATGAAAAAGGCCGCCTCTGGGTCGTCGAGACTCCGGAGTATCCGAACGGCCTCCGCCAATCAAATGTGGACGCGTGGAAAGACAGCGGCGCTAACCAGCCCGGTCAATACGACCGCAAACCGCTCGATTGCGTCTCCATCCTCTCCGACACGAACGGCGACGGCGTCATGGACAAAAAAACCGTCTTTGCCGACGAGATCGAGCTCGCTACCAGCAGCGTGTTTTACAAAAACGGCGTCATCGTCTGCGCCGCGCCCGATGTGTGGTTCTTCGAGGACACGAACGGCGACGACAAGGCCGACAAACGCACCAAGCTCTACACCAACCTCGGCAATCGCGACACGCACGCCGTCATCAACAACATGCGCTGGGGTCTCGATGGCTGGATTTATGCCACGCACGGCTACAGCAGCACCGACGACGTGAAATCCGGCGATGGCAGCAAGGGCTTCGGCCCCATCGGCGCCGGTGTCGTGCGCTTCAAGCCAGACGGCACCAAGATCGAACAGTACGCTTCCCGCGGCGGCAACACCTGGGGTCTCGACATCACCAGAGACGGCCAGGTTTTCTACACGCAGCCCACCAGCGGCAATCACTTCATCCACGTCGTGCTGCCGGAGTATGTGCTGGCCAAAGGCAAACTGCCCGGTGTCATTGGCACGAACGGCATGCTGCCGAAAGAGCCGACGTATCCAGCCATGCATTGGGAGCAACAGGCCTATGTGCAGATTGACCAGGTCGGCAGCTACACCGCCGCCGCGGGTTGCGCCATCTATGAGGGCGGGGCATGGCCCGCGAAGTGGAACTACAGCTACTTCACCACCGAGCCCACGCTGAACATCGTCAGCCACTTCATGGTCGAGCCCGATGGCGTCACCTACAAAGCCCATCGCGAACCCGGTCGCGAGCAGACCGAGTTCATTCGCAGTCAAAACCTTTGGTTCCGTCCGATCGAGAACCGCGTCGGACCCGATGGTGCGCTCTACGTCGTCGATTTCTGCAACCAGGCCGTCATCCACAACGACACCCGCGGCCCCACCCACGGTCCCGCCAACGCCGCCGTCCGCCCCGACCGCGACCACTACTACGGCCGCATCTGGAAGGTGCAGCACAAGGATGCGAAGTCGCCAGTTGCCACTGCTTATCGGAACAAGCCGGAGTCCAAAGGCACTCAAGGCAGCCAAGCCCTGCGTGCCTACGAAGCCGCCAAAGAAGCTGCGAACACCGACAAGCTCCTCCAGGATTTCGCCGCCTCTCAAGATGACTGGACCCGCAGCGCTCTCATCGCCGCCGCAGCGGAAAAACCTGCCGAAGTCATCACCGCTACGCTGTCTTCCTCCTCGCCCGAGTCATTTTCCAATTTCGTCAGCGCCCTTCTTCCCGCTGCGCTGCCCGCGAATGCCGAAAAACTCATCGCCGCCAGCGCCAATGCCGATGCGAAGGCCGATCCGGTGAAGAACGCCATCCTTCGCGGCATCGCCACGAGCATGAATGAAGCTCCCGCGATGTCTCCGGCGCTTACGGAGGCTTTGAAGAAGCTTCTTGGCCAGCCAGCACTCGCCGCAGCAACTCTGCCGCTCGTGACGAAGTGGGACAAAGGCGGTGTGCTCGCTGCCGAGGTCAACGCGCAACTCGACAAGCTCAGCGCCACGCTTTCAAACAACGCCGCGCCGGTGGAGGCACGTGTGAGTGCTGCGAAGGGGCTTGTGGCCGTCGGAGGTGCTTCGCAGGAGCACGTTGTTCAAGCTTTAGCTCGTCCGGAAATGCCTGCGACACTGCAAAGCGCCATAGTAGCCGCTTTGGACGAAAGCGGTGGCGTGGAGGCCATCGTGCCCGCGTTTGGCACGCTGAAGCGTGAACAACAAACACAAGCCTTCGAAGCCATGCTCAAACGCCCAGAGGCCACCGGGGCCCTTCTCGATGCCGTGAAGGCTGGCAGCATCGACCGCGCGATTTTCGCCCCTGGCGATGTCGCACGCCTGCGCTCGCATCCGAACAAACAAATCGCCAAACGCGCGAATGACCTCTTCAAGGTCAACAACGCCGCGAAGGATGCCATTATCGCGAAACTCACGCCGGAGGTCGAGAAGCCTGGAAACGCCGCGAATGGCAAAATGCTCTTCACCGCAGCGTGTGCCGTTTGCCATAAGCTAGGCGACATCGGCGTCGGCGTCGGCCCGCCGCTCGATGGCATGGGCGCTCATGGACCGGCCGAGCTGCTCATCCACATCGTCGATCCGAACCGCGAGGTCGATCCCAGCTTCTGGGCCTTCAACATCACCACGAAGAAGGGCGAGACGCTCGTCGGCGTCGTCACCAGTGAAAACAGCGCCACCGTCACGCTTGCCACGCAGGTCGGCGTGCGCGAGATCGCGAAGAGCGACATCGATAAGCGCGAAAACACCCACCGCAGCCTCATGCCGGAAGGTCTCGATGCGCTCGGCCCCGAGTCGCTGCGCGACATCCTCGCCTTTATCTGCGGCGATGCGATGAAGCAGTTCCGCATCCTCCACCTCGCCGACGCCTTCACCGCCGACAGCCGCGACGGCGTCTTCGCGAGCGCGAAACCCGAAGGAGGCCGCGTGAAGCTCACCAAGTTCGGCAACGTGAAGGTTGAAGGCGTACCCTTCTTCATCCAGGACCCCACGAAAAGCTCCACCGGCGGCAATTTGATCGTCCTCAAAGGCGGCCCAGGCAAAGACAACCACTCGCAGACCTTCCCCGCGAAGGCCGAGGTGGCCATCAACGTCGCCGCGAAGCGTCTGCAGCTCCTCAGCGGCGTCTCCGGCTGGGGCTGGCCCGCCGTGCAGGACGAAGCACCCGCACTCAAAGCCACCGTCGTCTATGAAGGCGGCGAGAAGGTGGAATTCACCTTCCTCAACGGTATCCACTTCAGCGATTACATCCGCCCCGTCGAAGTCCCCGGCTCCAAAGGCATCGAAGGCCTCGCCGACGGCCAGGAGCCACGCCTCCTCACGCTCGAACTCACGAAAAAAGCAGTCGCGAAGACTTTGATCCTTGAAAGCCTCGCCGGAAATAAAACGCCGCCCGTCATCATCGCCGTCACCGCCGACATCGAAGGCAAGGGCCCTGCTCCACTCAATGGCGATGTTTCGAAACGCCCAACGCCTGCCAAAGGCAAAGCCAAAGCAGCCGCTCAAGTCGGCCCAGCCGCTCCTGATTCACCCAAAGAAGGCGGCAAAGGCGATGGCCCGCTCGTTCCAGCCGCGCCCGTGAACTGGGAAGCTGGTAAAACGCGCATCCTCGTCATCGGCGGTGGGTCGTCGCACAACTTCAAAGACTTCTTCGGCACCACCGATGTCGCCACGCTCAAAGCCGCCGGCTTCTCCGTCCACTACACTGAAGACCGTGATCAAGCCGCCGCCGAACTCGCCAACGCCGACGCCGCCATCATCAGTGTGAACCGCAAATTCTTCGACACCGCCGCCTATCGCAAAGCGCTCTTCGACTTCGCCGCTGCAGGCAAGGGCATCGTCATGCTCCACCCTGGCACCTGGTATGGCTTCGCTGGCTGGCCGGAGCTCAATCGCGACATCGTCGGCGGCGGCGCACGAGGTCATGACAAGATCCATCCCTTCGATGTGAAAGCCGTGAAAGCCGATCATCCCGTCATGAAAGACGTGCCCGCCAGTTTCACCGTCGAAGACGAACTGTACTACGTGAACGCCGAGCCCGATAAGATCCCCGAAGGCACCGCAGCCATCGAAATCCTCGCCGAAACGACCAACAGCGACAAATACCAAAAGCCACATCCGAGCGTCTGGATCACGAAGCACCCCAAAGCACGCATCGTCGGCCTCGCCCTCGGCCACGATGCTCGCGTGCATGACCTGAAGCCCTACCAGCAGCTCATCATCAACGCCGCGGAGTGGAGCAGCGGGAAGTAAATCCTTGCGCTAGAACAACCAAAAAGCCCCCAGCTACAGATGCAGCTGGGGGCTTTTGATTTTTATCTGATGTCAGTTCGACCTTAAAGAAGGCCTACTTGCTGTTCTCAGCGAACTGCGCATCAAAGATGATCTTGCTCGAGGGGAAATCCAGCTTCTTGACGAAAGCGGCCGATTCGGTGGCACCGAATTCACGGTCCATGGCACCATCTTCCCATTCCACGCTCAGCGGACCTGCGTAGTCGATATCATTGAGGGCACGAATGATCTTCTCAAAGTTGATATTACCGCGGCCTACGGACTTGAAGTCCCAATAACGGCTTGGCTTGTGGAAGTCCACATGTCCGCCGAAGACACCAGCTTCATCACCCAATCCCCAGGCTACATCTTTCATGTGAACATGATAGATACGATCATGGAATTTGCGGATGAATTTCACATAATCCACGCCTTGGTATCCGAAGTGGCTTGGGTCATAGTTAAAGCCAAAAGCCGGATGATAATCCACTGCCTGCAAAGCGCGCTCGGCACTGGCAATGTCGAAAGCGATTTCCGTCGGATGAACTTCTAGCGCATAGCGGATACCCAGCTTCTGATATTCATCAAAGATCGGCGTAAAACGCTTCGCAAAGTCAGCGTAACCAGCGTCAATTTGGCCAGGAAGATTCGGCGGGAAAGAATAGCAGAGATGCCAGATCGAACTGCCTGTGAAGCCGTTCACCACACTGACGCCAAAACGCTTGGCAGCATGTGCCGTCTTGATCAACTCTTCCGCGGCGCGCTGACGCACACCCTCGGGCTCGCCATCACCATAGATGTAGGCTGGTAGAATCTGCGCATGACGTGGATCAATGTTATCGCAGACAGCCTGTCCAACGAGATGGGTCGAGATGGCGTGGCATTGCATGCCAGCCGCCTTAAGTTTAGCACGCTTGTCATCACAGTAAGCCTGATCTGCTTTGGCCACTTCAAAGTGATCACCCCAGCAGCCCAACTCAACGCCATCATAGCCAAACGACTTGGCTTTTTGCACAACGGTATCAAATGGAAGGTCGGCCCATTGGCCGGTAAAAAGTGTAACGGGTCTGCCCATGGTATAGAGTAATTGAAGGTGAAGGTTTAGTTCGTCCAAAGAACGAGCAATGATTCTCCCAGAGCCTCTCAAGTTGGCAAGGCAAAATTCCAGACTAAATCCAAGGCAAGCCCAAAAGATTCAACCCATCTTGTTTAGATCACCCAGGAGAATCGCGATTGTCGTGAACTCTCACTCGAATCAACCTTTTCGACACAGAACAAAGCCATAAACAAAAAATAGAGATCACTGAAGGATTCTGGTCGTTAAAAGCGTGTTACTTGGCCCGCCTTCATGTCATTTCTTGCTAGTCATCCGATTCTCCGTTTGGTTGCTTCTCCTCAGCATTTGTGGCGGACGATTTCTCTGGGACTCAAAAGTATCTGGCTCAATCGGCTTCGATCTTTCCTCACAGCACTGGGAGTCATTTTTGGCGTCGCCTCGGTCGTCTCCATGTTAGCTATCGGTGAGGGTGCCAGCTATGAGGCTCAGGAACAAATCCGGAAACTTGGAAGCCAAAACATCATTCTCGAAAGTGTGAAGCCACCTGACGGCCAGGGTTCATCCGCTGAATCTCGAAGTATCGTCTCGGAATACGGCCTGACAGCACGTGACATGACCCAGATCCGCCAGACAGTGCCAGGTATTGAAGTTGTTGTGCCCTCCCGGATCCTGACTGAAAACATTTGGAATTTCGACCGCAGTGTGGACGGTCAGATCCTTGGAGTCCTGCCTATTTATCCAGAAATGCGTAATCGCAAAGTCAGCCATGGTCGTTTTTTCAATGATCTGGAAATGGATGCCAAGCTACCCGTCTGCGTTCTTAATGAAACGGCAGCGCAATCACTTTTCCCACTCACAACCCCCACGGGCAAGTCCATCCGAATCAAAGGCTACTATTACAAGATACTTGGGACCCTAGAAAATGAAGGCCAGCGCATTGGTGGCGAAGGTGGTGGCGGAGGCGGCGATTCGCAGGTTTTGATTCCTTTCACCACCCTGATGGATCAGTATGGCGAAACGTTTTTTCGATTCCGCAGCGGAAGTTTCGAAGCCGAAAAAGTGGAATTCCATGAAGCCGTGATTCGAGTTCATGATGTCACTCAGGTGGAGACGCGCGCCAGCGCGATCCGTCAGATCTTATCCAGCAATCATAAAAAAGAAGATTGGCGCATGGTTGTGCCAGTAGAATTACTGCGTCAGGCGGAGCGAACAAAACGCATCTTCAGCATCGTCTTGGGCAGCATCGCAGCTATTTCCCTCTTGGTCGGAGGAATTGGTATCATGAACATCATGCTGGCCAGTGTAACCGAGCGAACACGTGAAATTGGCATCCGTCGGGCCATGGGAGCGCGGCAGACTGATATTGTGGTGCAGTTT
Organism: Prosthecobacter debontii; assembly: GCA_945869675.1. Taxonomy (GTDB): domain Bacteria; phylum Verrucomicrobiota; class Verrucomicrobiia; order Verrucomicrobiales; family Verrucomicrobiaceae; genus Prosthecobacter; species Prosthecobacter debontii_A. The sequence continues at coordinate 12,917 of CAMBPS010000051.1, read as the reverse complement.
CTCATCGAAACCGTCCTATTGTCTGGCGCTGGCGGTATTATTGGCGTCGTCTTGGGGGTCTCTATCCCTATCGCCGTTCAGCATTTCGCCGGAGTGACCACCGTGGTGAAAGTGTGGTCACCTGCCCTAGCCTTCTTGATCTCTGTGTTTACCGGCATTGCTTTTGGCATCTATCCCGCCCGTCGTGCCGCGCAGATGAATCCGGTCGAAGCACTCCGTCATACTTAATTGGCCTAGAAATGATTGAGACACCATCAACAATCAGCATGCACGGCTAACCAGAGTGCATCAGGGCTCGTTTCGAGGACACGGTGTCGGGTATGACTGGGCAGTGTCACGTGGTCGCCTAACTGCAGTGTGAGTGGTGGTTGAGCCTCAATCTCTAAAGTTGCACTGCCACGGATGAGCAAAACCCACTCATCTTGGGGCTGATCATACCAGAATCCTTCAGGACTAGCCTGACCATGGGAGATGATACGCTCAATTCTAAGTCCAGGCTTTTCAAAAAGGGTGGTCAAGAACTCTTCATTAGAGGCAAGTGAGACTTCACTAAACAGGGACTGAACTTGGATCGTCGTGAAAGACATGTGGAGATAATTGAGGATAATGACTTGCCAGCTTCATCTTTCAATTGTGAATTACACTGTCATGAAAACCTCGTTACCTCGACTCATCGGAATCCACTGGTTGCTTTCATTGGGGACAATTCAAGCGGCAGAGCCGATAGTCCTGCGCTTTTATGACGAGACCACCATGCGTCACTTGAGCCTTAGTTCGGAAGGATTTGGTAGCACCACAGTGACCGTTCGCGCGGCGACAGACCCGGGCAATGCAGGCGCATGGATGGGCAACGGAGATCGCAAAGGAAAGTCACTGCTGTTTTCCCGCATCGTTGGTGAGGGAGAAGATCGTGGAACAGTTTTTCTGGCCGAGATCGGTGAATCAAAAGTTAAAATTGGCTACAAACCAGGACAGCGCGAACCAATCGATGCTGGAATCAACGGCGAATACCGCCGTGCAAGTGAAGCGAAATTTCTGCAACTAGCCAAGAAGGAGTTTCAGGCCGCAAACGACCGATTGGTCGAAAATTTAAAACTGGCGACAAAAAGTTGGCAAGCCAGTGATCGCCCAGCCTTGATGTTATGGAAGGACCAGTGGCCAGTTCTGCGCGAACGCTGGATGAACGCGGCCATTGTAAAGTCTCCTCCGCCAGCAGATTTAAAAGCCAATACGGCCCAGACGACGCCGACCGAGAAGCCTGCACAATATTGGATCTATCTAGCTCAGGCGACAGCTCAGGCATTTTATTTTGTAAGCGCGATGCCTGATCCAAAAACGGGTTTAGGTTGGGATGGTGAATATGACGACTTAGGGGGTGGTCATGTCAGTTTGCGGCTCAGCAAGGATGGCAAGCTTCGTGTCTCCATCTCCACTCAGCGCATCAACGAAGTAGAGGCTGGGACACTGGATGCAACCGCAGCAGCAGACAAGGTGATGAAGGCCAAGAATGGTGATCTAAGCGCTGAGTTCACCGTCATTGACCCTGAGATCACTGATCCCAGCATGCTACCACGGATTCGACTTAAAAAGATCGGACGCTACTTGCACGTAGAGACTGAGCAGGCCGAACGCAGCGCTGGACGCGGCTGGTTTGATGGCATCTATCGCGGCAGTCCGGTGCCGGAAAGCTGAGTGTACTCAGATTACTCGGTGACAAAATTTCAGCGAACTGCTATGAAATAAGCCATGTTTTATTGTCCGCTTTTTTTGGTAATTTTATTATCGCTTGCATGCTTGAAGCCGTCCCTCTCAGCGGCTGAAAAACCCAACGTCATTTTAATCCTTGCAGATGATTTGGGCTACGCGGACTTGGGTTGCTTTGGTAGCAAGACGATCCGCACACCGCATCTGGATACGCTTGCAGCAGAAGGGACGAAGTTTACTTCCTTTTATGTGACACAGGCAGTTTGTAGCGCATCCAGGGCTGCACTGATGACGGGCAGTTACCCAAATCGGGTATCCATGCAGGGAGCACTCAATCATACGAGCAAGGAAGGCATTCACCCAGATGAATATTTACTGCCGGAAATGCTCAATGATCAAGGCTACGCGACAGGAATCTTCGGCAAATGGCATCTGGGCACGGCTGGACTGTTTCACCCGCTAAAGCATGGCTTTGATGAATTCTGGGGTATTCCCTACTCAAACGACAACAGCAAGTTCCACCCAAGTCTGGCTGCCGAAATGCCTCCACTGCCAGTGTATGAAGATGCGAAGGTAACGGAAACGGACCCAGACCAGAGCCAGTTCACTCGCCGGATTACCGAAAAAGCTGTGAGTTTTATTCGCCGTCACGCAGATACCCCCTTCTTTCTGTACGTTCCGCATGTGATGCCCCATGTGCCGATCTTTGCCTCAGAGCGCTTCAAAGGAAAATCTCCTCATGGCCTTTACGCCGATGTGGTGGAGGAGTTGGACTGGAGTGTTGGCCTCATCATGGCCGCGATTCAGCAAGCAGGCATTGCAAAAAAGACGCTGGTTCTATTTTTTTCCGATAACGGCCCATTTCTCAGTTACGGGAACCACGCCGGAAGCGCTGCACCACTTCGTGAAGGCAAGCTGACGAGCTATGAAGGCGGAGTGCGCGTGCCATTCATCGCCCATTGGCCTAGCAAGGTGCCTGCGGGAAAAGTCTGTGAGCACGCTATCACGGAAATGGACATACTGCCAACGATCCGAACTTGGCTTGAAAGCAAACAACCTACTCTTAAAATGGATGGCAAAGATGTCAGTGAGCTGTGGTTCGGCAAGGAGGGAGCCAAATCACCCCATGAGGCACTGGTCTTTTACGGTGGATCAGAACTCCAAGCGATTCGCAGCGGCAACTGGAAGCTGCATTTTCCACACCCCTACATTACCCCAGACTCAGAACTGGGTCGTGATGGGAAACCCTCTAACTGGGGAAACATGAAACCCGCAGCTATTACCCAAAGTGGGATCGAAGGAATAGCGACAAGGCATGGTTACAAGGTCGCACAGCAAGGATTGGCCCTTTATGATCTGATGGCCGACCCCGGAGAAAGCAAAGATCTCAGCGCCGACCACCCAGAGGTAGTAGCTGAGCTTAAAAAACTCGCAGAAACTTACCGGAAAGATCTTGGCGACAGCTTGACGCACTCCGTTGGTGAAGGTGTCCGCCCTTTAGGAAAGACTCCATGAACTTGAATGCCCATTTTAGCCTCAATGTTCTGGCCGCTTGACGCGTCTTTCACAAGCCTATAGTATCTGTGACCGATGAGAGATTTTGCACCCCCGCGTCTGCCAGCGTTCCTGCTCGCTAGCCTTACCCTTAGCCTACTTATTTCCCCTGCTTCTGCATTCTTGGGAATGTTCGGTAAAAAGGATAAGCAAGCGCCAGCAGCCGATGAGCGACAAATTCAGGAAACTCAAGCCACCGCCATGCTGATGGAGGCACGCAGTGCTCAGAATGATGGACGTGCAAGCAAAGCGCAGGGAATCTACCAGCAAATCGTAAAGCTATTTCCCTTCACCGTTGCTGCCTCTGAAGCATCCTACGCCAATGCCGTTCTTGTTCGTCAAAGCAGTGGATTACAGACCTCCTTTGATTCCTTTCAGGGCTTCATCGATCAGTATCGCTCCAGCGCCCGCTTTGAAGATGCCATCCAGCAGCAGTATGAAATCGCTGAAATCGCCAAAGGTGGCAAAAAAGAGCGGACACTACTTCTGATTTCAGCCAAGATGGGTGGAGACGAAGTCGTCGCAATGTATAAGTCGATCATCAAAAATGCTCCATTCGGTAAATTGGCTCCGCTTTGCCAGTTCAGTATTGGTGAAGTCTATCAGGATATGGGGTCCAAAGACCAAGCTGTATTGGCTTATCAAACGGTCGTAGATAATTACGGCCGGACCAAGCAAGCCAGTGAAGCCCAATTCCGCATCGGCAGTATCAGCAGCGTCGCTGCGACCCGCAGTGAAGATAAATCCAATATCGTGGCAGCTCGAGATGCCTTGAACACATACATGGCCACCAATCCTACAGGAGAGCGCTCCACAGAAGCAGAACTCGGACTACGCCAGATCAATACCGTCGAGGCCACTCAATCCCTCACAGTCGGTAAATTCTACATGCGAATGAAAAAAGCCAAAGCTGCCGCGATCTACTTCAACGAAGCCCTGAAATACGGCTCTCCTGAAGCCTCGTCTGAAGCACGCACACTCTTAGCTGAATTAGCTGCCATCGATCCAGATGCTGTATCGGAAGCTAAAAAAGGCCAGCCTGATCAAGACTACACCGTCGCAGGCGCCCGCAACCTCAAAGGCAGCGATGACTACGTCGGCCCACTTCGCCCAGAGCTAGCGCGCCTGGGGCAAAAACCCCAAATGCGTGCTGGAGATGACGGATTCATGCCGATCCCACTGACTGAGCCTAAACTGCCAACCAACAAAAGTGACATGGCCCCCGGAGCAGGCAGCCTGCTGCCACCGGTTGATCAGGAAAAGCCTGCTCTTCTGCCCATCCCACCGACTCCGACTTCGGGTCCGATGCTGCCTTTACAGCCCCCGGCTAGTATTCCTATTCCGCCAAAGCCAACGACTCCAGCACCTTAATCACCAATCTTTTGTTAGGATGACCAAGCTCCCATCTCTCATTGCCCTCGGCTTCATTGGGATAGTTCTCACCAACTGTTCCGGCTATACACTGGGTGGGCAAAAACCGTCTCACCTCGCAGGCATCACTAAGTTGGCCGTGCCAACGTTTGAAAACCAAACTCTGGAGCCGAGAATCGCATCTTTAGTAACCAATGCACTCATCAAGCAGATTCAAATGGATGGCTCTTACCAAATCGTGCCTCAAGATGAAGCAGAAGCCGTTCTTAATGGCAGCATAACTCGCGTGAGCCGTTCCCAGTTCCGATCAGACCGCCGCAATGTTCTGCGAACCTCCCAGTTGCAGATGACCCTGGGCACACAATTTACGATTACCGATACAACCAGTGGACGCTCCATTCACAAAGGCACCTCCAGCGCCAGTTCCTATGTCATCCTGGACTCCAACGTTCAAAACTCCGAAGCCCAGGCTCTTGAAGATGCGGCTCAGCGCCTCTCAGGCACCATCGCCAACGAAATCTCCGAAGGCTGGTGATGCAGGAAGAGAATGAGCTCTCCGAAGCTAAAGTAAGCAACGACGAAGAAGAATCGTCTCTCAGCTTAGAACTTCCGCAGTCGGGCATTGTCCCGGCACTCTACTTAGTCGCCACTCCCATCGGCAACCTCGCAGATATCACCCTCCGTGCGCTGGATATTCTGAAGCAGGTCGGAGCCATCGCCTGTGAGGACACCCGCCATTCCGGCAGACTGCTCTCCCATTACAGTATCCGCAGTCGCCTTATTAGTTTGAACGAGCACAACGAGGCGCGCCGTATTCCAGAACTCATCGCTCACATTCAGTCTGGCGGCAGCATAGCACTGATCTCGGATGCTGGTATGCCGACTGTCTCTGACCCTGGTCAAAGACTCGTGCAAAGCGTCGTCGCCGCAGGCTTACGCGTGGAAAGCCTGCCTGGTCCCAGCGCCGTGCTTACCGCCCTGGCCGCTTCAGGTCTTCCGACCACCCCTTTCTACTTTGGAGGCTTTTTACCCCATAAAAAAGGCCAGCGTGAAAAAGAACTCGTCGCTGCTATGGCCCGTGATTGCACCAGTGTCTATTTCGAGAGTCCTTATCGGATTGTCGATACTCTGAATATGCTGACCACTCACGGCCCTGAGCACCGAGTCGTCGTAGCACGGGAGTTGACGAAAAAGTTTGAGGAATTTCAGCGTGGTCCGGCCCGAAACGTGCTTGTGCATTATCAAACCAAGACCCCAAAAGGTGAAATCACGCTGGTCATCGCACCGCGCGAACTCCCCAAATGGGTCACTTGGTAAGTGGATAATACCCAACTCTCAACCGACTGCGCCCTCCGCCCTTCAAACACTCGATCACCACCTCAGAGTTGTCATTTGGATTTAGACATTCGTTATTCCACACTCTGCAAACTCTACAGAACCTCGTAAACACCATGATCCCCGCCCCCTGCGACCTCGGCAATACTCCTGAAGCCATCAAAGCTTCCATCGTCAACCATGTTCGCTTCACCCTTGGAGCGTTTGTGGATAGCGCAAGCCCAAATGATTGGTGGGTGGCCACCTGCTTGACCATTCGTGACCGCGTCATGGACAGCGCGACAAAATCACGCGCACTGCACCGGCAGTCTGGCGTGCGCCGCGTTCACTACCTCTCTCTAGAATACCTCATGGGTCGACTGCTCGAGAATAACTTGCGTAATTCAGGCCTCTATGACGTCACCAAGCAGGCTCTTTCAGAAATGGGCAAGGACCTAGACGCACTGCTACAGGTAGAGCCCGACATGGGTCTAGGCAATGGTGGTCTGGGCCGCCTTGCTGCCTGCTTCATGGACAGCCTCAGCACTGTGAACTTACCAGCCATTGGTTACGGAATTCATTACGAATTCGGCCTGTTCCGCCAAGAGTTTGTCAATGGCAAACAAGTCGAGCATCCAGACGCTTGGATGCGTGATGGCTCACCATGGAAAATCGCCCGCCCGAGCTATCGCCAAAAAGTACAGCTCTATGGCCATGTCATTCAAAAGTTCGATGACCTTGGCCATCCACACCATGAATGGGTCGAAACCAAGTGCCTCCTCGGCCTGCCTTGGGACATCCCAATCGTGGGTTATGACAGCCATACCGTCAACGTCCTCCGTCTCTGGCAGGCACAGGCGGATGAAGACTTCAATTTCAAAATCTTCAATGAAGGCAGTTACATTGAAGCGCTTCGCGAAAAAGCACTGGCCGAAACCGTCTCCAAAGTGCTGTATCCTAATGATGCCACAGAATCAGGCAAAGAATTGCGCCTCGTGCAGCAGTACTTTTTTGTCGCCTGCTCCTTGGCAGACATCGTTCGCCGATTTAAAAATGGCTACACCCTGCCATGGAGTGATTTCCCCGGAAAAGCCGCCATTCAGCTTAATGATACCCACCCTGCCGTGGCTATCCCTGAACTCATGCGTATCCTGGTGGATGAAGAAAAACTCCCTTGGGCACAGGCCTGGAAGATCTGCCAAGAAACCTTCTCCTACACCAACCATACCCTCCTTCCTGAAGCTCTGGAAATGTGGTCAGTCGGACTCTTTGAGCGTGTCTTACCACGCCATCTTCAGATCATCTACCAGATCAATCAGCAGTTCCTCGATGGCGATGTGGAAACCAAGTGGCCAGGCGATGCAGAAAAAAAACGTGTCCTTTCACTCATCGAAGAACGTGGCGGCAAGTACGTCCGTATGGCCCACATGTCCGTCCTTGGCGGTCATGCCACCAACGGCGTCGCAGCTCTTCACACTCGTCTGCTCTGTGAGCGCCTCTTCCCCGAGTTTGCTGAGCTTTACCCTGAACGCTTCCTTAACCTCACCAACGGCATCACCTTCCGTCGCTGGCTCGACGTCTGTAACCCGCAGCTTTCCTCCCTCATCACTGAATCCATTGGCGATACCTGGAAGAAAGACGCCATGCTGCTGCGCGGACTCGACCCATTCGCCGAAGACGCCTCCTTCCGTACCCGCTACCACAAGATCAAGCGCGATCACAAAGTCGTCCTCGCCAAAATTATTCAAGAGACCTGTGGCGTCCATGTCAGCCCTGACGCGCTCTTTGACGTGCAGATCAAGCGTCTGCATGAATACAAACGCCAGCACCTCAACCTACTCAATATTGTCACGCTGTATCGGCAGATACTGGATAATCCAAACGCCGACTTCCACCCGCGTGTCTTCATCTTTGGTGCCAAAGCTGCTCCCGGCTACTTCCTAGCCAAAAACATCATCCACGCCATCAACGCCGTTGCAGCCAAGGTCAACAACGACCCACGCGTCGGAGACAAACTAAAGGTTGTCTTCCTGCCGAACTACAGCGTCTCACTGGCCGAAAGAATCATCCCTGCTGCTGATCTCTCCGAACAGATCTCCACCGCTGGGAAAGAAGCCTCAGGCACTGGCAACATGAAGCTTGCCCTTAACGGAGCTCTCACGATTGGCACCCTCGACGGTGCCAATGTCGAGATCGCTGAGGAAGTCGGTGACGACAACATCTTCATCTTTGGACTGACGGTCGAAGAAGTCACCGAGCTGAAAAACAAAGGTTACAATCCCTGGGAATACTACTGGGGTAATGAAGCGCTGCGGAACACCATCGACTGGATCGGCAGTGACTACTTCACCGGCACGGCCCATGAATTCAAACCATTGCGAGACAGCTTATTAGAACATGGTGACCCTTACTTCTGCCTGGCTGACTACCAGCTTTATGTGGATGCCCAAGCCAAAGTCGATGTCGCCTACAAAGACCAGGATCGCTGGTTAAAAATGAGCATACTCAACACATCACGGGTCGGCAAATTCAGCAGCGACCGCACTATTTTAGAATACGCCAAACACGTCTGGAAACTCCCACAAGTGCTGGTGCCCTGAGAACTCATTGAGGCTCCATCATTAAAGCGCTTGGTCCTCCAAGCGCGACTTTTGGTTTTTCCCTTACCTTAAGTTTCAATTTGACTCACAACGGAGCTGGTTGCTGCACCTCCAATGCCATAAGTTGAAGTGAGGTATTCAGTGAATTGCTTGCGTAGACTCGTGAACTGCAGGTCGATTTAATTCCGGCATTTCCGCTGAGAAATAAACTTGCGCTTCCTCAACCCCATAGCACGTCTCAGGCAACCATGCTTGCCCTCATGAAACTCGCCCTGATTCGCCGCCAATTTGCCGCTGTCGGTGGGGCTGAGCTCTATGTCCAGCGGCTGCTAAGCTCCCTCGTTTCCGCTGGGCACGAGGTCCACCTCTATGCCGAGAATTGGCAAGGCGCCCATCCTGGCGTCATTATGCATACCGTTCCAGTCAAAGCCAGTCGTGCCCTTGGCCCATTGGTCTTTGCAAAGGCCGTTGCCCGTCTTCTCCAAGATGCCGATTATGACGTCGTCTTCAGCTTAGAACGCACAGTCCAACAAGATGTTTACCGAGCTGGCGATGGTCTGCATCGTGTCTGGCTACAGCAACGGAAACGTTATGCGTCCTGGTGGCGGCGCCCCTTTGTCGGACTTGGCGCGTTTCATGCCAACATGCAGACACTGGAGGCACTCACCTTTAATCCAGCAAACACCCGCCACATCATCGTCAATTCGGACATGGTAAAGCAGGAGATTCTTAACCACTTCCCTTTCCCTGCCGAGCGCATTCACCTCATTCGCAATGGAGTTGAAACGGCTCGCTTTCAGCACCAGGACCGGGCTGCGATACGCGCTAAATTCGGTTACCAGGACAGCGACTTTGTCCTACTCTTTGTCGGTAGCGGTTGGGAGCGCAAAGGCCTTCTCTTTCTTCTTCGCCTGATGCGCCAATGGCAGACTAGCCAACCAGAGGTCAAGCTGCTGATTGTCGGCAAAGGCCGTCTTGGTAGCAAACCACCGCCGAACGTCACTCTGGCTGGACCCATGAAAAAAGTCGAAGAAGCTTACGCGGCCGCCGACCTGATGACCTTTCTGCCTATTTATGAGCCGTGCGCCAACGTCGTTGCCGAGGCACTTTCCAGCGGTTTACCCGTCATCACGAGTGGTTTCAATGGCGCTAGCGAGCTTATCGAGCCCGGCATCAATGGCCACATCCTCGAAGACCCCTCGGACCTAGCTAGCCTAGAAACCGCCATTGGTTTTTGGAAATCCAAGTCCAACACACGCCCCGTCCCAACAAGCCTTCCGCTAGACCTTGAAACAAACGTTCAGACCACCCTCAGATTGCTTGAGTTCATGGCTGCTGAGAAGAAGCAAACCATCGTTGATTGCCAAAATAAGCTTGGATCGACTCAACAAGCCTCTTTTGCATCCCGGCCATGACGGCCGCAATGAAGCTGATAAACGTGTTTCGGGGTGATCTACACGATCTTCTCTGAACCAAAGTACCCGCGCAGGGCTTCAGGAATGACGATGCTGCCATCGGCTTGCTGGTAGGTTTCCACGAGGGCGACGAAGAGACGTGCTAGGGCCGTGCCGGAACCATTGAGGGTGTGGGGGAAGCGGTTTTTACCATCTTCACCTTTGTAACGCAGGTTCATGCGGCGGGCCTGATAGTCGCCAAAATTGGAGCAACTGGAGACCTCTAAATAAGTCCCCTGCCCTGGAGCCCAGACTTCGATGTCGTAGGTCTTGGCAGAGCCGAAACCGATGTCGCCCGTGCAGAGCTCAATCACGCGATAATGCAGGCCGAGGAGTTGGAGCACTTTTTCGGCGTTGGCGGTGAGGTTTTCCAGCTCGGCCATGCTGGCTTCAGGCGTGGTGATTTTGACAAGCTCGACTTTATCAAACTGATGCATGCGGATGAGTCCGCGTGTGCCTAGACCGGCGCTTCCTGCCTCACGGCGGAAGCAAGGCGTGTAAGCGGCATATTGGATCGGCAGTTGCTCCTCCTTGACGATCTCATCACGATGCAGATTGGTCACGGGGACTTCGGCGGTAGGGATGAGGTAGAGGTCGTCTTCTGGGCTGTGATAGACTTGATCACCGAACTTCGGCAACTGACCAGTTCCGACAAGGCACTCTGCTTTGACCAAGTGGGGCGTATTGACTTCCTGATAACCATGCTGCGTGGAATGCAGATCCAAGAGGAAATTGATCAAGGAACGCTCCAGGCGCGCACCAGCACCACGATAAACCACAAAGGCGCTACCAGTGATCTTGGCACCGGCCTCGAAATCAAGCATGCCAAGCGCCTGGCCAAGAATGGTGTGATCTTTGGGCTCGAAATCGTAACTTGGCTTAGCGCCCCAGACACGGACTTCAGGGTTCTCCTCTGCGCTGTGACCGACGGGACAGGCTTCATGCGGGAGATTCGGGAGGCCTAGGAGGAGATCACGCTGACGGAGATCGGCAGCATCGGCGTCACGCCCGATCTCTTCGATTCGCTCGTTAATACCGCGCACTTCGGACTCGATGGCGCTGGTATCTTGGCCGTTCTTTTTGGCGATGCCGATGTCTTTGCTGATTCGGTTACGATCACCCTGAAGCTTTTGCCGCTCGGTCTCTGCGCTACGTCGAGCGGTGTCGATAGAAAGCAATTCATCCACAACGGAAGCGTAGTCACCACTGCGGTTGGCGAGGCGTTGTTTGACGAGGTCGGTGTTTTCGCGGATCAGGCGGATATCAAGCATAGGGCGCGGAGGCTAGGGCGGGATCGGCTATTGGCAAGAGTGCTTTGGCGTGAAGACAAATTTACTATGGCTCAGCGCCGCACCAATCGGAACTGGCGCTGGAAGCGTAGCGGTGTCATCCCCATCAGTTTGTGGAAGTCATGGGTAAAGCTGCTCTGGTCGCAAAAGCCGAGATCCGTGGCGACTTGGCTGATTTGAGCATCCTCATGCTGAAGGGCCTCGCACCCAGCCTGAACGCGGAGCTTCATAATGAAAGCCTGCGGGCTGCACCCAAAGGTCTCAACAAATTTCCGGTGCAGTTGACGGGTGCTCAAGTGGACCATTTCCGCGAGTTCTTCGATGCTGATGCGCTGTTTAAAATGTTCTCGAATGTAGGCTAAAGCGCGGTCGATATGGAGATAAGGATGCACATTTTGCACAGCCTGACCGTAACTCTGCGTGGTGCCCATGATGCCGATGACACGCCCGCGCTGATCATGCATGGGCATCTTATGAGTGATGAACCAATCAGGGATTCCTTGAGGATTGAAGAAGAGTTCCACGATGTTGAGGCGTGCCTGACCTGTTTTTACGACATCTTCATCATCGCGGCGGAAATTCTCTGCCAAGCGCTGCGGAAAAATGTCAAAATCCTCCTTACCAATTAATTCAGCCTCTTTCGTGAAACCAAGACTTTAGACGAAGTGCTGATTAGCACAGACGAACTGAAAGCGGCTGTTTTTCGCAAAGAACGAGATCCCAGGCAGATGATCAAAGAGCCGGTAAAACTGACTTTCTGGTGCTAGGGCTTGCAGGAACTGATGACGAAGATCTGCGGCTGACATGACCCGCATCATGACACGAATCCGTGAACGACGCCAGATTCTTTCATGACAGCCCCGCAGCTCCACGCTAAGACTAGGGCATGGCATTGAAGGCAACCATCCACAAAGCAAGCATCCAGGTCTCTGATCTGGATCGCAATGCATACCGCGACCACCATCTAACGATAGCGCGGCACCCCTCCGAGACAGACGAGCGCATGATGGTCAGGCTGCTGGCCTTTGCCCTGAATGCACCAACAAACAACGACTTAGGCGATTTAGAGCTGGGCAAAGACATGTGGGAACCGGATGCGCCGGCCCTTTGGCAAAGGGATCTGACAGCTCTGCTCATGCACTGGATTGAGCTAGGCCAACCAGATGAAAAGCAAATTTTACGCGTCTGCAGCCGCTCGAAAAAGGTCACGATTTACAGCTACGGTTCGGCCACGAGTGTTTGGTGGGCTGGCATCGCCAATAAAATCACACGAGCCAAGAATTTGACGATTTGGCAGATCCCAGCTGAGCAGGCTGAGGCACTCGGAGCTCTGGTCAAGCGGTCAATGGATCTGCAACTGACACTGCAAGATGGTAGTTTATGGGTCGGTGAAGGAGAGCGATCGGTTGAAGTCGCGCTCCAGTGTCTTTATGGCAATCCAGATGCCTGACCTATCATGATCCACATCGTGCTCTATCAGCCTGAAATCCCGCATAACACTGGGGCCGTTGGCAGGTTATGTCTGGCTACCGGGGCGCGGCTGCATTTGATCAAACCCCTCGGCTTTAGCCTAGAGGACCGCTATCTGAAGCGTAGCGGTTTGGATTACTGGGCCGATGTCGATGTACATG
>CAMBPS010000050.1 GCA_945869675.1 Prosthecobacter debontii | reverse complement strand
CCGAGTTCCAACGCCTGATTTTGAAGATCTTCCAGCAATTGCCCTTGCGCACGCCCAAGGCTTTCGGTGCTTGGCATTGTCTCAGTCAGCCAAGCTCGGCGTTTTGTCCAAAAGGCCTGATCTTTCAGCCACGTGTCATTCTCTAACTTCTCGCGCTGCAAAATCGTGATTTTCTCCAGTGCCAACTTTCGGCGACTCAAGAAACTGTTGGTCACGATGGCTAACGCCATCAGCAGGAGGACACCCACGCATAATAGAAGCAGGTTCTTTTCTCTGGGGGTAAGTTTGGCAGCCATGAGCAGTTATTTAAATCCGTGCAATCTGAACTATTGCATCTTTCCCTGTGCGCGAAACTGGGCAGTTTTGTCCTTCACTGTAGGTTGGGGTTTCGTCCAAGTGAAACGACTGAGAACGGGGTGCTTTTGTAAATCCTCCACAAACTGCACCGCCATCTGCGTATCACGCGCCTCGCCTCGAATGTCGATTTCAGAATCCTTTACCTCAAATTCACGGATTACAATCCCACTTGGCGGTAGAAGTTGGGTCACTTCATTTAAAAGCACCATGGCGTAGCGCTTGGGCTCGATGGCCGGAGCCAGCGCTTTCCACTGTTCGGCCGTCTTTTTAACCAAGGCTGCTGGTGCGGAGGTGTCCTCTACATCTGCTGTCAACTCTGCGGCGGTGCGCTCCAAATAAGTCAAATAAGCAAAGGCCAAAAACACAAGTGCCAGCATCAGTAGACCGCCGAGAAAGCCATAACGCAGTAACTTACCGCGATTCAGCAAACGCTTCTGCGCATTCCGCACAGTCGCAGGCAAAAGCTGAGGCCAAGCCCGAGCATCCAGCTCCGCATTCGGAGGCAGTTGCGGCACCACGCGCACTGGTAGTCCAGTCCGCGCAGTTAATTGCTCAGCAATTCCACGATCCCAAGAAGTGCCGACCAAGGTGACACCGGTGATGAACCCTTGCCCCAATTCAGCATCCAGAGTCAACTGCGAAAGCACGATCTCATGAGCGATCTCATCCCCTGAAATCGAGGCAGTTCCAAAAATGTGACTGTGATAGAGTTTTCCCTGATATCCTACTGCCAGCACGGACGATCCAGATTCCTCAGCGATCACCAAATGCCCAGCAGGCAGAGTCAGCAAACGCAGGGCCGCCGTGTAATCCGAGATCTGAGTCAGTGCCAGATCCTCTGGGAACGGATCGGCCAAAACATCCACACTGACAGTCGCAGTCGAGGCCGTTTGAGTCAGTAAATGCCAGCGGAAGTTCCGTCCCTCACCGCCCTGAAGCTTCAGACCACGTCGCTCCATCTGGGTGATGATGATCTGCTCTAGGATTGAATGATCTGTATTGGGCAGAACCAACCCAATGGTACGACAAGCCCCAGCAGGCAAACCAATCACTAACGGCTTTCCCTGAGTCTTCACCTCAGTCGGATGCTCCACAGATTCTCCCTGCACAGCCAATCGCGACTTCCAGACCCGCCAGGAGGTATCAGGACTTGGAAGCAGTAGTGTGGCAGAAGCAAAAGACATGCAGAAATAGAAACGTAACGATAGAGAGAGTGCAGTAACGCACAAGAACCAAGGAAGTTGCGCAAAAGCACTGACATTGGCATGATTCATTTCCGCTGAGAAATACGCATGCACTTATTTAACCCGATAGCACGTCTCAGAGAGCAATACTCGCCCTCATTAGACTCGACCTGATTCGCCGCTGTCGGCTGGGCTGATCTACCTGTGTAAATCCTCCTCGAGACCCTTGTTTCCACTAAACACGACGGCTACATTGACGCCGAAAAGCAGCAAGCTTAGTGAGCCCTGTAGGTTTCCGGAAGTCCAAGTCCAACAGACAGCAAGTTCAAGCCAATCTTCCGCTTGAGCTCGAGAAAAAAGTCACCGTAACAGTGCTATCAAGAATCTAGAGCTTCACCAACAAAGTCAAGCAGTAGGACAACTGAGCCAAACAACGGTTTCGTTGTTTTCTGAAGCTATCCCTATTTGGATACCCATTTGGTGGCATAGCATGGAGGCGATGGTCAATCCGAGTCCAAGGTGGCTGCTAGCCTTGGAACCATGGAAGGCACGGAAACTGGCAGCCAGTTTATCGGGTGATATTTGACTCCCTGTGTTGGTTACTAGGATATCCACACGGCGCTGCTCAGGTGACGAGATCACGCCGGGGCCTGCGATCCTGAGCATCGCTCGTCCGCCGGCAGGAGCTGCTGCTTCGGCGGCATTTTTAAGCACTTCGACCAAGATGTCTTTAAATTTGGTTGGATCAACATTGATGGGCGGCAAACCCTGTTGGACGTCAGCCTGCAGTTGCACGTTATTTTTGACAAAAGGCTCCATCAAAGCACCTTCAACAACTCCAAGATACTCGTTAAGACTAAGAGTCTGTGGCGACAGTTTCGCGCAACCACCTGCTGAGCGGATACGCTCACTGAGTTGTGAAACACCTAGCGACGCTTCACGAATGTGCTGCATATTTTCAGCTACACTTGGCTCAAGATCGTCAGCCATGAGGATCAAGCTGGAAAAACCCTGAATCACGGCCAACAGGTTATTGAGCTTATGAGTTAGACCGCGTAGAAGTTCCTGATGGAACCCATCGCTGCTCTCATTGACGAGTTGAAGGTGTGTAGGAAAGACGAATTGCATGGGCAGAAAAGGAGGAGGGATGACAACCGAGTCATGCACTCAGCCGAGGTTTGAGGCAAGGGTATTTTGACAGGAAGCCCCCGTCTGTGAATTAACCACCCAGTTTTGGGCCTCTCGGTTTAACCTTTTTCTCCTTATGATTGGGATTCATCGGGTTAAAAAACGGGTTGTTTGAAGGAGACGCTTTGGGTTTGGCCTCCACTTTTTCCAAAACAGGCTCCTTGATGTAGAGCTTCATAATGTAGCTCTGAAAGATGGCAAAGATGTTTTGAGTGGACCAGTAAAGAGAGAGCGCCGAGGCAAAGTTGTAACAAATAAAGAGGAAGAAAAAAGGCATGATGGTGAACATCATCTTCTGCGTCTTATCCACAGTTGCAGGCTGCGGTGTAAGTTTCATCTGAAGAATCATCGTGATCCCCATGATCAAGGGTAGCGGATTGATATCAAAATGAGTTCCGATCAACGGCAGGCTAAAAGGGAAATTCAGCGTGTGAATAGTGTCCGGAAGGGAAAGATCCTGCACCCATAACCAAGGTTGACCACGCAATTCCGCAGCATTTTGCAGCACGCTGTAAAAACCGAAGAAGATCGGAATCTGTAGCAGCATCGGCAAACAACCACCCACAGGATTCACCCCATAGTCTTTATAGAGCTTCATGGTCTCTACCTGTTGTTTCTGCGGATCGTCTTTATACTTGGCTTGTAGTTCCTTCATCTTAGGTCCCAGCAGGCCCATGCGCTTCATGGAATACTGAGCCTTCGATTGCGGCCACCAGAGAACCGTTCGGATGCAAAGGGTGAGAAGAATGATTGCAGCTCCCCAATTCCCACTGATGTCATGCATCCAGCGCATCACCTGCGTCAGCAGACGACTGATGAAACCAAACATGCCATAGAACATGACAAAATCACGCTGACCTTCTAAGGCAGCAAGGCGGTGGTATTCCTTGGGGCCTGCATAGATACTGTAGGTTTCGGTCACGGTTCCCGCAGGTGCCAGATCCACGGGAGGGATGCCCATGGCAGATTGAATGGCATAATCTTTTGTAGCCGTCGATAGGTCTTTGAACTGATCTGAGCTATGATCGAGAAGGAAGCGTGTAGCCCAAACTTTACCTGGCTTATCGGTGGTGCTCTCATGACTCAGGATAATGGCGTCAAAGCGGCTCATCACGCCACTGAAACGGAGTCGCGTATGAGTCGAGCGCATCTCCGCTTGCTCACTAGAAAACCACCCACCGGAAAAGGAGTCTGTCAATTTTTGAGTAGCATCTCCAGCATCGTTCCAGAAAAAGCTTGGCTTTAAAGCTTCATCAGGGCGCATTGAGTTCGCGGCACCACTGTAGAGGTAGTATTCTTCAGATTTATGGGCTACTGCTCCAGTATTCGTGAGAGTCAGCTTCAGATGGATGAGATGATCGTCTGATTTCTCACCTTCAGTCACTTCAAAGGCTTTCTTCACAACGATCCCATCTGCCGTAGTGCCCTCAAAGGTGATGCCTTTGTTGCTTTTTTCGGTAACTTGATAGATCACCGCATCATTGCCTGCTGCTTCGCGGCGAAACGCGCCAATAGGCTCCTTACCAAACTGATTCAATGTGAGATTGTCGGTGCCTTCCAGAACGACCTTGGAAACACCAGCACCTTTATTGGTGAAGTGCCAAGTGACAGTGCCGCGAGTAATCGTGTGCGTTTCCTCGACAACCGGAGCCGCTGGCGTGATAGCCGAGGCCTGACTCATCGTGGCAACGGGAGTCGTAGTAGACGCAGGAGCAATCACGGTCGATGCTATCGCAGATGATGCTACAGCAGGAGTCTTCTCGATCGGGGGATATTTATTCGCGAAGTAGACATTGGCAATAAGGCCAAAAGTACAAAGAGAAATGACGAGCCAAGCTTTACGATCCATGAGTGAAAATGTCAGATGTTAGGGTTCAGATTTACAGCAACCATTGGGGACAGGGTCGTGACCTTCGCCTCCCCAAGGCTGACAGCGTAGAATGCGAAGGATTCCGAGCCATGCACCTCTAAAAAAGCCGTGTTTTTCCACAGCTTGAAGAAAATACTCCGAACAAGTCGGAGAGAAACGACAACCAGTGCCCGGAAAGGCATGAATGACGGGTGAGATAAAGATCTGATAGCCACGAATAAGGAAGCGAGTAACCCGTTTCATGGGGCTGATTCAGGCTTGGTTTGTTTTACCAATAAACCCTGGCGTTTTGCCAAACGCACCCAGTCTTGCTCCAAATCTTCAAAGTCAGCTTCTGGAGCACGCCAACGTGCGATGGTGACAAACTGCCAGCCAAGAGTTATTTCTTCCTGATGAGCGCGAATGATTTCACGCATCTGCCGACGAAGACGGTTTCTAATCACTGCATTTCCGAGTCGCTTACCCGTGATAAGACCAAATTGAAAAGCAATAACATGAGGATCTTGCCGCATGGCAAGAACGAAAAACCTACCGGACTGACTCCTACCCTCAGCCTTGATTCGCGCAAAGTCGCGAGACTCCTTCAGATGAAGGCGTGAGGGAAGGCGCATAATACGCGGACACCAAGGTCCATGGAAAATTAGGTGTGCTGTTGCACGTGGCGCTTGTAATGAATCTCCACGCCAACCGGCATGAGACGTTTGCGGCCCTTCAGACGGCGACGGCGAAGGATGTCACGACCATTGGCGGTCTTCATCCGAGTACGAAAACCGAACTGGCTCTTCCGGGTTCGCTTGGAGGCTTGATAGGTTCTTTTTGGCATAATCTTGTGGGAGGTGGGAAGGCAGTATTGTGGCCTATGGCGGTAAGGTGAGCTCTGCAGAGAGGTCCACCCAGGCAACAGGGGGGCCGAGACTACGCGGACGCATGCCTTTGTCAAATGCGCGCTGCAAGGTTCTGCCACTTATTCACATTTTCTCAGCTAAAATGGCTTTTCTATGGTGTTTCAAGAACAACAGCATTGCCCTTTGTGCGACTTACACATTATAAACAGTCTTATGAATCGCCAACTTCTCTTTTCACGCCGCCGCTTTTTCACCACAGGCGCTGCCGCTCTCGGATTCCCGACCATTGTGCCCTCGTCGATCTTTGCCAAAGCGGGCCGCCCCGCACCATCCGACCGGATCACCGTCGGAGCCATTGGTTGGGGCACCATTGCGGGAGATTGGACGCCTTCTTTTCTCAATCACGACAAATGCCAAGTTGTTGCCGTCGCCGATCCGATGAAGGAATACGGGCATTACGGTTATGATGGCAAAGAAACAGGCGGACGTGAGGCGGGTAAAAA
Source organism: Prosthecobacter debontii (assembly GCA_945869675.1). GTDB lineage: Bacteria > Verrucomicrobiota > Verrucomicrobiia > Verrucomicrobiales > Verrucomicrobiaceae > Prosthecobacter > Prosthecobacter debontii_A. The sequence goes on along the minus strand of CAMBPS010000050.1, from coordinate 21,456 downwards.
AATCATCGACGCCCATTATTCGCAGTCGGCAAACAAGCCTGTCAAAGCCTGCACGGCTTATGCGGACTTCCGTGAAATGATGGAGAAAGAAGACTTGGACGCGGTGCAGATATCCACCCCAGATCACTGGCATGCCTACATGGCCATCTATGCAGCTCGAAAAGGCAAGCATATCTATGGTCAGAAACCACTTGCCCTCAATATTGGGGAAGGCCGACTGATGAGTGATGAGATCACTAAAGCAGGCGTGACTTGGCAAACCGGCAGCCAGCAGCGCAGTGAGATCTACTTTCACATGGCCTGCGAAATGGTGAGAAATAACCGCATCGGTAAATTGAACCGAGTTCGTGTCGGTCTTCCTGGTGGCCACTCCAACTGGAATGGCATGGCCGATCAAACGGCCCCAGCGCCGATTCCTGCTGACTTTGATTTTGATCTCTGGCTAGGCCCTGCAGAACAGATAGACTATCGCCCTGCTCTCCTGCCACTCAATTGGCGGCATAACTTCAATTTCAGCGGGGGCCTAATCACAGACTTTGGCGCTCACCACATTGATATCGCCCAATGGGGCATGGGAACCGAACACACAGGCCCCCTAGAATTAAAGAACGTCACTGGTAAGCTCGACTCCACAGCTCTATACAACACAGCCTCCGAGTTTAACTTTGAGTGCGTCTACGAAAACGGTGTGACTCTGCATGTCGCTAGCCCTGACCGCGCATTACTCCCAGAGATTGAGGCATCGCAGAAAGCAGCTGGCAGCAAAAAGCCCTTCGATCACGTCGGCATCTTGTTTGAAGGAGATTCTGGAAAATGGATCTATGTGAATCGTGGTAAGATCAGCGCCAGCGACCCAGCCATCCTCAGAGAAAAAATCACCCCAAGTGAACTTCATCTCTACGAGAGCAGAGACCACACCGATAACTTCCTCAGTTCCATTTATGATGGCAAGCCGACAGCAGCACCGATTGAAGTCTCGCATCGCAGCATCACCGTAGCCCACTTAGCCAACATTGCCCTGCGCTCGGGAAGTGCTTCGCTCAAATGGAATCCACAGACAGAGGAGATTACAGGCAATGAGGCAGCCTCCAAACTGCTATCTAAGGAATGGAGGAAGCCTTGGGCTCTGTAATCCGAAGTATGACCCGCAGCGAAACCACGTGGGCACTCTTTGGCCTAGTTTTGACAGTCTGTTTTTGGGGTAACCTCTACGGCCAAACGCAGGTTCTCAATGTGGCCAAAATCATGGAAGCCGCCGCAGACTCCAACAGGCCTAGCCAGTCTCCTGTGCAGAGTCCCACCCCCACTTCTACTGAATCGAGTCAAATCGCTCAAGGTTTTTTATATGTTGAGCCCTATCAAGCACGATTTGAAGCATTGATTGACGCCAGACGAGTTTTGCAATGGCTTAATCCCTTGAATGAAGTCCCAGCTATTCTTGATCCTGCGATTCAGAAATCAGTAGCCGCTGCTGCAACCAAGCAGACCGCAGACTGGTGTAGGCTAAGTGCAGGCACCATCAAACTTGAAGGTCATTTCATCGGTGCAAGCATCATCAAGGGAAAGCCTGGTGCCACATTACCCTTTGAAGAAGGTGCTGAAATCGCCACCAACGAGGCCATGATTGGGTTCACTTGGGAATTCCCCACTCCGCCAGCGCCAGAAGAACTGACCGTCTTTTGGCAAGGTTTTGACATCGACATCAAAAAATTACCGATTCGCGTGTTTTTTGGCCGCAATTCTGAAATGCTTGAAGTCAGCTCAGCCCTGCCAAAAAATACCTGGCAAGCTCAGGGGCGGCTACCAATGCCGGCACCTTTAACCAAAGTTCCAGAGTTGACTGCGCCTGCCACTCTCCGCTTCCCTTTAGCTACAGGCTTATGGATTGCAGCGGGATTGTGCTTTTATGGATTCATTCGCATCCGAGACCATCACCTTCCAGGCGGCAGCTTGCCGTTTATCGCCACTTGGGTCCTGGGTGCCGTCCTGAGCTGGCCTTTGTTAAATGTCAATCTGACTGGCTCAGCCACCATCCCAGTGATCAAAGAAACCAGCGAAGCCGAAGCCATCCTTACACCCCTGCTCCGCAACGTCTACCGCGCCTTCGACCATCGTGCGGAGTCAGAGATTTACGATGTGCTCGCCCTCAGTGTTGATGGTGAACTGCTACGCAAACTGTATCTGGAGACCATTCAAGCACTGACTCTGGATGGACGTGAAGGCACCCGTGTCACCATCAGTGAATTCAGTGCTGACATCCTCAAAGTATCGCCATCTCCGCAGGATGAAGGCTTCATCACTGACCTTCAGTGGACTGCCCTCGGAACCGTCGGTCATTGGGGGCATGTCCATACGCGTGTGAATCGATACAGTGCCAAAGTCACCGTGAGTCCGATCCAGAGCGCCTGGAAAATCACCCAACTCGATGTGATTGAGGCTCGTCGGCTCTGAAATTGCATAAGGCCTTGGTCTATCTTACAGCCAAACCAGAAATGGCAACAACGCTAAATCTGCCAACATGAGCACCCAGGCACGCTCAGTAAGCAAACCAGAGTGCTTGCCAGATAAAAGAGAAGATCCATGCAAGAGCACAGGACTAACCATAGCATACGGAAAAACCCCTTCAAAACCTAACGAGCTTTTTCTCAATGCTGCCTCAATACGGATTCAATCACTTGATAGGCTTCCATCCTTTCCTGATCTGGAAAATCGTGTTCACAATTAGGATGCCGGATGATTAGATTAGACTCAACTCCATGTAAGGCAAAAACAGGCCAAGCTGCCGCAGCCACTCGATCCACACTGTCCCATTTAAAGTTAGCATCTTTCAAAGGTGCATTGATGAAGACTCGACGCGGCGCCAAGGCCGCAATCAGTTCGTAATAATCAAAGGGAACATCTTGAGGCCGCCCCAAGTAGTCTGCCATCTTCGGCATGTAGCGCTCCTGCACCCACCCCTTAAGATTGCCGCCATAATAATCCAATACCGAATCAAATCCGCAGCTGGAAATGACCACCTTCAATCGACCATCCAGCACAGCAGTAAAGATGCTGTTATGACCACCAAGAGAATGGCCAATAGCGGCAAAGCCTACATGTTTGTTCACAAACGGCAGAGTTTCCAGTAGGTCCAGTCCACGAATGTTATCCCAGATGGCTTTCATGGTGCCACTGGAAAAACCCAACCCCTTCAGATCAGGCTGATACTTGGCCAGCAATGGATAACTTGGCGACAAGGTGACATAACCACGTTCGGCAAGTTCAGCAGCATATTGACGGTGTGGTTTTCCACCCAGACCTACCACCACTTGATGACCGATCACATTCTCAGTTGGATGCAGGCAAAGGACTGCAGGGGCCGAATGTCCTGCTAAAGCAGCTTTTGGAATGCACAAATAAGCTGGCACTCTCCCATCAGGACTGGATTCATAGCTGATCAAACGGCGGAAGTAATTGCCACAATCCACCTCTTCCTCGATCTTCATGTGAAGCGGACAACGCTGAGCCTGCCCCGGAAGCGGCCCTGTGACACTTAGAAATCCAGCCAACGCCTCAGCACGTCTTTGTTCCCATTCGTTGGTCGTTGCTGCACGTTGCACACTCCCTGAGGCGTCATGAAACTCCAGCAAATCCTCACGACTAAGTCCGCGTAAGCGCGGCACCTCAGCCGATACCACTAAGACAGAAAGCATCATCAAAGCAGACAAAAGAGATCGCATAATACTCTCCTACGCTTATCGACGCCGCTGTATATCAAGCCCCAACGGGAGCGCTCAAAATGCGGCGAAAGAAATCCACGGTCATTCCCAAGGCTTCACGGGCAATCTCGGCATCATAGCGCAGCCCCTCATCGCGAAGGAAGGCATGAGCCGCATTCAATTCATGCCAGGTGAATTTCACGCCAGCGGTCGTCAGCGTCTTATAAATCAAAGCACGTCCTTCGTCGGACACATGCGGATCTTGACGACCAAAAACCATCATGAGTTCGCCCTTGATATCGGCGACACGGGCTAGCGAGTCATCATTCATCCCCTTCCCTAGACTGCGTTTATGCAGATCGGTCGGATAAAAACAAGCTGCCGCCGCTACCTCCGGCAGCAGTGCTGCCCGATACGTTAAGTGCCCACCTATACAAGGACCAAAGGAACCCAAACGCCCCGTGCAGGCATCATGGTTTTTTAGGAACTCCAGCGCCGCCCGATTATCATCGTCATAAGCCGCGACCGGTTTCTCGATCTTCAATCGATTCCCGACATCCGAACCCGCCTGATCATAACCCAGCACCGTGCCAGCAGGCAGGTATTCATGATAGATCTCAGGCAATGCCACGACAAACCCATGCCCTGCAAGAAAAGCCGCTGTCCGGTAGATCGGAGATGTGAGCTGAAAAATCTCCGAATGAAACAACAGCCCCGGAAAACGCCCCACAGCCGCCGGCCTCAGTACCAAGGTGCGCATCGGTCCAGTGGGAGTGTTGAGTTCGACGATCTCAGGTTCACGCAAAGTCATAAGATCGGACATACGGCATGAGACACAGGCTCGTCAACACGCATACAAGCTTGCATCAATAACTCCTTGCTCCATGGGCGCTCCCCACCCGAATCTAGAATTCTCCTACTTCCCCTGCTTCAGATACTCTTCACGAGAAAGGAAGCCATCTTTGTTTTTGTCCCACTTGGTGAAACGTTCGCCAGCGGCGGCGGCATCGGATTGGTGGGTGGTATAAAATTCGCGGCTCAGCTTACCGGCTTTGTCTTTGTCGAGCTTGTCAAAGCGAGCGCCGCGGTCATTCGTGGATGTGGCTGTGGCGGGCATCGCAGGCTTGCTTTTGTCCTTATTCTTTTCCTTCATGGGTTCTGCACCTTCGGGTTTGGCATCGGAGCCGACGGGAGGAAGGTTTTTGGCGAGGGTTTCGAGCAGTTCTTGGTGCTCAGGTTTGCTGGCGAGGCTAACGGTCTCGTTCGGGTCGTTTTGTTCATCGTAAAGTTCAGCACCGACGACTTGGAAACCGTTGCGCAGACGGTAGACTGTGGCGCGGTAACGATCGTTGCGAATGCTGTAGCCCATTACTTGGCCTTCCGGGGCTTTTTTCGGATATTGGCTAATGGCGACCTTGGTGGAAGGTGCCGATGGATTGTCGATGAAAGTCTTCAAGCTGCTGCCAGCAAGACCTATAGGGCTTGGGAGGCCGCAAAATTCTGCAAGCGTGGGATAGACATCCACAAACTCAACCGTGGCGGCACATTTCTGACCCGCGGTTTTTGATCCAGGAACGCTGATGAGCAAGGGAGCACGCGTAGCGAGTTCAAAGTTGGTATGCTTATGCCACAGGCCATGATCGCCAAGCTGCCAACCATGATCACCCCAAAGAACGATGATCGTGTTTTCCGCAAGGCCTTCTTTTTCGAGGGCATCAAGCACCTTACCAACTTGGGCGTCCATGTAGCTGATGCAGGCATAGTAACCGTGGCGCAGATTTTTAGCGAAGTCGGCGGGAATGGGATCTTCCTTGGGCACGCCGGGGTAGTTGTGAAGCTCACCGTTCGTGTGACCGACATAAGGCGGAGCGCCTTCAGGCAAATGATCGAAGGCTGGTAAAGGAATGCTATTCGGATCATAGAGGTCCCAGTATTTCTTCGGTGCAACGAACGGCAGATGCGGCTTTAAGAATCCAACGGCAAGGAAAAAAGGCTCACCTTTGGCCTTGAGGGTAGCAAGGCGTTTGACAGCTTCGTCTGCAGTTGCCCCATCGGGCAGCTGGCTGTCGTCCTTGGGACTTAATTCAAAGGATGGACCACCCTTGGCTTCCTTATCCTTCTTTTTGACAGATATGCCATTGGCTTCTTGTGAGGAGTATTCGAGAGTATTGACGTCGTGCTTGGTGACGATCTGATGGGTCCAGTCCACCAGATCAGTGTCCACGGCCCGACCAAAAGGATACCAATGAGGCGCGGTCCAGGAACGACCATCCTCATGCCCCTTGTGATAGATTTTACTCAGAGCCTCACACTGATAGCCATTGGCTTTGAAATGCTGCGGCAGCGTGATGCAATCCGGCTGTGCAGGTCTAAAGTGAGTCTCAAGATCCCACACCTTGGTCGTATCAGGACGCAAGCCGGTCATGATCGCCGTGCGGGAGGGACTACAAACCGCCTGCTGGGTATAAGCCTTTTCAAAAACGATGCCACGCGCCGCAATGCGGTCGATATTGGGAGACTTGATCAGCTTGTCACCATAACAGCCCAACTGAGGGCGCAGGTCATCAACCGCAATGAAGAGAACATTCGGCTTCACCGCAAAAGACGATTGGCCTATCATGGATAGGGCTAAAAAAGGAATTACTCGTTTCATAAGTGAGTCAAAAATAGTTAAGTATCATCCTTGTTCGATGCTGAGTCATTCGACTATTGGCCACTTGGCCAAGGAAAAGCTTTCATCACTTCGCCTGCCAAAAACTGTCGAAAAAGTCAGCGGCAATCACTTTACCGGCACTTTCGGTATTCGCAGGTTGAGTGATATCCAGAATGGCCCAATCAGGAAGCTTGGGGTTTTGCAGAGAGTTGGTTTTATCGTGAGCTTCACGGAAGGTGAGGCCAGTGTTGAGGATAACGGAGGGACTGCTGCCCCAGATCTGATGTTTATTACGGTTCCCGTAAGGATAGGCCATGACTAGCACCTGATTTGCAGCATCAAAGGTCTGCGTTCCCACCGTGATGGTTTTGGCATTCCAGGCGCAGGGAATTTTGCTTTTAAGATCCGAAAGAACCCAGTGCTGCTTCGGCGCATTCAGCAATTGAGCCATCACAGGATTTGACTCGGGTGTTCCCCAGAGCACAACCGTCTGACCACGAAAGCCATAACGCAGCACTTGCTCACTCGTCTGAATGATCGGATCTCCGCGCATGAGACTGCGCCAACGCTGGATAAAGTGTTCACTCTCTTGCTTCACCCAGGCATCCACCTTGGCGTTGCCAGAGGATTTTTCAGGCAATACGACGGTGAAGCTATCGAGCAATCCATCCTCCATCGAGCTGCCTCCGCCTTTCATCAATGCTTTGCTGGCTTCATGATCTGACACACAGGACCATTTGTCAGCAAACAGAGTAAAGCTGTACTCAGCGGGCGAACTCGAATAGTTCCGAGGCTCGCGCACGGTTTGACCATTGATGCTGACGCTGCACTCATTGAGCTTCAAAGCATCACCATCGAGCCACAGCGCGGTGACATTTGTGGTCTTGATCTCGATACGCTTTCCGTCATCCATTATCTCGGCTTCGATCCGAGTATCTTCGAAAGGTTTCTCCGCTTGCAGCAGGGTCACCCAAAACATCTTTGTGTAACGTTGGGAACGGGTTTGCAGAACGACTTTCTTCGGCATTGGATCACGGCCTTTTTCCAGCGCTTTCTCGATCCAAGACTGCACCTCTTTGATCGTCTCAGGATGGTATTTATGCCCCATGCCTGGGCCAATGAGATGAGGCCGCGTGATCCCTTCTTTGGCCAGCACCTCCGTCATGTAATCGGCACTATCGCGCTGGGCATCTAACTCACCGCTGTAACTGATCAACGGGACGTTCAAGAAATTACGCGCATAAGCTGGCACGTCATAGATGTTCCAAAGTGTCTGTTCATAGGGTGTAGGATACTTGTCGGGCGTCAGTTTCTGATAGCGCTTCACATCCACAAAGCCGGCCCCCGTATGCACACAGGCCCACTGATCCGCATAGTGCGCCCCGATGTGCCAGGCACCTGCACCCCCCATGCTGAAGCCTGCTAGGGCGATGCGGTTCTCATCCACATTAAAGCGATCTGCGGCGTCATTTCGGCACTCAAAAACATCTGTCTCACCCGCGGACTTCCAGCCATTGCAGTAACGGCCAAAAGGGTGAATGACGATGCTGCCCTTTGGCTGAAACTGACCCGGCTTCTTGGCCATGAGTCGGCTATAAACAAAATGTAGATCCGTCGCTGTGTCCCCGCGCCCATGCAGCCAAACCCACATCGGTATCTTCTCATCGCCAATCTTAACATCTTCAGGGATTTCCACACCATAGGGCTGTGGGGATGCATCGATCCCTGAGTAAAAACCCAGCACCTTCTGTCCAGGCCCTTCCATCCATGGTGTCTTGTCTTCTTTGAGTGCGGCGATGCGCTTTTTGGCCTCGTCCAATAGAGCATTGGCCTTCTTCACGCCATCTTCTGGCTTTTTGTCATACCATTCATTGAAGTCCAACGCATAGCGCACCGCTTTGAGAAAAATGGCCGCATCCGCTGAGCGCACATGCTTTTTCACCGACTCAAATTCAGCCTTCACCAGCGCGAGTTCTTTTTCGATTGCCGCCTCCTGCTCAGCCGAAAGCGCAGCGGTGGGTTTAGGCGGTAAACTGCCTTTAAATGAAGCCGTAGCCCCGTTTGGCCCCAGTTGAGCCTGAACAATTCCCGCAAGCGAGAAGACGGACAAAAAAAGGAAGGAGCGGAGATGACACAACATGGCCGGAAGAAACGTTGGACGAGCTCCGTTCCTTTGAACCAATCTCCATGAAGTTCTATTCCCTTCTTTTTACTGCCGCGCTCAGCCTACTCTTGCCAAGCCAAGCCGCCCTCTTCAGCATCGAAAAAACGCCCACTGGTGGTGCCATTGTCAAGTTGGATGGCAACTTCCTCACAGAACTCGTCGTGGATCAGGCTAATAAAACCTATCTCTGGCCCATCATCGGCACCAGCGGCGTCACGATGACTCGCGCTTATCCGATGAAGACCGTTGAAGGAGAGCAGCATGACCACCCGCATCACCGGGGGCTTTGCTTTGGCCATGAAAACATTGCTGGCTATGACACTTGGGCTGAAGCCGCCACATTCCCTGCTGGTGGTAAAGGTGCCGCACGACTGGAACATCTGGGGGCCATCAAACTCCGCGAAATCACTGAACTCAAAGGTGGCGAGACGGCTGTGATTAAGACCGTCTCAGACTACCTTGATGCTAAAGGCAAAAAGACCTCCGAGGAAATCCGCAAATACACCTTCGCCGTCAAAGGTGCCACTCGCCTCATCGACGTGGACATCGAGATCATCGCTTCTGAAGCAGACATCCTTGTCGATGACAAAAAAGACGCGGGTTTGAGCATCCGTGTTCCCACAGAGATGGCCGTAGATCGCGGTAAAGAAGGCGGTAAAGGCACGGGCCACATCATCTCAAGTGAAGGACTCACCGATGAATCTGCTTGGGGACAACGCGCCACTTGGGTGGATTATCATGGCACCGTTGGAGGTAAATCCGTTGGCGTTGCCATGTTGAATCATCCCAGCAGCTTCCGTCATCCAACCCCTTGGCATGTGCGCACTTACGGCCTTTTCACAGCCAATGCCTTTGGCACCAAGTCTCTGGACCCCAAGTCTGAAAACGGTGCTATCACCTTGAAAAAAGGTGATAAAATCAGCCTACGCCATCGCTTCATCTTTCATGATGGAGATGAAAAGGACGCTCATATTGCAGAAGCCTACGCAGACTACGCGAAGAAATAGTCCTTAAAACGTGAATGGCTGACCGCCGATTTGCATCTGTCATTGATTCCACAAGGCTTTTCGCCTCTCGGGCAGTGTCACCCAAGACACAGCCGCTTCGAGTCGAAGAATCCTTGTGAAACCAAGCCCTAGCGCAACTCAACGACCTTCCATTCCCGTTTCAAGGATAATCTGTGCGCTACTCAAGAAACACGCAGAAATAGGCAGAAGAGAGATCAATTCTTGGCACGGTGATGTCTAGATCATCACTTTGACCTCCGCCATTCGTCGATCATTAAGCCCATTTGATCGATGGGCAGCGGCTTGAATCCAAGCTTCTGAATGGCGGGGGACTCTGGCTTGAGCTGAAAATCATCATACTCGGCATCCACAAACAGCGGGTCAGCGACGATGCTGTGAGTATCCCAACCAGCTGCCCGCCAAGCACTGAATTCATCCATGGAGGCAGCCTCGGTGATTCTCACATCATCCACAAAAATGCGTCCCTTGTCGGCTCGACAATCGATGCGTAGCCAAAAAGTCTTCATCCATTCTTTCCACTGCGCTTCGCCCTCCTTCAGCATCCGACCAGTTACTTCAACGGTCTGCCATTCTGGAGTCGCCACCACGCCCTTACCAAGGGTCTGCCAGTAGCCTTTGCCATTCTCAAAAGAGGCAAGCGCGAGGTTGATGATGCTCGTCGCCTCACTCGATTTCACTCGGAGCCTCACACGATAAGAACTGCCTTGTTTGATCGATAGGTGCGGCCCATGAAAGGTGGTATGAGAGTTTTTGCGATCCGAGCTGGTCGCACAATCTGCGACCAAGGCTCCGTCCTCTGCGATACAACGCACCGTCTTGTTGGGCATCGCATTAAAGCCCCATCCCTTCGGGGTTTTGCCAACCTCAACTTGGTCAAAGGCTTCGTTTAAAAGCGATTCATCGATGTCCTTACCTACAGCACTGAGGCCCGTCATCAGTGGGTGCTCGCCATTCCAAGCCAAGTTATAGTCGATGGTGTTCCACTTGGGTGAGACATTCCGCAGATCGCCATACTTCACGCCTGCCTTGTTGGAATACATGATGTTCCGCTGAACGATATCTCCACTCATCATGGTGCCGTCCTCACGGAAAGCATCTTTGGGGTGAAGGTTCATGCCCCGCATCGACTGCCAAGCAGGTTGGTCCATGACCGATTCATAGCCTTTGATCATCGTCGGGCCGTGATCGATCCAATAGTGCTGATCCTTGGTCCAACCATGCAGATCGAACTGGAATTTGTTACCCATGGCGAAAATGTTATTTTCCACGATACAGTCACGCGAGTTGTGCATGTGGATAGGTGTCCACTCACAGCGATAGACTAGGTTACCAATGATATCCAAGCCTCCCGTGTTATCGTCAGGGTAGAGACCAAATGTGAACCAAGGCACCTTCAAACCCTCCTTTTCTTGGCCGCAACCAACGATGTCATGGATACGATTGTAGCGCCAGACGCTGCCGCGCGACCCGATCCAATCCCGTCCGCCGGTATAGATGGCAGCGCCATCCTGGGTTTCGAGCACGAGGTGGTGTAGATGATTGTATTCCACGATGATGTTGTTTCCGCTCATTTGCACCCCCATCCGTGGGCCATCATAAATGAGGTTGTGCGAGATTGTGATGCCAACACCGCTGGCTGCCACACCACAGGCATTCTTGTTATACACGCCGAGGTGATGAATATGATTGTTGACCGCCTTGTTTTCACAAGCCGTGAGAGTGGGCCGGTCGCCGCCATTGAGACTGATGCCATGGCTGCCGGAACCACTGATGTCATTGCTGCGAGCTTCATTATCGAAACCACCATTCATGCTAATGGCGGAGCCGGAGAATCCGGACACGTTTTTGAATACACAATCGCGCACGCTGCAATCTTCGGTCTTGTTGAAAGTGATGGCGTTTTCCAGAGAACCGATAAATCGGAGATGCTCGATGATGACATTCTTTGTTCCAGCACCCAGCTTGATGAAACTGGATGAAGTGACAAGTCGGACCTCATGCTTTTCCATCGGCGCAGTAGGCCAGACGTAAAGGGTGCTGGTGCGCGTATCGAGAAACCACTCACCAGGACTATCGAGCTCCTCAAAGGCGTTCTGAAAGTGGAAGCGATTATGAGGATGGAGATCGTAGCCACATGGCTTGGCTAGCGTGAGCTTTCGATTCGCCACATCGAGCGATTTCAAAGGCACAATAAAATTCCACCAGCCATATTGGACGAAGACATCCATCTCCACGTCTTCAGGATGAGCCCAGGTTCGAACATCCTTCGCGCTCACATAAGCTTCGGATTTCCAAGCGTGATCAGCGGGTAGATTCGTCGGCATTTCAGCGAGAAAAGCCCAACCACCATAGAGAGGATTCGTTGAATCAACGTTTGGCCACCGAGCCAACGTCATGCGCTCATCATCAAAAAAAAGCTGACGATATTTCACTCCCTTGGTGATCATTTTGGACACATCAGCCTTCAGAATGTGATTGTCATGAACTGTGAAACCTGTCACCCTTTGTGAGCCGAGGATGATCGCATCGCCATCACCTATGATCAGCAAATGAGAGTCCTGGGCTTCGAGAGTGAGGGGCTGGTTGACTTCATAGCGGCCGGCTTTCACGCGGATGATGGCTTTACCCTCAGAACCAGATTTGCGCTTAGCACGTACAGCATCACGCGCGACTAGGAGAGTTTTTATGGGGCCATCGGATGAGACGACGACTTCGATCTCTGCATGAACAGCAGCGGTCAAAAGGAATGTAACGAATAAGGGGCGGAACATAGTGCGCCACGAGTTAGGCGAGAACTTTGAGCAGCGCTAGTAGTGAGTCTTTCTTGGGGGATTTCAATCTAGTTGCAGGGTGAACGTATGGAATTCCACCAAGGCAACGTTGGGTTTCAGTTATCATGCTCCGCATCCGCTACTCTCTTGCCCTCGCTTCTTGGCTTTTGCTTACCCCCCCATCTATTGCTCTCGAAGCAATAGAGGAGGACCCGAGGTTCACCACAGTGAGGCAGCGCTTGCAAACCGACTTCGGACTCTCTCTAAAGCTCGCGCGAATCGATGACGACTTGTTTGCCAAGACTTATATCGTGAGCCCGTTAAAGCTGGAGCACTTCGACAATGCGCTGCAAATTCTTTCGTGGATGGAAGCGGAACTGAAGCACTACCCAGCAGGCTTCGTAAAGAAGAACAGTCCCAAGAATCTGGTCCTCGCAAACGCCTACATCTCCAAAACCGCCACAGGTGCTGCGCTGACCTATTCGCCGACGCTTATCGCAGAGAAGGTCAGTAACTCGATTCTTGTGACTGTGCCGACGACCACAACACCGTCGATCGAAGTTCTAGGTCGGGGCTACCTGCATCAGATCCTTTTCAGCAGCATCTTAGCGAATGTGAAGGACGCAGATTCACCCATCAATCTGGCGCACTGGAAAACGCTGGAGTCTGATGACTCACAGCTCGAAACCATACCCGCTAAAAGTCTCCTCAAATCAAGCAACAGACGCGAAGGACTCTACAAAACGCTTTGGGATGCCTGGGAATTCAATGAGCTATTGACCATTGCCAAGACCGACCCCAAAACAAAACAACGCATAGATCTCATGAAGAGTTTGATGACGTCAGTCGATCCACAGTTCGACGAGGCCTTTTGGGCCGCGCTAGCTGTCGTTCCGGAGGATCAGCGAACGATTTGTCTCAATGATCTCACCAACACGCAAAGCAATGCGAAGATCAAGGCCGATACCGAAATCCAAAGCGACATCCGTAAGCTGGAGAAGCAATGGGGCTTTAAAGTGCTCTGGGAGCCCGGCTCTGCGGCACCACCAATGCCGGTGAAGGTGCGGCTAGAATACTCCTACTTCACCGACAAGAAGTTGAATGAGTTCAAAGCCTTCATGCGCATGTGCAGGGAGCAACTGGAGATCTACCCAGAACAGATCACCAAGCGACTCAACATCAAAAATCTTTACATGCTAGACACCTTCAATTTCCGAGGCTCAGGTGTCGCCGGACAAGGCATGAGTTGGCTCCCACAGGTCTCCTTCGCTTATGGCCTCCGAAGCTTTGATCCAGCGATTGTTAAATCCATGGACTTCCTCCGCCGAACCATTCATCACGAACTTCTGCACCTCATGGACCGACAGTTCTCTAAAGATGGTGGCCCCATTTACGGCTCCAACTGGGACAGCCTTAATCAACAAGGATTCCACTATAAAATCGGTAGCCCGGGCACCCTCAACAGTCCTAGCCAACTCCGCTTCTTCAAAGACAACATCAAGTGGCAAGGCTTTGCAGAACCCTACGGCATGAACATTGCCACAGATGATCGTGCCACCCTATACGGTCGTATGATGACGGTTCATCTCGCCGAGGAAGGCCGGGGCGATCAGCTTTTTCTCGATAAACTCAAATCCGACCCGATCCTGAAAGCCAAAAGTGAACGCTTGATCGCATTTTTCCGATCGCTCACACAAGAGCTAAGCATCCCAGTGCCTAACCCCTGGTCGACTAGGCTTAAAGGTATATCTGAAATTCGAAAGTGAGCAATCTAGCCAAATGCAAGCCCAGCGATCTAAAGACTTACTCTTTATCTGAGGTCTTCTCCACTTTTGGTGCAGATGTTCTCACCGTTGATGGCTTCCAGCCTGCCTCAAGAACGGGTTTTAATACAGAGCTCATTCGACGATAACCTTCAGGTGTGAGGTGCAGTTTATCGGAGACATAGCAAGCCATTAAAGGTTCACCTGAGGTGGTTTCCAAAGCAGGGTTCACATCGGCAAACAAGACACCTGGAATTGATTTAGCCAGTTTGATGAGGGCCTTGTTCGTCGCATCCAAAGCCCCCAAAACGCCCTTCTCACGCTTCTGAGGTGAACGAATCACACTCACAATTAGGATGGTTGAATTTGGCAATGCAGCCTTTGTTTTGACAATCCACTTCTGAGTATTCTTCAAGATGGAGTCTGGCGTTCCCGAGGCATTGAGGTCATTGCTACCGCAATACCACATGACAAGTGACGCTTTTGATGACGGGACAATCTGATCAAAGAAGAACAACTGATCATCGGTCTTTGAGCCACCAAAGGCGCGATTTGTGACAGGCAGTGGCGCGAGATCATCCGCAGCAGTTGTCCACTTGCGAAAAATGCTACTCCCCGCCATCAAAATGCCGCCTGGCGCTGGAACAGGCGCCGCTGCCAACTTGGCGACCTCTGTTGTGTATTTTCGTTCAGCCCCATGGAGACCTGATTGGGCGAGCGCGAGTAGCGTTAGGAAGGCAAAGGAACGGATCATTTTTTGATGCTTGAATCAGAAGAATGACAGACAACAAGGTGCGGGGAAGTGAAAATTTTACATTCTGTCACTCCTACTTCTTCGACTTCTTTCCTTTGAAGATATACTCGCCGCGACTCAAGAACGTATCTTTGTCTGTATCGTATTTATCAAAACGTTCACCTGCTGCATTGGCATCGGATTGGTGAGTCATGTAGTATTCGCGAGTCAGTTTACCGACCTTGTCTTTGTCGAGCTTATCGAACTTGGCCGCCCGCTCCTGCTCTTCAGCGCTCATCGTCGTGGCTGGTGGCATCTCGGTGCTTTTGGCCTTCATTTCAGGCTTCTTGGTCTCGCCTTCCTTCTTTTTCTTTTCCTTGTTCGCATGGCGACCGGTGCCATCACCACTGTCGGGGACTCCCCCGGCTGGATTGAGTTGGGCGAGAAAGCCAGCAAGTTTGCTACGGGCTGGATGATCGCCTGTAACGAGCTTTTCGGTGAAAGGCGCATCACTCATATCAAAGAGTTCATCCTTTTCATTGAGCTTCCATTTGGCATCACGCACGTACCACATCGAGGCGAGCTGGTTAAAGACCCATTCACGTGGTGTGCCCACTCCGCCACGAAGTTGTGGGGCAATGCTTTTACCATCGAAGATCGTTTCTTGCGGCAAAGTGCCACCTGATAGTTCTGCAAATGTAGGCAGAAAGTCAGTGGAGTCGATCAAATCAGTGCTCACTTTGCCTGCGGTCATTTTGGCAGGCCAATGAGCGATCATAGGTACGAGACCGCCACATTCAAGCATCGTTCCCTTCATGCCGGAAAGCACCTTGCCACCGATGGTGGCACGTTGAGCCTGCCCTTTGCCGGTGCCGTTGTCGCCCATAAAAATGATTAGCGTCTTTTCACGCAGTTTGAGTGCTTCGAGGTCAGCGACGAGCTTACCGACGAGCTTGTCCATGTAGGCGACGTTGTCAGCCATGAGGTCTTGGGCATCTGGAGCACTGTCAGGAGTAGGCAGGAGATCACCGTGAACGCTGGACATTGGGTAATACACAAAAAAAGGCTCTTCTTTGTGCTTCTTGATAAACTTCATCATATGTTCATGCATGAGATCAGGCATATATTCGTTGTCGGCGAGTTTCAGTTCTGTTCCATTGACAAAATACTCCTCGGATTTGCCTTCTTTCTTATTTCGATAAACACCACTGCCATTGAAACGCAGATAGTCATCGAAGCCTGACTCATCGGGATTACCCGGCAGTTGCCCCCACTTGCCAATGGAGGCCGTCTTATAGCCAGCGCTCTTGAAAACGCGGGCAAGTTGCAGCTCCTTATTTGGCATGACCATGCAAGCGTCCTGATTGCTTGATCCGTTTCGGAAAGCATAGCGCCCGGTCATGATCAGCGCTCGAGATGGACCACAAAGTGCTGCGGTGAAGCATTGCGTGAACCGCGTTCCCTCTGCTGCAAGTTGATCGATGTGCGGTGTCCTATAATTGTCCGCGCCATAACAGCCGACGTTTCCGATGCCAAGATCATCAGCGAGGATGAAGACGACATTCGGTTTATCTTCAGCTTTGGTTTGGCCAAAAAGAACAGAACAGACCAAAAAGAGAGTGATGAGGTATTTCATGCTTGTTTGAGTGAACAGAGTAGTTTGATCGGAATGGTAAGTAAAGGGATGCAGGCGTTCAGCCTGTCATCGTCGAGTAACCGCCAACAATGACCAGTTCGCAGGCAAGCTGAGCGGCCTTGTGGCCACCTTCAAGCAGTGCGACTGCGTCGCGCTTGAAGTGCTCGTCGAAGGTGCGTTGTTTGTGATTGTCTTAGTCATATAGGTTTGGCCTAGACCTTCAACAGGCCCTGCTCGAAGGCTATCGCCACGGCTTCCGTTCGATCAGCTGCATGCAGTTTCCGCAAGATGGAGGCCACATGTGCCTTTGTCGTGTGTCTGGAGATGCAGAGCAAAAGGCTGATTTCGAGATTATTCAGTCCCTTGCGCAGGAACTGCAAGATCTCGATTTCCCGAGCACTGAGAACGGTGGTCGGATGACGCTTGGCGATCTTGGTATCCACCTCGGGACTGACCACTCGACCACCTGAATGAGCGGCGATGATTGCCATTGTGAGTTCTGCTGGGCGAGCCGATTTGAACAGATACCCGCAGGCGCCAGCTTTCAATGCCTGCACGATGTCTTGCCCTTCGTACGAGGAGCTAAGCATCAACACCCGCGCCGAGGGAAACTCGGCATGAATCAAGTTCATGACTTCAATGCCGTTCATTTCAGGCATGGCTACGTCGAGCAGTGTCACATCAGGCTGGAATTTCTGAAACTTCACGATCCCAGAACGTCCGTCAGCAGCCTCAGCTACCACAATGAAGTTCGGATTGGCATTCAACATGTTAGCGAGTGCTTTGCGCATCAATGTATGGTCATCTATGAGCAGTATGCGGATGCTCGAAGGATTAACTTGTGCATCGGTGTTACCACCTAAAGCGGTACTTGAATCTGAAGAAGCCGTATTGAAGGACCAGTCTACACTAGCTTCAAGACATCCACTATTGGCCAACTGGCCAGTTCTAGCTGCTACATCTTTAATCGCCCCGATTGAAAAGGACTCGCTTCGGTTATTGTGAGATCAGCCACATCCAACTTTTGCAGAGCCGATTCTAGACGAGCTTTCCCGATGCGGCAATCGACCCCTAGTAGCTGACCATGTTTCCGATGCCTAGATCATCTGAGATGATAAACCTCCCGACTAACTTGCCCTAGAGTTAGGCGATGTTTCGCCCGCCATGGAAGATATGAGGCTGTTCGTGATTCGAGTTTCTAATCACAGGATTAACAGGAATGGGTTCTGACCTGTAAATCATGTCTTTCTGTTTTCCTGTAAAATTGGATCTCCAGTTGCTTTGTTGTCTCCGACTCATACGGCCAAAGTTACTCTTCGTTCCACATCCCACGCCCCGTGGATTGTCTGCTAGATTCAGGAATGGCTGACTGCCGATTTGCATCCGTCATTGATTCCACAAGGCTTTTCACCTCTCGGGAGGTGTCACCCAAGACACAGCCGCTTCGAGTCGAAGAAGCCTTGTGAAACCAAGCCCTAACGCAACTCAACGATCTTCCATTTCCGGATCTAGGTTAAAATAACATTTGGTTTATCAGCAACCAAACTCTGGCAAAAAAAGAACGAGAAGAATCGAAATGAGTGGAAGCAAGGGTTTTATCCATCGGTCATGGGTGAGAAGTTATTGAATCCAAAGCAACGGCTGTGTGATACCAATGTTGCGCTGCACCTCAGGGTCAATGGGATCCGATGGGAGGTTTTTCCAAAGGTCGAGATACTTTTGCTCGCCGAGCATGAATCCACCGAAGATTAGGTTCGGTTGTCGAGCGGGCCAGCCCTTCCAGGCATTGACGTCAGGTGGAAGAGTCCACTTTGATTTGTCGGCAAGAAAGGGATACAGATAGCCAATGGCTTTTGCAATGCTCTTGCCGTTGTTCGTCTCGAAGGTCCAAAGATTATCATCTGCTGTGCTGAGCACGTGGCAGAGCAAGGTCATGTTATCGAGTTGGAAGATCGAGTAGCCGTAGGGCTTGGTGCGGGCGAGTTCGAGCGGGAAACTTCCGTCTTCGGCCATTTGCTTGCCCACAAAAACTTCTTTGAACTTGGTTCGGCAAAGATCGAGTTTCTCTTCATCACCGATGAAGTCAGAGAACACGGCAAGTTGAAGATGAAAAGCGACGGCGTGATTATTTTTCGCGTTCGCTTCTTCGTTGCCGTTCTTACTAGTGGTCATCCACTCGGCGAGTTGGCGGAACCATTGGCGCAAGTCTTTTGCCATATCGACTGGAAAGGCTTTGGAATTCTCGATAGCTTTAATGGCGACAGGAATCTCGATGATGTGCAGTGTATCGATAATGCCGATGCCGCGTCCGGGCGAGACTCCGGGGACGGCTTGTGCGAAATTGAGACTGGGATTCATACGTGTCTTTGCATCGAGGAAGAAGACCTTGAGCAATTCGGCGGCTTTGATGACATAGTTGTCTTCGTGGTTGATCTTGTAAGCAGCGGCAAGCGCTGCAACGGAATCGCGCAGAGTCTTCACGGCCATGCGATGCGCGACGAAGTTCTCGGGATTCGTCTCGCCATCGCGCTTGATGTAAGGCAGGCCATTGGGCTTTTTCGGATCGGGCCACCAGTAGTCGCCATTGGAATAAAAGTCATTCGGACCTCCTTCGCTAAGTTTTGCAGGAAAGGTAGTGATGGTAACAGGCGCTTGGTTCAATGCAGCAGTGGCGGCTTTAAGGATGCGGTCTTTGTCAATGGCGGCGACATCAAGTTTGAGCTTTGGAATCAATGACGGTTGAGGTCCGATCGAAACTTTGGACTCAGCCTTCGACTTCTCAGCACCTGTGGCTGGCGAACGGGCATCGGTGATGTATTTGAACTGCGGCTTGCGGCCTTCGGAAGAAACAGACACACACACTTTGTAGTTCGTGATTTCACACTGGATCGTCGCACGACCATTGTAGAGCTGCACAACACGCGAACCGGTGGAGGTGCCTAGGTTGTCGATAAGACGACCATCGCCAGCTATGCCAAAGCGAACGATGTTGGAGCAGTCGAGGCAAGGTATATCGTTGGTGTCCAACATTCGCACTTCCATCGTCGCGATGCCGTCTTTCTGGGCAATCTCCTCCAGTTTCAGCTTCGCCGGCTTGCTCCACTTCTTGGTTTGATAGCCGACGGTGAGTTCATCGCTGAGTTTCTTGCTCACGGCGCGGAGTTTATTCTCACCTTCACTAAGTTTCACCATCCAATGCAATCCAGCAGCCGGATAATCGCTAACGTTGCGCTTCTTCACGCCGACAGATTTGCCGTTTACGAACAGCTCTACCTCGGGGCAGTTTGAATACACTCGGACTTCTTTTTCCTCCCCCGAAGTGCCCCAACGCACAGGCCAGCCGTGGCCGAAGATATGCAGCATCGGCTTCTTAGACCAGTAACTTTGAAAGACATAATACGTCTCCTTCGGCGTGCCATCACGCTCGACGACGCCCTTCTGATTCACACGAGGCACAGGATTCTCAGGACGCAGCGGAGTGGCAAAGTCTTTGAAAATCCACGCTGCACTGCCGGTAAGCCAAGGCATGTCTTCCTGCTCTTTGAGATGCCAGTCAAAGAGATTACACATGTAGCTCTCGGACCAGTCACCATCCTTCGACATGCGCACCTTGCCACCAGTACCCTTGTAGGCCTTGCCCTTCTCAGCAGTGCCTTTGCCGGTCTCGACTTTTGTCACCATCTGCTCAGGATCTTCGGCAAAACGATGCGCGTGACTGTCGCCACCCCACTCGGCGTGGAAGAAGTGCTTCGTTTCTTTCAGTGCCTTTTCAGCTGCGGTTTTGTATTCCGTGTAGCGACCAGAATACCACCCCGCCCAGATACTTGGCGAGTAAATGTCCACGATGTCCTTGCAGAAGTCGCAACGGCGGATGCAGGTCGGGCGCGAGGGATCAAGTTCATGAGAAAGATCATTCAGCTCCTTCATCAGCGTACGAATCTTCTCTTTATCGAAGACCTCGAAGTCACCCGGCCAATCATTCTCATTACCCATGCCCCACATGATGATAGAAGGATGGTTACGATGCTGATCAATCATGGCCCGCAGCATGTCCTTAACCTGCTTCTGATAAGATGCGCCGCCGATCCCTCCGCGGCACCAAGGCACCTCTTCCCAAACGAGCAGACCAAGTTCATCGCAAAGCTCCAGCACCAGCGGTGCCTGTTGATAATGTCCAAGACGAACAAAGTTCGCGCCCATGTCCTTGATCATCTTCAGCGTCTTGCGCACGACATCATCCGGCACTGCCGCTGCGACTCCGGTGTGGTCTTCATGATAGTGCGTGCCTTTGAGCAGCAAACGTTCGCCGTTGAGCTTGAAGGGGCCGTTGTCCACCCATTCAGTGCTGCGGATGCCGAAGCGCTCGGTAATGATTTGTTCACCGAGGGTCACAACGCAGCGATACAAGCTCGGCGTCTTTGGGGACCATAGTTCCGGCTTCTCAATGCTGAATGAGTCGATCACTTTTCCACCCGACCACACCTCGAACTTCGTCCTCGTTGTGTGCACCACGTTGTCATTCGCATCCCTTACTTCCACATTAATTTCGATCTCGCCCTTAATCGATGAAGGATTGTATAGTCGCACACTTAGTTTCACACCTTCCGGTTTGGCGTCCACTTGCACCCGCTCCATCGACACCTCCGGCACATAAACCAGACTCACGTGCCGATACAGCCCGCCATAGCGATTGAAGTCACTCAAGTCAGACGGGATACTCTCCGCATCGCGAGAGTTGTCGCACATCACTGAGATAGGCACCTGACCTTTGTAGTCTTCGTTCTTCATTGCCTTCGCTGCAGCTTCAGTGATGTCCACCGTCCATTGATCATATCCGCCGAGGTGCTCGCCGACTTTGTCCGTGTTCACAAACACCTGTGATTTCTGGCCTGCGCCATCGAAGTGGAGCAGTGTGCGGCCATTTGGATAAGGGTTGGCAATCTTTACGAGAGAACGATACCACCCTGGCCCCTGATAGTAACGCACATCAGGATCCACGGCATCACGTCC
>CAMBPS010000049.1 GCA_945869675.1 Prosthecobacter debontii | reverse complement strand
ACTTAACTAGGTGCATGAATAAACATGCACACAATCAACACATTACGAAACACCACGAAAAGCGGAGGGTCATTCGTTATGAATGGTTCCTGCTAATATCAGCCATTCATGCAGAGAACATAAGGCATTTATTTTCTATCTCAGTCCTTACAGCGCTAAAACAACCGCTGCTTCCACCTCATAAATCAGGCCCATCAGTGGCTCATCACGCGCCCAGTCCAGCGTTGTCGTGGTGATGATTTTTTGGCTGCCTGCAGGTAGTAGGCGCAGTAGCGCACGGCGACGCATAGAATCTAATTCGCCAAAAACGTCATCCAGCAGCAGGAGTGGTGGTTTACCAAAGGCCGATTCAAGCGCACAGGCTTGGGCGATTTTGAGTGATAAAGCGGCACTGCGCTGCTGACCTTCTGAGGCAAAGGTCATGGCATCCAGGCCGTTGAGCGTGAGTCGTAGATCATCGCGGTGAGGCCCTGCGCCGGTAACTCGGGTACGAGCTTCCTCCTCACGCAGACTGAACAACGCATCCGACAAATGGCCCTGATGAAAACCTGGTTCATAAGCTAAAACAAGGGTCTCGGTAGCCGCGCTAAGATCGGCATGAACACGCGCGACCTCAGGCTGCAAGGCTGTGATTAACTCAAAGCGGCGAGCTTTCAAAACTTCAGCAAAATCGTCCATTACCTTGGCAAAGGCATCTGCCTGTCGCCATTGGATCACGGCATCCCGCTTCAGCACATGATTGCGTCCGCGCACGGCTCGCTCATAGCCGCGCAGGGCTTTTAAATAATCAGGGAACATCTGACTGGCTGCAAAGTCCAGGTAGCGCCGACGATGCTCGCCGCCTCCACGGAGAAGATTCATGTCCCGATGATCCATCCACACGACTAGCCCGCTGGATTCTAGATAGTCGGCCGCGCGCGAACAAATGCGGCCCTCTAACGCCAGCCGCCGCGCCGTCGCCGATTGGGCGTAGCGAAGGCGTTTTTCACCCAAACTGCCTTCGATCATGAAAGTGCTGCCACCCAGCCGGATCATCTCTGCGCGGTTCGAGGTTCGAGGCGATTGCAGGCGTAGAAGCATACATGCTGCCTCCATCAAAGAGGTCTTTCCCTGCGCATTCCGACCAATGAGAATCGTTGTCTCAGGGTGCAGCGCGATGCGGCACTCCTGAAAGCAGCGAAAGTCTCTAAGCAGCAAATCGGTGAGCATGGGACAATCAGCAGCCACGACATGTCTGTTTTCAGTTGAATTCAGATGCCTGGGCGGCATGAGTCGTTCCTACTAATGGCCTCCCTCCGCACCGTCAAAGGCTTTCGCGACTTCTTCCCCGAGGAGTGCGCGATGCGCAATTATATCTTCGACACTTGGCGCTCTATCGCGCGCCGCTACGGCTTCGTGGAATACGAAGCTCCCGTCGTGGAAACCACCGATCTCTACCGCAAAAAAAGTGGCGATGAAATCACCAGCCAGCTCTTTTGTTTTAAAGATAAAGCTGATCGTGAAATCTCACTCCGACCAGAGGTAACACCTTCACTGGCACGCATGGCCACGACTAGGCATCGCGACTTCAAAAAGCCCATGAAGTGGTTCCAAATCGGTTCCTGCTTCCGCTATGAAGAGCCACAGGAAGGCCGCACGCGTGAGTTCATCCAATTCAATGCTGACATCCTCGGAGATGCCAGTTCTGGCACCGATGCGGAGCTCATCGCACTCTCCATTGATGTCATGCTGGCCTTTGGCATTCAAGGCGAGGACTTTGCCATCCGACTGAGCAATCGCGAGCTCTGGACGCAGTATTTAGAGGACCAAAAAGTTCCCGCAGAACACACGGCGACCTTCTTGCAGATCGTCGATAAGATCGAGCGCGCCAAGCCTGAAGAAACTGCGACCAAGCTAGCTGCCATCGGACTCACTCTGGAAAACGTGCGTGCTTTCATGGTTGCTGCCGATGAAAATCACCCAGCCTTTGCTGCCCTGCGCGCCGACCTCACCGCGCGCGGTTTGTGGAAGATTGTGCGGATCGATGCCAGCATCGTTCGTGGTCTGGCCTATTACACTGGCACCGTGTTTGAGGTCTTTGACCTAAAACATGGCCTGCGTGCCGTGGCGGGTGGCGGGCGCTATGACAAACTCTGTGCGCTGATGAGTGATGGCAGCGTGGACATGCCCGCAGCCGGTTTTGCCATGGGAGATGTCGTGCTCGGCATCCTGCTTGCAAAGACACCCAGTGCGCAATTGGCCATCACCAAGTATCTCAATGCCCAGCAAGGCGTGGATGCCTACGTCGTCATTGCCGATGAAGCCCAGCGTCCGCATGCATTAGCTGCGGTGCAGGCTTTGCGCGTGGCTGGTATTCGCCTAGACTACAGCATGGCACCGCAAAAAGTGGGCAAGCAATTCCAAGCCGCGGAAAGCCAAAAAGCGCGTTTTGCCATTGTTTTCGGAGCCGAATATCCAGAAGTGCAGATGAAGAATCTCATCAGCCGTGAGCAAAGCCTTATCGCGGCTGATGTCTTAGTTTCTGCCGTGGTAGAAGCTTTGAAGCTACCGATCGTCGGGCCACTCCTTGCTTAAATGGAAGCCGTCGGCAAGATCGCGATCGTCGGTGCGGCTGCCTTCGGATGTTATTACTGCGGCAGATTGGCCCCTCATGGTCGGGATGTACATTTTTTGATGCGCTCAGATGATGAGGGCGTCATGCCTGAAGACTTGCATGGGGGCCCTAGCGCCACATCCCTTTAGGCGGGCATAATCGCACGTCTCCTCGCTTTATGAGCAACTAACTTTCTGATTCAAAACCGCGTGGCCTTTGTCGGTATCCGATCCGGACCATAGCCGTAAGGTATGGCTGATCTCACGGCTTGGGCCTTGATCATGTACCAAAAGAGAAATGCCAACAGCACTGCCAGCAGCTTTTCTTTCCAATTGCGGGCAAAGAGGTTCTTAAGGTGTCCCCAGTTCACGCGTGCCGTCCTCCTGTGTGGTTTCTTTTTTAGGTGTGCCAAAAGTCAGCAGCTCGTTCAGACGGTTGCGTAGCTCTTCAGGTTCAAGATCATGCTCTAACTTGCCACGGAAAGCGATCGATAAGGCCCCACTTTCCTCACTCACAATGAGAGCGATGGCGTCTGTCTCCTCGGTGACGCCCAAGCCAGCGCGGTGGCGCAGCCCGATGGCGCGATCCCGCACCTCTTTCTGGCTGACCGGAAACACACACCCCGCTGCCATGATACGGCCCTGGTCCATGATCACACCACCGTCATGCAGGGTCGTTTTAGGATGAAAAATGGTCGTAATTAATTCGGTGCTGATGGTGGCGTCCACCTCGACGCCTGTTTCCACATACTGCCGGAGATCAATCCCACGCTTCAAAGCAAACAAAGCACCACAGCGGCGGGCTGAAAGCTGCTGCATTGCTTCCATCAATACATCGAGTGACTCTGGGTCGGGGCGATTGAATGAAAACACACGATGACTGCCTAACTCTGCCAGCACACGGCGGAGTTCTGGCTGGAACAGAACCACCAATGCCACGGCCAGGAAAACGGAGATACGCTGAAGTAGCCAATTGATCACTTCCAGCTCTAAAAGCTGAGAGATCAGCGCCAAACTAAGCAGCAATACCAGCAAACCGGTCAAAATACGCGCTCCACGAGTCGCACGGAAGAACAGATACCCATGATAGGCTAAGGCCGCGAGGATAATGATTTCCACGCCATCGCGCCAATGATCTGATAGGAACTCCCACATGCGGTCTCTGTCCAAAGCGTAACGAAGCCCTGAGTGCAAGAGTTTCGTCAAAATCTGGTCTTAAACCCTCTCATTTGGCCAAAATTTAAGAGATCTTCGATCGATCAGTCGTTGAAGAATAATAAACTTGTTGCGCTTCTGAGGGCTGCGGCTAGTCTCCGCCCCCCATTTTTAGCAATTAAGCCCTTACTCAGTTATGTCGCAACATCGCAGCCTCAAATCTTCCGGCGGTTCAGTCGGTACCAAGCGTAGCGTCCTCAAGCGTGGCGAACGTGTCAAGCTCCTCAAATCTCGTGGTCTGTGGAAGGAAGGTCGCCTGCCGACTAGCCTGCCAAAGACTAAGCCTGAATAACCTGAAAAACTGGGTAGGAACACTCCTGCCCGCCCCCGACCGTGCGACTCAACCGATTTCTCAGCCAATGTGGCCTGGGTTCACGACGTAGCAGCGAGCTTATCGTGCTCGAAGGTCGTGTAGCCATCAATGGCAAGCTCATCAAGGATCTGGCCACCAATGTCGGTGACGAAGATCAAGTCACGGTCGATGGCAAGCCTGCCAGACCCGAAACGGGCGTCGTGATTGCTCTAAATAAGCCTCGTGGCTACATCTGCAGCCGCAGTGACGAGAAGGATCGCATGACGATCTATGCACTGTTGCCAAAACCGCTGCAAACCCTGCATCACGTGGGACGTCTGGATAAGGACAGCGAAGGCCTGCTCTTGCTGACCAATCGCGGAGATCTCTCTCACCACCTCATTCATCCCAGCAAAGGCGCTGAAAAAGAATACGAAGTGATCGTCGATAAGCCTCTGGATCAGGCCGTCATGGCCCGACTGGTGAAAGGCATGATCACCGAAGAAGGCTACGCTAAATCTGAGCGCGCTTGGATGGACAGCGAATACCGCTGCCATGTCGTCCTCAAGCAGGGCCTCAAGCGCCAGATTCGTCTCATGTTTTATCAACTCGGCTTTGAAGTCGTGCGTCTCGTTCGCGTTCGCATCGGCTGGCTAGAGCTCAAAGGTCTGCAACGCGGCGGATGGAAACAGCTCTCATCGACTGAAGTTGAGCGCTTTTTTTCCAAAGAAGGAACAACAGGTCGTCCACCACGCCTGGATAAACCAAAAGTGGCTACCACTGAGCCCGATGCGGATGACGAGGTGATGCGCCCAGCGCGCGAAGAACGCACTTTTGGCAAAAAACGTGCAACCGGCAAATTCCGCACCAATCGTGAAGAGGTACCTGAACCCGAAGTGCGGCCTGATGTTCGTGGCCGTTCTACGGGGCGTAAAGAACGCACCGGAAAAGGTCGTGCACCTCGAGATGGCCGTCCCTTTGGCAAAGGCAAGGACCGCCCGGCAACGACGGATCGTCCAGCTCGTGCAGGCATCACTTTGACACGTGACCGATCTGGAGAATCAAAAGGCCCACCAGGGCGTGGCCGCCCAGAAGGCCGCACCCGCCCAGCCCGCGAGGACCGCGGTGATGAGGGCGGACGCCCACCTAGCCGTGGTCGTAGCTTTGATAAAGCGCGCTCTCCATCCCGTGATTCATCACCTTCGCGCCCAGGTTCGCGTGGCGGTGCTCCACGCAGTGAAGGCAAACGCCCTGCCAGCAAACGCAGTTCCGGCCCCCGCCGCCGCGCATGATTAAACCTACTGACTCCCCGAACAAGGATAGTCAGGCGGTCAGACAGCAATCTGAATTTTAAAATCAGCCGCGCGGAAATGTACAGGCGTCACTCCCGTCGCCAACTCACCATCCACCTCAAAGGGAGCGTCAGGTGCTGCAATAACAGTGAAGTCACGAACCTGCAGGTAATCAATGTCCGGAGCTGACTCATAACCACGTTCCAAGATCGAACGGACCATTTGAGCAAACTCCCACCCGCCAATGGCTTTGAAGATGATCACATCGAGCAGACCATCCTGATTGTTCGACTTCGGAAACACGGGAACGGGACCACCGTAATGCTTACCAGCACCAATCAAAACGACGGAGCCATGCATATCCGGCCGCCCGGAAATCTGCAATCGAACAGCAGGTGGCTTTCTCATCAGCACTTGAACGGCAGACATGACATAGCTGAGTGGCCCAAATTTCTTTTTCATCTCCCAAGGCGTCTCCTGAATCACTTCGGCATCAAAACCCACTCCCGCCAGTTGCACAAAATACTGTTCATTGGCCATCCAAAGGTCAATTTCGCGCAGACTTCCACTGGCGATTTTCTGCCAGCATCCAGAGATGTCTGACGAATGTAGCCCCATTTCGAGAGAAAAGACATTCATCGTGCCTATTGGCAACACGCCTAGAGCGGTATGTTTTTCCCCTGGCGCGCGATTTGCGTTTACCTGACAAATTCCCTGCAAAACCTCATTCATGGTTCCGTCGCCACCTGCTGCAACAATGAGTGGATGCCCTTCGCTTGCCAGCCTAGAAGCGATCTCGGTAGCGTCTCCTGGGGCGGAGGTGAGAATGAGTTCAGGAGCTGGAGAAAGAGCCCGAATGACTTTTTCACGAGCGGCCGCCTGGGTGCTCCTTGCTGCTGGGTTAAGAATAACTGGAATGGGTGCAGACATGCCGGTTACGCTTATGAGGCAGAACCAGTTGTCATACAAGTGACAGTCTTTTGACCTTCCTGAAATCTGTAAAAATCACCTGTATTCTGAGCTTGCTATCAAGTTAAACATAGGGCTGGATGGAACTACATGACTTGTGTCCTAGAACCAACCGAAACTAAACTCACTAGTGACCGAGCCAGAACTGGCCCCGAGCTGATTTTGGCAACCAAGCCCTATACCGTTGATAACACAGCTAAAAGCTGGTGGTGCTTTTTATCTACGACCGTTTTACTCGTTGCGGCGGTGGCTGGAACGATTTGGAATGTTCATCTGATCGGGCGTATCGCCTGCAGTCTACTTTCGGGTCTTTTAGCATTGAGGCTGTTCGTCATCTATCATGATCAGCAGCATCACTCGATCCTACCTCGCTCAAAGATGGCTGAATACATGATGCGTGTCTTTGGCATCTATGCCCTGAGTCCAAGCAGTGTCTGGCGTAGCTCACACAATCATCATCACAATCACAACTCGAAGATCAAAGGCTCACACATCGGCTCGTTTCCGATCATGACGAAAGAGCATTACATGAAGGCCAGCAAATCTGCCCGCTTCCTGTATCTCTTTACCCGTCATCCTGCGACTATTGCTCTTGGCTATATCTTCGTCTTCCTTCAGGGCATGTGCTTGCTGCCATTTATCCGGAAGCCAAAAGAACATTTTGATTGCCTTGTTGCACTCATGGTCCACTTCGCCATCTCTGTTGCACTGGTCCATTACGTGGGTTGGGTAGGCCTGCTGCTGACTCAGACCATTCCGCACCTGATCACTTTTGGCCTGGGGTCTTACCTCTTTTATGCCCAGCATAATTTTCCAGGAGTATCTTTTTATGATAAAGCAGGTTGGACCTATGAGCGTGCGGCTCTGGAATCCTCTAGCTACATGAAAACAAGCAAGCTGATGGCTTGGTTCACTGCCAATATCGGCTATCACCACATTCATCATCTTAACGCGCGTATTCCTTTCTATCGTCTGCCAGAGGTGCTTGAGGCGCTGCCTGAGTTAAAGAACCCTAAAGTCACGACACTGAAGCCTCTGGATGTTATCCGTTGCCTCCGACTGAAAGTCTGGGATGTAGAGAAGCAAAGCATGGTTGGCCTGAATTAAGCTCTTGCCATTGAGTTTTCGGAAGCTTCTCTGAGATATTATGTTTACGGTATTCAGTTTAGCAGAGAAACTCGGCGGTGAAGTCATCGGAGACGAAAACGCCATCCTAACAGGCGTAGCGCCCGCAGACCAAGCGCAGTCCGGGCATCTTACCTTTGCTGAAAAGAGCACTTTTCTTGACGTTGCAGAGAAAAGTGCCGCAACGGCCATTCTCGTCCCCATGGGATTTGAGTCTTCAATGAAGACATTGATTCGGGTCAAAGATCCGCGTGTCGCTATGGCCAAAGTGCTACCCTTGTTCTTTCCTGAGGAAGAATATCCATCTGGTATTCATCCCAGCGCCGTGGTGGACCCGACTGCAGTTGTAAATCCTAGCGCATCTATTGGCCCGCATTGTGTCATCGGCGCAGATGTCACTATTGGAGAGCGTAGTGCACTGATCGGTGGAAATCACATCGGTCGTGGATGCAAGATCGGCCAGGATGTGCGCCTTCACCCGAACGTGGTTCTTTACTC
Source organism: Prosthecobacter debontii (assembly GCA_945869675.1). Taxonomy (GTDB): domain Bacteria; phylum Verrucomicrobiota; class Verrucomicrobiia; order Verrucomicrobiales; family Verrucomicrobiaceae; genus Prosthecobacter; species Prosthecobacter debontii_A. The sequence continues at coordinate 19,635 of CAMBPS010000049.1, read as the reverse complement.
ACGCACACAGATCGGCAACCGCGTCAGCATTCACTCTGGCACCACTATTGGCGCAGATGGTTATGGCTATGTCTTCGATCAAGGGCAGCATCGCAAAATGCCGCAAGTGGGCAACGTGATCGTCCATGATGATGTGGAGATCGGCTCCAATACCAGCATCGACCGTGGCGCATTGGGTGCCACTATCATTGGTCAAGGCACCAAGATTGATAACCTCGTGCACGTGGCCCACAACGTCGTCATGGGCCGCCACTGCCTGATCATGGGCCAAGTCGGATTTGCCGGCAGTACTCAGCTTGCCGACTATGTGGTGATCGCCTCCCAATCAGGCATCGCTGGCCATTTAAAACTGGGACCCCAAGCCACTGTGGGAGCCAAGTCTGGCGTCATGCGTGATATCTCAGCTGGTGAAACAGTGCTAGGTTATCCTGCCGCTTCTGATAAGCAAGCGAAGCGCCAATGGATCGCCACGGCTCAGCTGCCAGATGCTATGAAACGACTTAAAAAGTTAGAAAAACAAATGTCCCAGATTTCCAAATCGGAGGACTGACCTACCTGATGATTTACAAGGCAGGTTTCATGTAGCCGAGGTAGCCCATGAAGCCGGCGACTGCGACGGCCAGAATCACCACTAGGGTTGGTGAAACGACTTTGCGACGCGCCAGAACAGGCAGACCGCCAAGAACAAGCCAAAGGATGATTTTAATCCAAACCCAGGTCGGCATCGAGGCAAAAATCTGCAATTTAGCCAAAAGACCAAAGCCTGAGATGAGGCTGATGACCAAACCAATGCCGTGCCACTTCATGGCGCTGCGAGAGGTCTCAGAAGAAAGCAAAGCACCGAAACCGACGAAAACAAAGATCAGTCCGATGATGTGGGCGATGTGATAAAAGGCGATAGGCATGAATAGATTATGGCATCATTCATGCCAGATCACAAGTGCTGATGATTCGGAATCACGGAATGAAAAGCCAAAAGAGCGTGAGAGTCCAAGCTTTCACTCTACGTTTTAGCTCACCATGATTTCACGCACCTTTCTTGCATCCATAGCACTCACGCTGGCAACACAAGCAGCCGACCATGACATCGTCATTTATGGTGGCACCTGTGCAGCGATCACCGCTGCCGTTCAGGCGAAGCAGATGGGGAAAAGTGTGATCGTCGTTTCACCCGATAAACATCTGGGTGGTCTGAGTAGCGGCGGGCTGGGATTCACGGACACCGGTAACAAGTCTGTGATTGGTGGACTAGCACGGGATTTTTATCATCGCATTTATTTGCATTACCAGAAGCCAATGTCCTGGGTTCAGCAAAAGCAGTCTGAGTATGGAAATAAGGGCCAAGGCACGCCGGCCATGGATGGTGAAAATCGCACGATGTGGATCTTTGAGCCCCATGCAGCCGAACAAGTTTTTGAAGATTATGTGAAGGAATTTGGACTCGAAGTCGTGCGTGATGAGTGGCTTGACCGGGCCAAGGGCGTGACCAAAGCAGGCGATAAAATCACCTCGATCACCACGCTCAGGGGTAAGACCTATGTTGGGAAAATGTTCATTGATGCCACCTATGAGGGGGACCTCATGGCCGCAGCCGGTGTGGATTACCATGTCGGGCGTGAGGCTAACAGCGTTTATGGCGAAGAACACAATGGCATCCAAGTGGGTGTCCTTCATCACGGTCACCACTTTGGCGCGGTGAAACAACCCATCAGCGCCTACAAGATCCCAGGCGATCCGAAAAGTGGCGTTTTACCGCGCATCAACACTGAGCCGGTCGGGGAATTTGGTGCAGGCGACGAGCGTGTGCAGGCTTACTGCTTCCGCTCATGCTACACGACGGATCCGAGTAACCGTATCCCTTTTCCCAAGCCTCAAGGTTATGACGCCAGTCAATACGAACTGCTATTGCGCGTTCTAAATTCAGACTGGCCTGAGTTTTTTCAGAAGTTTGATCCGATACCGAACTTTAAAACGGACACGAACAATCATGGCCCCTTCAGCTTTGATAACATCGGCTACAACTACGATTACCCCGAAGCCAGCTATGACCGCCGCCGCGAAATCATTGCGGAACACCGTCTTTATCAGCAAGGCCTTCTATGGTTCGTCGCCAATGATCCTCGAGTGCCCGCAACAGTGCAGAAAGAGTTGCAAAATTGGGGTCTGCCAAAGGATGAGTTCATTGATAATGGCAACTGGAGTCACCAGCTCTATATTCGTGAGGCTCGCCGCATGATCGGACATTTTGTCATGACAGAAAACGAACTGCGTAAAAAGAAACCGACGCCAGACTCTGTGGGCATGGGCAGCTACACGATCGACAGTCACAATGTGCAGCGTTACGTCACAGCAGAGGGCACTGTTCAAAATGAAGGTGACATCGGCGTGAGCACGAATGGCCCCTATGAGATTGCCTATGGATCACTGGTCCCCAAAACCGGTCAAGGCTCCAATCTGTTGGTTCCAGTCGCCATGTCTGCGAGCCACATCGCCTACGGTAGTATCCGAATGGAACCTGTTTTCATGATTCTCGGTCAAAGTGCTGCTACCGCTGCCGCCATGGCGATTGATGGTAAGTTGTCAGTGCAAAAGGTTCCCTACCAGCAGCTACGTGAGCGGTTGCTTAAAGATGGCCAAATTTTGCAATACGTCAGCCCCAAAGATCTACGCAGTGTTGATCCCAAAAAACTCCAGGGCATCATTCTCGATGATACCGCAGCCAAGCTCACCGGACATTGGGTTCACAGCAGCGCGGCTAAGTCTTGTTTAAGCAATGACTATATCCACGATGGCAATGCGAAGGATGGCCAGTGCATTGCCCGCTTTGAAACAAAGCTCCCTAAAGCAGGGAAATACCGTGTCATGCTGGCAGCAGCTCCGAGTGGCAATCGTGCCACGAATGCCCCATTCGAAATTCAGCACAAAGAGGGTATTACGAAATTGAAGGTGAATTTAAAGGAACCCAAACCAGCCGATGGTCTCTTTTGGTTAAATCTAGGCTCCTATGAGTTCGATACTGATGCCGTCGTCTTGGTCACCAATGAAGGAACCGACGGATACGTCGTCATTGATGGGATGCGTTTGATTGCGGACTGATGAATCATCCATCCTCGGGTGAAGGTGGTCCTTTCAATAGCTTTTGGTAAATCACTAGATTCAGCCAACGGCCAAATTTGAAGCCTACCTCTCGCATTTCACCACAGGACTGAAAGTCTAGACTCTCGTGGAGTGCAATGCTGGCTTGATTCTCAGCATCAATCACGCCGATCATCGCATGGTATTCCTGCGTCTCTGCGATTGAAATGGCACGCTCCAAAAGTTGCCTGCCTAGTCCACGACCACGATAACGTTTATCCACGTAAACTGAATGCTCGACGGTGTACTTGTAGGCTGGAAAGTTTCGGAACGGCCCATAACTGGCAAAGCCCATGAGATCACCTGACTCACTTTGAACGCCAATGACTGGATAGCCTCCGGCTTGTTTCGCAGCCCACCAGGCTTGCATGGTTTCGTGACTGCGCGGATGATAATCGTATAGTGCTGTAGAGGTTTCGATCGCTTCATTAAAGATGGCGCGGATTGCCTCTAGCTGGTCAATGTCACAGTTGATCCAAGTCACGGTCTTAGCGGATGAAGTAGCTGAGATTCTCCAATTCAACGGCAAGATCTACGCTGTTAACGACGACCTGATCAGGGACGTCGAGCACACAGGGGGAGAAATTCAAAATGGCCTGAATACCAGCCTCCACCATTTGATTCGTCACTCCCTGTGCGCTATTGGCAGGCACAGTTAGGATCGCCATTTTTACTTGGTTTTTCAGAATGAAATCAGGCATAGTCTCCATCTCGACAATGGGAATGGCTAATCCCGCCTGCGGTTTTGGGGCGATATCAAAAGCTGCGATCACGTCGAAGCCTTCTTTGCGGAACCCTCCGTAACGCAAAAGCGCTGAGCCTAGATTTCCGACCCCAATGAGAATGACTGGCTGGAGATGGTTCTGGCCCAATACTTCGGAGATCGTTTTTGCTAAGGCATCGACATTGTATCCAAGACCGCGAGTTCCGAATTGTCCGAAATAAGTTAGATCTTTTCGTAGCTGTGTGGATTTGACACCAGCGGCCTTGGCCAAAGCTTCGGACGAGACGGTATCCACGTCATTTTCGCGCAGCCTACTTAAGCAGCGCTGATAAATCGAAAGTCGATAGATTGACTTCCTGGGAATGTCTATACGGTTCACTTGTGAAATTTCACTCGTGAGCTTTATTTGTCAATCTTCGGTTCCGTAGCTACTCGGCTGATTTTCAGACAGGTAGTCCAGTGCCTTTGAAAAACTTGCTTGCTGCAGAAAGTGGTTCAGACGCGGTGGCAAGGCCGGTTTCAAACGTAAGTGCTCGTCTTGAATCAACTCTGATACCTGCTGAAGTGCCGCGAGATGACCACTGCGGTCCATGTCTCGAAATGTGTGGTCCGCAATTAGCTCGAGACGCCGATTGAGCAAGACTTTTAGAGTGAGTAATTCAGCACGCATCAGAAGTTTTTGTCGATTAAAATAGAAGCTGCGGGACGGGGCGTCGGATTCAAGCCATTAAAATGACGCACAACTTATTTACCTTCTATACGCAGGCTTCTGCTTTTTGAAAGTCCTCCGTTGCTTGATAAACGGCTCCGAGGTTGATGTAAGTCTGTTAAAGATCCGAAGGGTCTATCTGATCATTGGATAGGACTTCGTTGGTATCGTGGTTTTCTGCATCGTTTGGCTGAGCACGCAGCTGCCAGTGGTTGATCGATATCTTGTCGGTTGGTAAAAAGATCATCGAAAGCCGCACGAACTGAGTCCCGCAGGTTTACAACCGGCGAAGTCCGTCCTCTGTCATTGGTGTGGGAATCGCTTCGTCAATTTCGTCAATCCGCGCCAAGGTTTCTGCACTTAAAACCAAATCTGCTGCCTGTAGGCTTTCTTCAAACTGTGCTACGGTTGTCGCACCGACAATCGTCGAGGCCACAAAGTCATGCTGCTTGCTCCAAGTTAACGCCAGAGCTGCCACACTGACGCCCAGATCTGTAGCGATGACTTGCAGCCGCGCTGCTGTTTCGAGGCTGCGCTCATTCACAAAACGTGCAGCCATGCGCTTTTGGCGTGGGCCACCATTTTGAATGTAATCGGTGAAACGGGCTCCTTTTGGCAAAGCTCCTGCATTGTATTTACCGCACAGCAACCCGCCGCCTAGTGGTGAATACGGTAGCAAACTCACACCTTCCTTTCGGCAAACCTGCGCCAGCTCACTTTCGCAGCGGCGGTTGATCAGCGAGAAATTATTCTGCACCGAGGCCATCCGCGCCAGCCCATGCTTCTCCGCTTCCCAGAGATTTTTCATCACGCCCCAGCAGGTCTCATTGCTGCTTCCCCAAGCACGGATTTTTCCTTGGTTAATGAGGTCTGTCAGCGCGCCTAGCGTCTCTTCCTGTTCCATGCCATGATCCGGCCAATGCGTCTGATACAGGTCGATATAGTCGGTCTGAAGACGGCGTAGACTGTCCTCACAAGCCTGAAAAATCTGGCGACGATCCAGCGCTGTGAATCCCCCACGAATCGGCGGGCGGAACCAGCCGTGCCCTGGACCCGTCACCTTGCTGGCAAGAATGATCTCGCCGCGTTTCTGTCCTTTGAGCCATCTACCCACGATCTGTTCCGTCACGCCAAACAATTCCGCGCTGGGTGGAACCGGATACATCTCCGCAGTGTCAAAAAAATCGATCCCAGCCTCAACCGCACGGTCCATGATCGCAAAGGAGGTCTTTTCATCTGCCTGAAGACCAAAGGTCATGGTCCCCATGCAGATGTCTGTGACGACGATGCCGGTGCGGCCAATACGATTGCGTTTCATTGCACCAGTTTAAACGGTAGCACATTATCCGCCAAGAGCTTTCATTGGCAGTTCTCCATTTCGATCAGCAGCGCCTAATGTATTCTTTTGAAGTTAGCTGCTTTGTAGCTAACTGCGGCTTAGATGCAGACGAGATTGATCGGCCATTTGTCAGCAATGCCGTTGCACAGAGAGGCAAATCCGGAGCAGGAGCCCATTCAGCGCTCAAGCCTGTAGAGCAGCCTCGCGCTGGGCTTTCCATTTGCAATGGCCAGTTCGCGAGAGTTCATCACATTTGGCCTGGATACGCATGGACTTCATCTGTGGCTGGAAGCCAAGACGGCGAGTGATGCAGTCATGAAGAAGAGCGGCGTTTTCATCCTCAAATTCGACGACTCGATCACAGTCGAGACAGATGAGGTGGTTGTGTTGGGGCTTATCCAGAAAGTTCGGATCGTAAAACGTCTGGTCGCGACCAAGATCGACTTCTCGAAGCAAGTCGCAGTCCACGAGAAGCTGAAGCGTGCGATAAATGGTGGCACGAGAAATAGTTCGATCGAGCTTGCGGGTTTTGTCTAGAAGTTCGTCAGCATTAAAATGATCGTCCGTGGCAAAGGCGGCCTCGACAATGACGTCCCGCTGCTTGGTGCGGCGGAGGCCTTGAGCGGCGAGGTGAGCTTCTAAGCGCTCTTTGATGCGTGGGTCCATATTGAGACGAGCCTAGCCTAATTGAGAATGCGTGCAAGCCGACATCATCTCTGACCGCTGCCAAAATAGTGACTCAGTGCCTCGATCATGCCTTCACTGGCAGGCTTGGTGGCGATAAAGCCACCAAATTTGAGGACATGCTCCTTAATAGGCACTAGGCCGTTGCTTGGTGTGGCAATCATGCGTGCATGACGTGGGTTCAGCATGGAGATATCATTGTGATTGTCTCCTGCGGCAAAGCAACGCGCAGCATCCAAGCCTAGTAGGCGGGCAAGCTCACTTAGCGCGGTGCCTTTGCTGTAGCCACTATGGGAAAAACGCAGATAGATACTGTTTCTTTGATAGCCGATGTCTGGGAACTGAGAGCGATGAGTTTCAATGAAAGTGGCGATGGTGTCCATCTCCTCTTCGGTTGTGGCGACAATGCCTAGTTCTCCCTCATCGCTAGTCAAAAAGCTTGCGTTTGTAGTCGCAACCATTTCACGAATGGCATTGAGGGATTTTTGATGATCTTTGATGAAGCGCTCATTAGCTTTCCGGGCTAGACGATTCCAGTTGCCAAAGTCGGTCCATTTTTTGAAAAGGCCTGGACGGTAAATGTCGCACTCACGGGCAATGATGTAGTCCGGCTCCATGAAGATGCCGTATTGGGAGATACCCTGAACCGTCTGATCCAGTGTGCGCCCAGTATTAATGACCCAGGCTGCCCCCTGATCACGAAGCTGAAGGATCATCTTACCGAGTGAGGGATGAAAAACGGGGTCGCTTTCTGGATGCACAAGAGTGCCGTCGAAGTCGAAACAGAGAATGAACGTGGGCTTGCGTGCGGCCATGAAGGAATGGACATCAGTCACCCGATCCTAGCTGACAGTCAAGGATTCAAGAAAGTCTTCCCATTCAATACGAAATCCAAGGAAACAATCGACCACAGAACCGTCAGATAAGCATAGGTGATTAACTTGGCCGAAGTTCGTCGCCGGGCGCGCCGTAGGACACTTTCGCTAGCCCAGATTAGACTCAGGGCCAATGGAGCTAGGAGTGTCCTTGAATGATCACTCGGCCAAACAGCGCTATCCCATGCGGCAATCAGTAGCATGGTCAAACTGACCATGATTGTAAAGAATACCGTCGTCATTGTCTCAGGGTATCGTTTCTGCCCTGCAAGAGAGGCACGTGGAGTTCCACAACAGGTGATGGTTAAAAGTGCCATGAGAACGATCAACAGCCCAATGATGTGCCAGCCTCCATCCAAGGAATATCGTTGCCACAGCTTCTGCAGACCCATCTGCAGCCGAGCAGCAGCCTCTTGCTGAGTGTGAGTGCCCATATAAATCTGCAGGCTTGTCCGCTCCTCCAAGGGTAAAGATTTGAGACTCGTGGTATTCGGGTGTTTGCGGATCCACGCTTGAGCAGAGATCTCGTCCTCTAGCCAGCGCACATGATCGATATAGCTAAAAAAGCCCTGACCAAACTTCGCGCGAGCTTCGACCATGCGCGAGCCTGCAATAAACCCAAAACACGAGACAAACAGAATGAGGCCAAACAAATGATTGCGCCACAACCATTGGCTGGTTCCATCATGTGACGTCCAATGAGCCTTCAACCAACCCCATGTTGCCCGAATCGTACTGATTAAAACAAAGATCACCAACAGGGGTAAAATACGATCCTCTGAAAGATAGGCCAAAGCTCCAAACACCCCAGAGAGGCCATAAACCCACAAGGAATTTCTTTGCAGTGCATACAGGCAGGCCACCCAAGAAAGAAGAAAAAAGACATGGAAGATTGAGGCTCCTGTAAACCAGGAAAGAGTTGGCAAAAACCCATGAAATCCTGCGACCAACACGATCAGGAAGGCAGCAGGTAAAGTGAAGTTTCGAGCGCAGGTGATTCCAAGTAAAATTAAAAACCCCAGTGTTAGCCCCAATTGAAATAACTGCGTGCGCTTCAGAAAAGTGAGCAGTTCAGAGCTATCATGCATCCACGCTGCCACCCAAGGCCACAGTGGCTGAGTTAAGCCATCTGTTCGATGAGGCATCATTCGTTTCATTGGCTCAGAAAAACTTCGGATGAACTCAGGTTTTAAGTCCACCACACTCTGCTCCATGAGCTTCAGATGACGCTCCTCTTCCAGAGTCCAGCCTTCTTCTGGTAGCGAATGCAAGGCCTTTCCGACATAGAAGGTTGTGAAAAAGACCATCCCAATCCCAAACAACGACCAGCGGAGCCAGAGATTGAGGTGATAACGGGTTAAGGCAGGCATTTGATGGACTAAGAATCTGCCATCTAGAAACGAACAATGCAAAACCCAAGTCATATCTTTGCCTCAGCGGCATTGCGCTCGGCTATAGATTCGTTACCTTTTCCCATGCGTCTGACTGCCCTTTATCTCTGCCTGACCAACGCTTTGCTTGCTGCCGATTGGCCTCAGTTTTTAGGCCCAACTCGAAATGCCGTGGCTGAAGAAAGTGAACCGTCGCTGCCTGAAAACCTGCCTCTTGATCTGAAACCACGTTGGAATAAATCTGTCGGCGCAGGCTTTGCAGGTCCAGTCGTAGCTCATGGTAAAGTGATTATTTTTCATCGCGAAAACAGCGACATGACCACGGAGGCACTGGACCCAGCAACGGGAAATGTGATCTGGCGCAGCACCTACATCACTGACTACATCGACAGCTTTGGCTTTGACAATGGTCCGCGTGCCGTGCCCACCATCTCAGCTGGCAAAGTTTTCACCTTTGGTCCCGAAGGGCGTGTCACAGCCCTAGATTTCGAGACTGGCAAGGAACTCTGGAGTTATGACACAGCCTCAGCGCTCGAATCAAAGCAGGGATTTTTCGGCCGAACGCCTTCTCCTTTGGTGATCGGAAATACCGTCATCATTGCCGCAGGTGGCACTCTAGGAGATAAGCCGGCAGGTCTAGTAGCTCTTGATGTCACTAGCGGTAAACCGGTCTGGACAGCTGTGGACGACGAGGCCGGATGCGCGTCCCCAGTAGCTATGAATAAAGGTGTTCTGGCCTGGATGAGAAATGAGCTCTGGCTCATCGATCCTCAAGGTGCAGTCACCAGCTCGATGCCTCTAAGGTCAGACATGGATGCCTCGGTCAATGCGGCCACTCCAATCTCGGTGGGTGAAGATCGCTGGTTCGTCTCGGCTGGCTATGGCGTAGGCGCTCATCTGCTCAGCACCCCGGGTGGAAAAATCAGTGAGATCTGGAAAAAAGATGACCTGCTCGATTGCCACTACGCCACCCCCGTGAGGATCGGCCAGCATCTCTTCGGTTTTCACGGGCGCCAAGAAAGCGGCATGAAACTACGCTGCATCAGCCTAACCGACGGCAGCGTAGCTTGGGAAGATCCCGACTCTGTGCCTGGTGGTACGCTTATTGTTGTGGGCAATAAACTTCTGGTCATCACCGAGCGCGGTGAACTCTGGCTTGTCCGAGGCAGTGCGGAAAAATTTGATCAAATCAGCTACGTGCAAATTCTACGCGCTGGCCATCGCTCCCATGCTGCATATTCCGACGGTATGCTCTTTGCTCGAGACACAGAAAGCCTCATCGGTCTAAAGTTGAAATGACCTGAGCTCTTGTCTCAATCACCGTCATTGTTTTGCATGACCCGACTTCGCGCTGATTTAACGCTGCTGGCTTGTGCTGCCGTTTGGGGCGTTGCGTTTCTTTGTCAAAAGAGGGCAATGATTCATCTTGGACCGTTTTTGTTCATCGCGCTTCGTTCGTGGTTGGCCTTCTTGACGCTGTCTCCTTTAGTCTGGCGAGAATGCCTGGACCTAGGATCCAAAGCTAAAATACCCGCCATGCTAAGCTTAGCTGGTTATGCTGGATTAGCCTTTTTTGGTGCAGCAGCTCTGCAACAGATGGGACTGGTGACCGCGACTGTCACAAATTCTGGGTTCTTAACAGCCTTGTATGTCGTTTTAACGCCGATTTTTTCTTGGCTGCTGATGCGTCATCGACCGACTCGATGGGTTTGGATTGCCGCATTGCTTTCGTTTGTGGGCACTTGGTTACTCGGCGGTACCTCCCTGACGCCACTGTCACAAGGCGATTTATTGGTAGCGCTTTCGGCCATCTTATGGGCACTGCATGTGGTTATTGTTGGACTGGCAGCACGATTCGATCTATCAGCAACCTTTACAGCAGCTCAATTTGTCGTCGTTGCTGTTTTAGCAAGCTTTGCTGCACTGAGCGAACCTATCGAAGCCCAGGCGATACTGCGTGCTGGCCCAGACATTCTATATGTGGGAGTTTTGTCCAGTGCGGTGACATTTACACTGCTTTCTGTAGCCATGAGAGCCACGAAGCCTGCGGAAGCCTCGGTCATTCTTTCAACGGAGTCACTCTTTGCAGCGTTAGCGGCATTTCTATTCATGAGTGAAAGTCTGTCGCTCGTGGGGTGGGCTGGTGCCGCCGCCATATTTTTAGCTACGCTAATCGTTCAATTGCCTGAAAAAATAGAACGTCGTTTCTAACCCATACCAAGATCCAAGTTTTTGCCTTTCGCTCGGATTTTTGCAGAAGATTCGCTGGACTGATCGATTTAAGCTGAAACATGCTTTTGGCGATGTTCCGTGACCAATTGCTCAATCTGCAGGATCAGATCATGCGCCAACAATCTCTTGTTTTGCTGTGGTAGTGTTATCGATTTTTGTCCCGGAAAACAAAGCGTTACTGCATTTTCGGGACTATCGAAGCCAATGCCGATCTGGGAGACATCATTGGCGATGATAAGGTCGCAACCCTTACGAACCAGCTTATCGTGGGCATTTGCAATGAGGTTTTCTGTCTCTGCGGCGAAGCCGACGAGGATGCCTGAAAATCCAAACACCTGACGAGCGGAACCCAGGATGTCTTCTGTTTTTTCTAATTCTAAAGTCAGTATGGCTGAGCTTTTTTTGATCTTTTGTTTGGCCTGGGTTGCTGGCCTGTAATCTGCTACCGCTGCAGCAAAGATAGCTACGGCGGCCTTTGAAATTTGGCTTTCAACTGCGAGAAACATTTCCTTGGCTGACTCGACCCTGATCAGTGTGATGCCCTCAGGTACCGAAAGATTCACGGGCCCTGAAATGAGAGTCACCTCATGTCCAGCACCGCGGGCGGCTTCGGCAAGGGCATAGCCCATTTTGCCCGAAGAACGGTTGGTGATGTACCGGACTGGATCTAGGGATTCTCGGGTGGGACCTGCTGTGATGAGAATATTCATGGCGCTATCTGCCTTGGTTCTATGGCGCGGTCAAATAAGTCGCGTCGAACAAAGGAAAGCGAAATGCTGATTTGAAATAATGCATTTGCCCTCACTCGGGAGACTGTTCATGATCGAATCCTTATTTTTACTCCATTCAACACTATGTATTTTCTCGGAATCGACAGCGGCACTCAGAGCACCAAAGCCATCGTTCTTGACCTCGATAGCGGTAAGATTCTAGCCTCTGGGCACAGCGCCTATGATTTGATCGAAGGTCTGCCTGCGGGTCATCTGGAGCAACATCCGCAAACTTGGATCGATGCAGTCGAGAGCAGCGTCAAGCAATGCTTAGAAAAGATTGGTGCCGATAAATCAAAGATTGCAGGCATTGGCGTCAGTGGTCAGCAGCATGGATTAGTGGCGCTGGGCGCTGACGATCAACCTGTGCGTCCAGCGAAACTTTGGTGTGACACTTCGACCCAAGAACAGTGCGCTGAAATCGCGCATGAGTTTGGCGGTCAGCCTGGAGTCATTGCTTTAGCTGGAAATGCCATGTTGCCAGGCTACACGATCCCTAAGTTGCTCTGGATCAAACAGAACGAGCCAGAGAATTTCGCCAGAATCACCTCCATCTTATTGCCTCATGATTACATCAATTTCTGGTTAGGTGGCGTGAAGCGCATGGAATACGGTGATGCCTCCGGCATGGGTATCTTGAATGTGAATACACGTCAGTGGTGCTATGAATTGTGTGACTACATCGACCCAAGAGTCCGCTCTATGCTGCCTGAGTTGGGTTCCAGCCTCAGTGTGCATGGTCGTCTCCGGCGCGAGCTTGCAGAGGCTTGGGGGCTCAATGAGAATGTCATCATTTCTGCCGGTGGTGGAGATAATATGATGGGCGCGATCGGCACCGGCAACATCAAGCCCGGCGTTATTACCGCAAGCTTTGGCACAAGTGGAACTCTTTACGGCGTGGCTGGATCACCGGTGGTGGACGGTCAGGGCGAAGTCGCCGCGTTCTGTGATAGCACGGATCAATGGCTGCCGCTCGTTTGCACTATGAACGTCACCGTCGTCACGGAACAAGTGCGGGACATGTATGGTTGGGATCTGAATCAGCTTGAAGAAGCCGTCAAGTCAGCGCCAGTGGGTGCTGAAGGAGTCATGTTCCTGCCTTATTTGAATGGAGAAAGAACACCGAACCTCCCAAATGGAGTTGGTGTCCTCCATGGTCTGCGTCCTACAAATATGACCTCTGCAAACATTGCCCGTGCAGCTGTGGAAGGTGCTACACTTGGACTAGCTTACGGGTTGAAACGCTTCCGTGATCTGGGTATGAATCCCACCGAGATTCGCCTCACAGGCGGTGGAAGTAAAAGTGCAACCTGGAGACAAATCGCTGCGGATTGCTTTAATGCCGAGGTTGTGACCCTCAGCACCAGTGAAGGTGCCGCGCTTGGCGGAGCGATCCAAGCTGCCTATGCACTGGCGAACGAGTTCAGTGAAACCATCAGTTATGATGAACTCTGCGCAAAGCTTGTTACACTGGACGAGTCTACCCGCTGCAAACCCAATGCCGACAATGCCATACATTACGCGGAACAGTTGGAGCGTCAGATGGACCTGACTGGCCGCTTGCAACAGACAGGTTGGTTGTGAATGCAGGTGAGCTATAACCAAGTCGAAGACTGAGGACTGAAATTGAATGGGCTAGGGGACTTTATGGCCTACGCATTCAGACAGTGGCGTTGGTATCTGAGGAAGGCGGTCCAATACTTGGTGCCCTAGCGATTCTCCATTATGATCATTTTGAGGCAGGCAACATTTTCCGCAATCTCTGCTCTAAGCTAGCCACGTCTGTGGGAAAAGCGCAGAAGCCTGAACCCATGGGACGAATCAAGAGGCAGCATGACTGCTGATAGTCGAGGCTCAAGCGCCATTAAGCTCTGCAATTGGCTATAAGATTCAGCTTTAGCTTTTTTGCTGTCGCCAGTGGCCGTAGAAAGATCCGAATTACTGCTACCGCATCGTAGGTTGCAGTAAGTTTGGTCCAGATCCATAGCCACTATTCAGCAGCGCTGACCTTATCGCCTGCGAGCTTGGCAGCGCGTTCGGCGAGTTCGATGTGGAATTGTTCTGGTGTTGGGGCTTCGCCTGTGGTGCGTGTTCGAGCAAACCAATCAGCAAAGATTTCGCCATTCTGACGCTCGGTTTTGAAGGCCTCAAGAAATTCACGGACTTTCGTTGGAATATCGTCTCCAAGCACGCTCTTGAATTCAAGGCCGGCCAAACGATCGCCGCGAACGCTTCCTCCGACGAACATGGCATATTTGTTTGGCGCACGTCCGACAAACCCGAAGTCAGCATTGTAAGGACGTCCACAACCATTCGGACAACCTGTCATGCGGAAGAGGATCGGCTCATTTTCTAGGCCTAGCTCGCGGAGTACAGGATCAATTTTATCCATGATTCCGGGAAGGGCACGCTCCGACTCGCTCAGTGAGAGGCCGCAAGTTGGCAAGGCAACGCAAGCGTGAGCTACTTTGCGGGCGCGGGTCATTTCGTCGCTGTGGACGACGCCGTGCTTTGCCAAGATGGCATTGACGGCGTCTTTTTGATCTGGAGAAACGTCCGCAATGATCACGTTTGTATTCGGCGTGATAATGTATGGCAGGTCGAGTGTGCGGGCGAGTTCTGCAAAAGCACTGCGATATTTTGGACCATTGTCTTTGTCGGCAATTCGTCCCATGCTGACATACACGGCGCAGTAGAGCTTGCCATCTCCTTGCTCGAACCAGCCTAGGTTATCTTCGACGGTATCAAATTTCAATTCTTTGGCAGAGAAGGTCTCGATGCCTGGTAGGCGGCGCTGAACCTCAGAACGGAAGGCATCAATCCCCATGGTCTGCACAGTGTATTTCATGCGGGCATTTTTACGCTCGACGCGATTTCCGTGGTCGCGTTGCGTGGTGACGATGGCTTCTGTTGCATCAACGACGTGAGCACGCTTCACATAAAAGAGCGGCTGAGCTAGGAACGGACGAGTATTGAGCTGGCCGTGACTCATGCCAAATCCGCCTCCTACTGTGATTGTGTAGCCTTCGACGGCATCATTCACAACATGAGGAATAAAGCTGACATCTTGAGACCAGAGATCAACGTCGTTGCTCGGTTGTATGGCCACTGCCATTTTAAATTTACGTGGTAAATAGATTTTACCGTAAATGGGGTCTTCGCCTTCGGGTGCAGTCGTTACGGCGCGAACCGCTGGGTCGACGGCAGGGTCCATGATCCATTCTGGTTCGATCTTTTCGCCATCTAACCAGATATCGGCATAAGCGGAGGATCTCCAGAGAAAACGTTGGCTGAGTTCTTCGGTGAGTTTCTGGGCGTCTGCATGCACTGGAGTTTTCAGTGGGGCGGATGGTCCCATGGTGTTGCGAACCACATCTCCACAGGCGCCCATCGTACTAAGACCACTGTGGCAGACGTCGTGAATGACTTCTTTTAGGCCCCCCTTTAGAACGCCATGCAGCTGAATTCCCTGACGATTGGTGAGACGAAGGTTGCCCATGGCCTTGGTGCAAAGATCGTCGTGAATGAGGTATTGCTTGGCCGTGATGCGTCCGCCGGGCATCTTGCTGCGAATCATGAAAGACCAAGCTTTATCTAGTTTAGCCTTAGAGCGTTCTGCGCGCTGATCTCGGTCGTCCTGTTGGTAGGAGCCATGAAACTTGAGTAAAACGTTCGAATCATCGGGGACATGGCTCAAGGATGTGTCCGCAAACTGTTCAGCGATCTGTCCGCGGAGGTCATTGGAGGCTAGTTTGATGTCTTCGACGCTGGCTTTGCTCATAATAGGAAGGGTAAAAGGAACTTGGACCATCGGTGATCTCGACGGGAAAGCAAGCGATGAGGAAATCTATTTGTATAAATGTCGATAGACATTGTAGAGAATGACAGAAGAAATTTTTTTATTAAATGAGATGGCAACGCGAATTATTTTTTGAAATTATGAATAATTCTGTTTAATTGACTGGGTATGATTTTACCATTGCTGCCAGAGATAATTATGGAGTCTTCATCCAAGCAAGACGACAAGGAACAGCTATTGGAATTACGCCATTCGTTACAGCTCGTATGTCAGGATGTGGATGATCGAATACGTGCCCTCGAAGGGTCTCAGATTGAGGCAAAGCGGGAGCTGGCGCCCATGAATCAGGTTGTTTTTGAAAATGCAAAGAACAAGCCTCAGATAGCAGCACCCATGGAAACAAGAATGGTAATGGAGGCGACCGCGCCGAGCGAAATGTCCGCTGATTTGGAACAAACAACTCTAGAGGAACTCAATGCAGCGCTCGCAAAAGCGTTCGCTCAAATGGCAGGTCGGATGCTGTGGTAATGAAAAAGGACATGCTTTTTGCATGTCCTTTTTGAAGCTTTATAAGTCAACTAGGCGAGACTGTATTAGGTGGCTAAACGTTTCAAGTGTGTCGCAATGCCAGATTGAATACCGCTGGCGACAATGACTTTTGACTCCTGGATTTTCCCATAGGCTGGTGAAACTCGACAGCTGATAACAGAAAAAGTTGCTTCAGGGGCATTCATGCAAAGTTCCCAATGGCGATCATTACGATGAATGATAAAACGACCAAGCTTGGTAGTAAGATCATCGACAAGAGTGCATTCGGGAGCAAGGCACCAATGAATGCAAAAAGGTTTCTGCCTATCTTCTGTGTCATGAACCTCAATCGATTCGTCATGCAAAAGAACACGCCTCTGAAAGGCATGATTTTCGTGTTCAAACCTTGCAAGAGCTGTGGTTCCCTCGGTCACAACAGTGGGCGATTGGTGATGAGCAAGTTGAAGAAACGGACCATGGCGGCGGGGGGTCTCAAAACACCTACCTGCAGGTTGCGGACCGTTGTGGGCCTCCCATCGTGCGAGTTCTTCCCGTAGTTCGACATTACCAAAGTAGGATCCAGTTCCGGGATCAATAATTAAAGCAAGTTCAGAATCCCAGATCGACAGATGCAACGCATCACAATGACCGTGGGCAGCAATGTTACCGAACCCGAGTGGGGAGGCATCTAGCCGAGCAAACCAGCCATGGGAACGCACTGCAGCAATTCCACTGGTCGAATAAGCACGCCATTCATTGCTAGCAATTAGTTGGCGAGCAATGGGTGATTTGCCAAGCCATGCCTGAAGCACGCCTGGCTTACCATTGCACCAGTCTTGCCATTCTTGAATCGCATTAGCTCTCACAGCAGTTACTGGCACCACCTGCGCATCATCACTGTCCCCGAAGTCCCAGGACTCGCTCTTTTGACTGACATCGGCGAAAAAGGTCGCTGCTAAAGATAAACGGTCATATACCGGACCCGCTTTGCAGCCCATGACTCGTGCAGCTTGCCAAGCTAGATCAAAGCTAAAGAGATGGTAACGCAAGGCTTGCTCACGGCTGCCGCCGTCTTCGGCAAATTGGCTTAGAATTTCATTGCCAAGCATCTGCCAATTTTTTTCGATTGAGCAGGTAATCTTTTCAAGTCCTGGCCAGCGTGATCCAGAAAGAATGAGAGCTGAAAGCTCGCCCAATAAATGATTGTTAGCCGATGAACCGTTGGAGCGATAACGGCAAATCCAAGCCGCATGAATTGGCACGATGCGCTTAACAAGGCTAGTCTGCGCAGAACTAAGCGTGCTGTCTCCGACAGCTGAAACAAGTGTGTCAAACCAAGTGAAATTGATCAGTCTTAAGGCAACTTCAAGCGCGCTTGTCCAGTTGATGCCCACACCTGGGGGATTGCGATCACACCAATCCTCAACCCAAAGCTGAGAGGTGCGAATGGCATCAAGATCATGATTGATCCAACCATGCATGGCCAAGCGGGTCATTTCTGCCCAGCGGTTGATTTCCCAAATCGTGCGGACGTCCGCGCCGCTAGGTAGATCACGATGATTCAGGCGATGAGCAGGTATGTCTGGATCGATAACTGTGCCAAAGTTTGGGTCGCGGTGCCAACATGGCGGTGCCCCTAAATCGATAGTTTTCCAACCAAAGAGCTGCCATTCTCCTTTGAGCAGATGGTTGGCATCTAAGACCAACTGATTACGATAGACATTTGGGAAGGTGGATACTTCTGGCAGACGCAGTGCTTTGGTATTCACGGCAAGGCTTTCGAAGCTTTGAATTTTCTCAATAAAGCCAGCTTCGGTCCAAACGCGCCATTTAGCGACGAGACGGCACCTCACCTCCTCTAGGCTCATAGCGCTGAGGCGGTGACGATACCATGAAAGCTTTTTTAGCAAACTCATCGAATGGCATTAAATTGCAATCGTGCGACTCTCTCGGATGGAGTCCATCGCGGCAAAGGTCAAGCGCATGCTCTGTTGTGCTTCTGGATAGGCCAGAGGGTGGATGGACTTACCTTTGAGGAATTTTAACCAAGCATTCATCTCTTCTGCATGCCCTTTGCTGGAGAATTTGAAAACACGTTGCTTGCGATTCCTATAAATGGTCAGGCGTTGAAAATTCTCACATTCTGCGACAAATCCGGAGCCGAAAAGACGAAATGACTCTTTGGGGAAAGCGGCATCACCCTGAGCTGAATAGATAATTTGTGCTGAAGAACCGTCTGAAAATTCAATTTGGGCTGTCATAGAGTCAGGGAATGCATGGCGACCCACCTCCTGTGCCGTGACCTGAATGGGCGTGCCCAAGAGATGGCAAGCATAATCAAAGAAGTGACAAGCCTCTCCAATAATGCGTCCACCACTTTGCTCCAGTTGGGCATACCAGTGATCAGGAGAGAGTGGTCCCGCAAAAATATGAAAGGCCAAAGACTTTGGCCCAGAAATACTTTCGAGAAGTATTTTCAACTCCTGAGTAGCTGGTGCAAAGCGTCTGTTAAAGCCAATCATCAGGCTGCCTTTCGTTCTCAAAACGGCCTGGTCGATTTGAGTCAATTCGTCACGACTCAGACACATTGGTTTTTCGACAAAGAGATGTTTGTCAGCCGCTAGACCCAATAGCGTCAATGGGGCATGCAGATGATGACATGTCGCGATCACTACCGATCCAGCAGAGCCAGAAAAAACGTCGGATGCATCTGTGGAGGCACGGTTAAAGCCGAACTTCTGTTTGACGTGATTCGCACTGAGTCCCGTGCGATTGACAATTGTGCCGAAAGTGAGTTCACCTTTCAGATGCGGCAGTAGCATGGTTCGGGCAAAATTGCCTGCACCGATGACATCTAAAGTATTACAAGCATGATTAAGGGTCTGCAAAGCGACGTTCGGAGCAGAAAATAGTTTCTGAGCTTGGAATGATGACTGTGGCACGCTTGCCCGATTCGAATAGTTAATTATCACGCCTAATTCTGAATCGAGATGATCATAGACTCCGATGACATTTTCAAATTCGATGCTTCGAGTGGTGATGGGAGCAAGATCTAGCTGACCTGATTTCATCAGCTGCAAGCAGGCCTCGAAATTCCGGTTCTCTGTCCAGCGAACGTGACCAATGGGGTAGTCATGACTACCCCATTCATAGTTTGGATCATAGCGCCCAGGGCCATAGCTGCGGCTGTAACGGACTTGAATGTCTTTGATGTAGGCAGACTTCCACGTGAGTTCCGCATCATGCATGCCTACGATCACCATGACGCCACGGTCACGAAGGCAAGAAATGGCTAAATCAGATGCGTCCTTGCCTTTGCCTCCGATACACAGAAGAACAGCATCTACACCATGACCTTCTGTCCATTCGAGAACGGCTTCAGTGATGTTTGATTGATTCGACTGGATCACTCGTTCAGCCCCCATTGCGAGTGCTGCATCCAGCCTAGG
>CAMBPS010000048.1 GCA_945869675.1 Prosthecobacter debontii | reverse complement strand
GTGCTGCTGCTGTCCTCAGTAACTGCCCCGACCACCACCGTGTCCGCAGACACCGCGACGGAGCCGCCGAATTGATCATCCGCCCCGGTATTGCTCGCCTTCAGGTAGGCCTGCTGGCTCCAGGTGCTGCCGCTGCGCACAAACACGTAGGCCGCTCCGGAACTACTGGCCAACTCGTTGGGCGTGGAGTTGACGCCCGTGCTGCTGCTGTCCTCATTAGCTGCCCCGACCACCACCGTGTCCCCTGACACCGCGACGGAGCCGCCGAATAGATCATTCGCCCCGGTATTGCTGGCCTTTAGGTAGGCCTGCTGGCTCCAGGTGCTGCCGCTGCGCACAAACACGTAGGCCGCTCCGGAATTACTGGCCAGCTCGTTTGGCGTGGAGTTGACGCCCGTGCTGCTACTGTCCTCAAAATCTGCCCCGACCACCACCGTGTCCCCTGACACCGCCACGGAGATGCCGAAACTATCATTCGCCTCGGTGTTGCTGGCCTTTAGGTAGGCATTCTGGGCCAGCGGGTCGATGGTGATCGGATACTGCGCGCCCGTGTCATCATACCGCACCGCAAAACCCTCCGCCGTCGCCTCGAAATGCGTCGATACCGTCTTGCCCGTGGCGTCCCAGGCTTTCAGGCCGGAGTAGTTGAGTTGGCCGCCGAAGCTGATGCTTTGGGCGCTCACGGACGCCTTCAAGTCGCCGCGCACCCGCAGCCGAATCTCCGCCGGAGCCGTCAGTGTCCAACCCTGCTCCAGGCCGCGCTGGTCATTGATGAACCACTCGGTGAGGTGCGGGGTGCGGGGAATCGCAAGCGTTTGCCCGCCGCTATAGCTGGCCTCTGTGAGATCAGCTACAGAAGCTTCCAGCTCCAGACCCCACGTCCACTTCCCATTCGTCGCTGTGAAGCCCTTGTCATCAAACGTCATCGTCCACCCCAGCCCTGGATTGCGCGCCACCTGCGTCCCGTCCTCTTGCCGATGAAACTGATGCTGCCCCGCCTCATAGGCGGCGCGGATGGAGGACCAGTCGCCAGCGCTCAGGCCCTTCGGCGTTTCAGCAGCGGTGGCAGAGGCGAGTAAGGCGAGGCTCAGCAGCAAGGTAGATGAGGTCAGAATCTGTTTCATAAATCGACGATTATCAGGAGAGAGAGGGAGTGAGTTCAATGCGCCAAATAACAGCAATGCGGCTTAACCTAAAGGGTAGTCGATGGTGCAGTTTTCGTTTCATCAGTCAACCCACATTTGTGCCTAGTGTATGACACTTTCGCTCCCTTGGAATCTTTTGTCGGCGACTCACGGTGCTGGTGTTTTGACGCCGGGTTGGAATCTGGCTGATCCTGTCACGCTGCCGGAAGAGAGTCGCTTCTTCGTGGTCGATGTTGCCTTTATCTCGCCTTTTGCTTCGCCGCCGGTGGTTCATCTGGGGCTGACGGGTTTTGATGTGGATCAGCATGAAAGTGCTCGGCTGACGGTCAAAGTCGGACACATCACCGAGTCAGGTTTTCAGGCGGTGATCTCAACTTGGTCCACAACTCGTGTTTATGCTGTGGAATTCAGTTGGTTGGCCATCGGAGCCTAGCCAACTGGCGATTAAAGGTCAGCCGACGTATTGGGTGATGAAGCCTTCGTTGCCTTCGGGGTCGCGGTAGCGTCCGAGCAGGATGGGCTCGCCCTCTCTCTGCATGGGCAGGTCGAGGATTTTGCCTCCGGCTTTTTCGATGAGGTCCATGACGTCAAACACGTCTTCGAATTGCAGGCTGAGTCCCGTGGGATTCAGGCTGCCGTCGTGCCCGCCATGAAAGGCGATGATGGCATTGCCAAAGCTGAGCTCGCTCCAGAACTCGCTGACGAAAATCTCGTCGAGTCCAAAGACGCTTTTGTAGAAGCGGACGGCGCGCTGCATGTCGGTGGCCAGCAGCATGAACTTGACCTTTTCTGGCCGGATCGCGCTCATTTTAGGCAGCGTTGCTGTTGGAGTCGTTGCTGTTCTTGGCGGCATTCAAGGCGCTTTCAGGCAGAGCGACGGTGGATCCTGTGGAACCTGGGCCGATGAGTTTGCGGAAGATCTTTTGAGGGAAGGAGAGTCCCTTTTCTTCGGTCTCGATCTGCGAGAGTGCCTGAGACTTGGCCATTTCCCAAGCGGGAGCAAAACCGGGGGCATTGATGATCATGTGCTTTTCAGCTCGGGCCATGATTTCCAGTTCACGCTGGAGCTTGTTTTCAGGCTTTTCATTCAGGCGTGCGACCTGCATTCGTAGGCTTTCATTTTCCTGAGCCAGTTTGGTTTTATCCTTGCTGGTCTCCTGCATCTGGCGGGCGTCTAGCTCAAGCTTATCACTGAGATGAGTCTTGTAGCGTTTGAATTCGCCTTTGGTCTTCCAGTGATTGAAGTAAGACATGACGAGAAAAACGCAGCCAAGAGCGAAGCCCATGCCAAAGGTGTTAAGGGGATTGGAAAAGATATCGAGCATGATGATAAGGCTCAAACATACGGGCGAACTTGAAAAAGTCGCTCAGTAAAATGGTTCTGATGGTTTCGATCCCAGGGCTTACGTATCAATAATAGGGCACCAGATATTACAGGATTAACAAGAGGGCAGGATGAACAGGTCTGAAAAAATCCTGTTTAGTCTGACAATCGAGTAAATGTTGTAATCAAGCCCAGCTTCTAGGTTTAAAAGCCTCACTTCATGCTTAAGTCCTGCTTCGGTCCTCGAAGGTTAGATCAAGCCCAGGCTTTTCAGTGTGGCTTGAAGCTCAGCCGTCTTGGCGTCTTCCATGGGGACCAAGGGAAGGCGTAGTTCGTTGCTGCAATGCCCAGCCAGTGCCATCGCGGTTTTGATCGGGATGGGATTGGTGGAAAGCTTCAGGAAGGCGGCAAACAGCGGGTAATACTGGGAATGGATGCCCAGAGCCGCTGTGTAGTCACCTTTCAGCGCGAGGTTCACCATGTCGCTGATTTGTTTTGGAATCAGGTTGGAGGCCACACTGACAACGCCGACGCCACCCACTGACATGAACGGAAGGGTGAGGCCATCGTCGCCAGACAGGATTTCAAAGTTCGAGGGCAGCAGCTGCTTCATCTGGCTGACGCGCTCAGGATTGCCGCCGGCTTCCTTGATGGCGCGGATATTGGGGCAGGACTCAGCCAGGCGGACAATGACGTCTAGGCCGATCTCGATGCCGCAGCGGCCAGGAATGCTGTAGAGCATGATGGGGAGCTTGGTGTTATCGGCGATGGCCTTGAAATGCTGATAAAGACCTTCCGGGGAAGGTTTGTTGTAATAAGGCGCCACTTGCAGGGAGGCGGTGGCGCCAGCGGCTTCGGCTTCCTGGGTCAGTTCGATGGCTTCGCGAGTGCTGTTGGAGCCTGTGCCCGCCATGACCACGCCACGACCTTTGGCAAACTCGACCGTCAATTGGACCACTCGCTCATGTTCATCATAATCGAGTGTCGGGGACTCGCCCGTCGTGCCGCAGGGGACAACGCCGGTGACGCCGTTGTCGAACTGGAAATCGACGAGCTTTTTGAGGGCCTCTTCATCAAGTTGACCATGGATAAAAGGGGTGACGATGGCGGTGTGGGTTCCTGCGAACATAGAGGGAATGGGAGCTTAAGCTGTGGCTAAATGGCGAGAAGCGTTGTTTGATAAGAGACTGTGCAAGTATTCCGGTGCAAAATCTGCCCCGTTAGGCCACTCAATGGTTGAAGGATTGAGACTAAAATGTTGGAAGTAGTCGATGTCTCGAAGCGGCTCAAAAACGGGACCCGTTAATTCCTGGGCTAGATCGACTTGTCCGCAGGCACCGTCCGTGAACTCCAAATATAAACGATACCCACCTAAATGAGCGGCTTTTGAGAGGTGGAGAAAATTCATGACTATTCCAGTGGAGGGATGCTGTCCAAGGTCTCACGGTTTTCGGCTTTTTGCCAGTCGATAAGCAAGGCGTCCTGATACAGACTATGCCATTCAATGACCGCGGCGAGGGCTCGTTTGGGAAAACGTCCGGTGACGACTCCCGTTTCAATCTCAACGGTAACTTCAAATTCGCCGTAGTGGGCGTGAAAATGCGGCGGGGCATGGTCACGATAATGCATTCGAATGATGATCCCAAGAAACCGGCTAATTTCAGGCATACGACACTAGAGTTGGACAATCCCCTGAAACACAAAATCCGCTGGGCCAAACAAAGTCACGTCGGTGTATTCATGGGGAGCGGACTCGGTGAAGCCAATTCGGAGAGTGTCGCCACCTTTGACGAGCACGGAGATGGGGCTGGCGGCACCCGTGAGTTCATGATGGATGAGGGCGCAGGCGACCATGCCGGTGCCGCAGGCGAGGGTTTCATCTTCCACACCACGCTCATAGGTGCGGATGGCGATGCTGTCTGGAGCGAGAGCACTGGCAAAGTTGGCGTTGGTGCCTTTGGGTTTAAAGGCTTCATGATAGCGCAAAGCAGCGCCCCATTCGCGGACAGGCACATTTTCCAGATCCTCGACAAAGACCACGGCATGAGGAACCCCCGTATTGACGCTGTGAACGCTGAGATTGGTTCCAGCCACGGGGAGGTTTTCGCCCAGTTTCAGACCGTGCGGCGCACTCATGTTGATGCGCACCTGGCCCGCTTCAAATTCGGCAGAAATCATGCCTGCCAGAGTCTCGAAACGAATCTTGGACAGGGAATCCCCATGCAGATGATTGACGAAACGGCCAAAGCAGCGTGCGCCATTGCCGCACATTTCAGCTTCGCCACCGTCTGCGTTGTAGTAGCGCATTTTGAAGTCGCCACCCTCTGTGGCTGGCTCCACACAGAGGAGTCCGTCCGCACCGATGCCACGATGGCGATCACAGAGTTTTTCGATCTGATCCTTGGTGAGGGCTAAAGAGAGATCACGGTTATCCAGCATGACGAAGTCATTGCCAGCGCCATTCATTTTAGTGAAGTTCAGGGTCATGAAAAGAGAGGGTTAAGGGAGGGCTTTGACAGCAGCGACAAGCGGTTTCACAAAGGCTTCAACTTGGGCAGCTAAATCGGGGGCCGAGCCATTTTTCTCGATGAGTTTGACGATGGCACTGCCGACGACCACGCCATCGGCCATGCTGGCGACTTGTGCGGCCTGCTCAGGATTTGAAACGCCGAAGCCGACACAGACGGGAACATCGGTCGCTGCGCGGATGACGGCCACTTGTTCAGCGATACCAGTCGCCACTTCGACCTGAGCACCGGTGACGCCGAGACGAGAAACATAATAAATGAATCCTTCAGCGCACTTGGCGATGCTGGCGATACGTTCTGGTGGTGAGGTCGGTGCGATGAGTTGGATGTGGCGCAGCTCAGGCGTCGGCTTCAGCTCAGGATTCTGGGCGACTTCATCGGGCGGCAGGTCCAATACCAGCACACCATCCGCTCCAGCCGCAGCCGCATCAACATGGAAGCGCTCGTAGCCGTAGGTGTACACGGGATTGAGGTAAGTGAAGAGCACCAGAGGGATCTGAGATTGGGTGCGGAGCTGGCGGATCATTTCCAGAACCTTAGGCGTGGAGGCACCTGCTTTGATGGCGCGGTCCGCTGCCATTTGATTGACCACCCCGTCGGCGAGTGGATCCGAGAAGGGGACGCCTAGCTCGACAATGTCCACTCCGGCACGTTCTAGGCCTAGGACGATGTCAATCGTCGCCTCCAAAGAAGGGTCACCTGCGGCCACGTAGGCGACAAAGGCACGCTTTCCGCTGGCGCGGAGATTGGCAAAATGGGCGTCGATTCGATTGGTTGGAGCGGACATGGAGGGCCGTCTATCTAGCGCGCTCTAGCCTGAGTGCAACCACGACGCGCAGGGAGAATGCCATCTTCCTCATTTGAATCCCTGTGTCCTTGCGGCGGGCTGCTGGCTGTGGATGCTCTCTAAGTGACTTTTACGCTTCTCGATACTCAGTTTCACGTGCTGCCAATGCAGACGCGCTTTCCTTTAGGCAATGGAATCGCCAGCATGACCGCGTTACCGCACTTGTTTGTCCGTGTGGATTTGGTGGTGGATGGGGTCGCCGTTCAGGGCTTGTCCAGTGAAGGGTTGCCGCCGAAATGGTTCACCAAAAATCCAGACACGTCTTTTGAGTTGGATCTCGCCGAGATGCTGGCGGTGATTCAAAACGCTTCCAGAATTGCCGAAAACGCGGCTCAAAAGCCTGTGTCATTCTTTGCCTGGTGGCTGGCTCTTCATGAAGAGCAGGCGCGCTGGGCAATGTTGCGTTCCCAGCCTGCTTTATTGGCAAATTTGGGTGTCAGCCTCATGGAGCGAGCGGTGTTGGATGGGCTTTGCCGGGCGAAAAACACGCCGCTTCATCAGCTGATGCGTTCGGAGGCCCTTCAGATTGACTTTGGGGAAATTCATCCCGAGCTGAGGGGGCAGAGGATCGCTTCGGTGGTTCTAGAGCAACCCCTGGTTCAGGTCGTGGTTCGGCACACCGTAGGACTGGGTGATCCTCTGCGTGCTTCGGATGCGAAGATGCTTGATGATGGATTACCTCACTCGCTTGAAGAGTCGATTCGTGTTTACGGTCTGAGCTGTTTTAAAATCAAACTCTCAGGCCAGTTGGAGGTCGATTTACCGCGCCTTCGTGAGATCACTGGGGTGTTAGTCGAAAACTGTCAGCAAGGCTTTCAATTGACTCTTGATGGCAATGAGCAGTTCTCCGATTTGAACGAATTTCGCCTGGCTTATGAGAGTCTCGCTTCGGATCTTTCTCTGGCACCCTTGTTTCGAAGTTTGCTCCTGGTTGAGCAGCCGTTAGCCCGGACTCAGGCACTGAAGGACGATTTCGCGACCAAGCTAGCTCAATGGCCTGAAGCTCCGAGGCTCATCATGGATGAATCCGATGGTGCTCTAGAGGATCTCCCTCGCGCTTTGAGTCTCGGTTACAGTGGCACCAGTCATAAGAACTGCAAAGGCATCGTCAAAAGCCTAGCGAATGCGGCTTTGATTCAATCACGTTCATTATCCTGTGGGCGTCTACTCATCCAAAGTGCGGAGGATTTGGCCAATGTCGGGCCTGTGGCTCTGCTGCAAGACTTGGCTGTGGTCGCGATGCTGGGCATTCCTCACGTTGAACGGAATGGGCATCATTATTTTCGAGGACTCAGCATGTATCCAGATTCTGTGCAGCAGCAGGTGCTGGCTAACCATGCTGATCTCTATTGCCCTCATGAGGCAGGTTTTGCGACTCTGAAGATCTGCGAGGGGAAACTGAACCTGCAAAGCGTCAATGCCGCGCCATTTGGCTGCGGGATCGACTTGGATGTGACTCAGTTTCCGACCTTGAAGACCTGGATCATGAGTGGTGGCATGGGAATGCTTTGAATCACATTTTTTTGATGCCTACCTGTGGTTTCTTGGGTATGGAAAGGCAATGACTCACGCTGAAGCTGCTGCCCGCGCCGAATTTCTACGCACTGAATTGCATCGCCATAACCGCCTCTATTATGTGGTGGGGCGTCCGATCATTTCGGACAAGGACTTTGATCTCATGCTGCGAGAGCTTCAGGACCTCGAGCTTAAGTTTCCGGATCTGCTGACAGCGGACTCGCCGACGCAGCGTGTGGGCGGAGCACCCATTGAAGGCTTTACTCAGATTCGACATACGGTGCCGATGATGAGTCTGGACAATACCTATTCCGAGGAGGAGTTAGCTGCGTTCTTTGCTCGATTGCAGAAAGGCCTAGGTCGCGATCTAATTGACTGTGTCATTGAGCCCAAAGTGGATGGTGTGGCCATCACCATCCGCTACGAAAACGGAGTGCTCAAGTATGGGGCTACGCGAGGCGATGGCCAGACGGGCGACGATGTCACCGCGAATCTGAAAACCATCAAATCATTGCCTCTTCGCCTGCCTGCTGATGGACCTCAGACCTTTGAGGTGCGCGGTGAAGTTTTCATGAGGAAGGCTGTGTTTCATCGATTGAACAAGGAGCGCGAAGAGGCAGGGGAACAGCTCTTTGCCAATCCTCGTAATACGACAGCCGGCGCGCTGAAACAGCTCGATTCAAAGATTACTGCCAAACGGCCTCTGGATCTTGTGTTTTATGGCGTCGCTGATGCCACGGGTGTGGAGGTGCAATCGCAGGCGGATATGTATGCACTTCTGGATCATGCAGGCTTACGCAAAGCGGATCACATCTGGCATGCGGATAACGCGGCTGACCTCATTGCGGCCATTCGTGATTTGGATGAGAAGCGCAAATCGCTGCCCTATGAAACAGACGGGGCGGTGATCAAAGTGAATCGTTTTGAGGATCAAAAGAACCTGGGAGCAACCAGCAAGGCACCGCGATGGGCCATTGCTTACAAGTATGCTCCTGAGCAGGCTGAGACCACGCTGTTGGCCATCGATATTCAGGTGGGTCGCACGGGAGCTCTCACACCTGTGGCACGTCTTGAACCCGTCCTCGTCAGCGGTAGTACGGTGAGCAATGCCACGCTTCATAACTACGAGGAGATTGAGCGTAAAGACATTCGAATCGGAGACCGAGTGATCATTGAAAAGGCGGGAGAAATCATCCCCGCTGTGGTCAGTGTGAAGACGGAGAAACGCACTGGGGAAGAACGCAGTGTGGTGCCGCCAACGCACTGCCCTAGTTGCAACACGCCTGTGCATCGCGATGAAGAGCAAGTCGTCATTCGTTGCCTCAATTCGCATTGTCCAGAAGTCGTGAAGCGTCGAATCGAGCACTTTGTCAGCCGTGGCGCGATGGACATCAGCGGGCTTGGTGAATCCGTTGTCGCCCAACTCGTGGAGATCAAGCTTGTCAAAAATGCGGGCGATTTGTATGCCTTAAACGAGCTGCTTTTAGCCAGGCTTGAACGGGTGGGCACCAAGAGTATCGACAATTACCTCAAAGCTGTCGAAGCCAGTAAAAAGCAGGATCCGTATCGACTGATTTTCGGGCTGGGTATTTTGCACGTCGGTGCCGGTGGCGCTCGCAAGTTGCTCGAGCATTTTGGCAGCATTGATGCGATCGCAGCGGCCAGCATTGATGAATTAAGTCAGTGCCCGGACATTGGTGGTATTGTCGCACCCAGCATTCATGCCTGGTTTCATGAAGAGGAGAACAAAACGTTGATTGAACGTCTGCGCACAGCAGGGCTAAACTTTGTGCAAAAGGCCGTCGAAGCAGCTAGTGATAAGCTAGCAGGCACGTCTTGGGTCATCACAGGCACGCTAAGCCAGGATCGCGAAACCATGGCCGACACCATTCGCGCTAACGGAGGCAAGATTAGCAGTGGCGTCAGTGGCAAGACGACCTACTTACTTGCTGGATCCGATGCCGGCAGCAAGCTGGACAAAGCAACCAAACTCGGCGTGAAGATCCTCTCAGAGGCGGAATTCCGCGCTATGCTAGAGTAGCTAGAGAGACGTGCGCCAAGGATTCAACTCGTTTCCAGGCGCCCGTGAAATCGAGGTGTCGCGTCATAGGGCCAGGTGCAACGATGCAGCGCATGCCCGCTGCCTGAGCTGCGCGCAGTCCATTGAGAGAGTCCTCAAAGATGACGACCTCTTCAGGTGCGACGCCTAAACTTTCAGCTGCATGGAGAAAGATCGAGGGATCCGGTTTTACCTTGCCTGTATCATCTACGGTAGTGATGTGGTGGAAATGATTCCGGAGATTGAGCTGAATCATCCAGGAATCAATCCATGTGCGTGGGCTGCTACTGGCAATGGCGGTTTTGAGACCAAGATCATTGGCTTCCATGAGGCGATCAATGACCCCTGGGAGTGGGAATAAAGTCTTGCGTAGCTCGTTTTCTGACTCACGACGTAGGACTTCCACAGAGTCCCAGTCAAAGCTCAGGCAGGTGAGTTGTTCCAGATCTTTGCGCGGATCATAACTGGTATTGAAATCAGTGCCGACGACTTGGGCATAACGTTCTAAGGGAAGATGATGGCCGTAATCGTCAAAGATCTTCTTCCAAGTAAAATAACCGACGCTCTCAGTATCAACAACGAGACCGTCAAAATCAAAAATGACTGCGCGAATGGGAGGTAGCATGAATTCGGAGTATGGAATGGCAAAGATCGCCGAGCAAGACTCAGACGCATCTTTATGCTTTGAAAAATAGGGTAGCCAGACGATGAGATCACTCTGCATGGACGTCGCACAACTCAAACACAGCGCTGAAAAACATCTGCCAAAAGCTCTCAGTTGGCTGCACCGTATGGTGAAGATCAATAGCTTTACCACGAATGTTGAAGGCGTGGATGAACTGGCTAGGCTGACCGCAGATTGTTTTTTAGAACTTGGTTTTATTCCGACGCTGACGCCTTCCGCCCACTCACAGCATGGGCATCATTTGTTTTTGAGCCGTGGGCCGCTGAATCCAAAGCCCATCGTGTTAGTGACGCATTTGGACACTGTTTTTCCGCCTGAGGAGGAAATACTCAATCACTTCGGCTGGCTGGAAGAAGGGAACCGAATTTACGGTCCTGGCACCGTTGATAACAAGGGTGGCACCCTGATGATCTGGCTGATGATGCAGGTCTTGCGTGAAGTTAATCCTGCCCTTTTTGAATCAACACATTGGCTGATAGCCGCCAATTCAGCGGAGGAGGTCATCGGCTCTGATTTTGCTGAGCGAACCCGCGATCTTTGTCCTGAGGGCGCTCGTGCGGTGCTTGTTTTTGAAGGCGCTCCGCTCGACAAAGCGGGCTGGCATATCGTGACCTCGCGTAAGGGGCGGGCTGAATATCGAATCACTTGCACGGGACGTGCGGCTCATGCTGGTAGCAATCATACCCTTGGAATCAATGCTGTCGTGGAACTGTCTAAGCTGCTGCCAGGCGTTGCTGAGCTGACCGATTTCACGCGCGATCTAACCATCAATGTGGCGAATATTCACGGCGGTACCGTTTTGAATCGTGTGCCACATGAAGCTGTGGCTGAGTTGGAAATGCGGGCTTTTGATCCAGTTGTTCTGGCTTCCGCTGGTCAGGCTTTAGAAGCTCTTGCCGGTATCACTGAAGCTGGGGCTGAGATTCGGGTTGAGCAGGTGGGTGGAACGCGGGCTTGGCCGGGTGGCATGGAGACGGATCGACTCTTCAAACTCTGGCAAAAGCACGCCAGTGCGATGGGTGAGCAGGCTTTGTCAATGCGGCGAGGCGGTCTTAGTGATGCAAACTATCTCTGTGATCTTGGCCCCACGCTTGATGCGCTGGGGCCAGTCGGTGGCAACGCTCACTGTTCGGAGCGTAGCGTCGATGGGACTAAATCACCCGAGTATGTCGAACCGTCGAGTTTTGTGCCTAAGGCAATCATGAACTTACTCGCTATCGCAGAACTGTGAAGGCGATTATTTTTTTCGAATGAATAACCCTTTCACCTGGGTCATGAAGCTGTTGCTCTCTATTTCTGGTTGCGAGCGGGCGGCAGGATCTTTTGTCACGGGCGGAATGTGGATGACTTGACCTTGTTCCCAGCCACCGCCGAGCGCTTTGATTAAAGAAATGCTCGCGTTAAGTCGCTGTCCTGCAATCTGGGCTGTAGCGCGTTGAGTGATGAGGGCGGTTCGATTAGCCTCAATCACATCCAGATAGGGACTGGTGCCAGATTCATAGCGTGTTTTGGCTAAAGAGGCGGCCCGCTCAGAGCTTTCGCGTGCGCGTTGCTGAGCCGCAGATTGAATGCTGAGATGGCGAAGACTGGATAGACTGGTTTCGACATCGGCAACCGCTCCCAGAAAGGCTTGGCGATACATGGCCAGGGCTTCATCATGTTGGGCTTTGCTCTTTTGCAGATTGAAGCGATTTTTACCACCTGCAAATAACGGAATGCTGACACTTGGCCCAGCTCCCCACATCAAGGAATCTGGGCGCAGGAGTAGGTCAATGTCACCGCTTTGAAAGCCACCGCGTCCAATGAGTTTGATGCTGGGGAAAAACTGTGCTTTGGCGACTCCGATACGAGCTGTTGCTGCTGCGAGTTGCCGCTCAGCTTGAGACATGTCAGGGCGTCGCTCTAGGAGGTCGCTTGGTACGCCTGATGGCAGATTGGGCGGGTTGGAGAGTGATCCTGATCGGGCCTCAATGTGGAAGCTCGCAGCGCTGCTGCCAAGAAGGGTGGATAGCACATTCTCAATCTGATCACGCTGTGCTTGTAGGGATGATATTTCGGCTTCTGCTGTCGCAACTTCGGTTTCTGACTGAGCCTGTTCTAATTCACTGCCGGCGCCCGCCAAAACGCGAGCTTTAGCAATTTGAAGAGCCTCTCCACGAAGGGCAACGGCTT
Source organism: Prosthecobacter debontii (assembly GCA_945869675.1). Lineage (GTDB taxonomy): Bacteria > Verrucomicrobiota > Verrucomicrobiia > Verrucomicrobiales > Verrucomicrobiaceae > Prosthecobacter > Prosthecobacter debontii_A. The sequence goes on along the minus strand of CAMBPS010000048.1, from coordinate 15,763 downwards.
CTTTGACCAGTCTTATCTCAATGTCCAAGGCCCGAAGCTTGAAATAGTTCGAGGCCACGTCAGCTTGGATGCCAAGAAGCACATTGTGAATGGCATCAGCAGCCGCGTTTGCGTTGGCTTTGTCGGCTTCTACGCCACGTCTGATTTTGCCCCAGAGATCCAGTTCCCAGCCGAAATCCATCAGGGCATTGTAGGCTGGGCCATCGTAGCGAATGCCGTTGAGAGGGAAGGGGGTTGGCATCTGTGCCGAGGTTCCCTGTCGCTCAGCGCTGAGAGGAAGGCTGATGGTGGGGAAAAACTCTGCGCGTGACAGCCGAGCGGTCGCTCGCGCTTGATCAAAACGAGCGATGGCTGCTTTCAATTCTTGATTGTTCGATGTCGCTCGGGATTCGAGTTCATTGAGCTTGGAATCATGATAAATCTTCCACCATTCGCCTTTAGGTAGGTGGGACGACGGAGTGGCTGCACGCCAAGTGACGTTTTTAAACTTGGCCGGCGATTCGACTTCAGGACGTGCGTAGTTTGGCCCGACTTGAGCGATGACGCTTGTGGTTAGAAAGAGGAAGAGCAGGCGTATGATCATGGTTGTTGGTTGTTCAGGATTAAGTCCGCTTTTTGAGTTCATGCGTGGTCTGTTGTCACTGGTTTTGGTTGTTTACCAAGTTTCATCATCAGGACATAAAACACAGGCGTCAGGAAGAGTCCCAAAAAGGTCACGCCGATCATTCCGGCAAAGACAGCTGTTCCCATAGCCCGACGCATTTCAGCGCCAGCTCCAGTGCTGACGACCAGCGGATACACACCTGCGATGAAGGCGATGGAGGTCATTAAAATGGGGCGTAAACGCAGACGGCAGGCGTCCAAGGCTGATTCCAAGGGGCTAAGCCCATGGTCATGGCGTTCTTTGGCAAATTCGACGATGAGAATGGCATTTTTGCAGGCAAGTCCGATCAGCACAATGAAGCCGATCTGGGTGAAGATGTTGTTATCACCACCGACGATCATGACGCCCGCCAGCGCAAAGAGCAGACAAAGCGGCACGATGAGGATGATGGAAAGCGGCAAACGCAGACTTTCAAACTGTGCCGCCAGAACCATGAAAACGAGTAGAATGCACAGTGGGTAGATGAACATAGCCGTATTTCCTGCGATGATTTTTTGATAAGTCAGATCAGTCCATTCAAACTCGAATCCACCGGGCAGTGCCTGTTTGGCGAGATTTGACATGACCTCTTCGGCCTGCCCTGAACTCAGTGGCGGAAGCGGTCCACCGTTAATGTCTGCAGCTAGGTAGCCATTGTAATGCGTGACGCGGTCCGGACCGAAGCTCTCCTTCACTTTAACGAGAGAGCCGATGGGCACCATCTGACCTGCGGTGTTCTTGGTTTTTAGGCGTAGGATGTCGTTAGTATCATCGCGATACTCCGGCTCAGCCTGGGCCACGACTTGATAGGTGCGACCAAAGCGGTTGAAGTCATTCACGTAGAGACTGCCAAGATTGATTTGCAACGTTTCAAAGAGATTCTGCAAAGGCACACCCTGAGTCTTGGCTTTTTCGCGATCCACGTCAGCTTCGAGCTGGGGTACATTAACCGTATAGCCAGAGTAAACCTGAGCCAGTTTTTGTGTGCCATAAGCCGCGCCGACAAGTTGCTGAGCGGCTTGGTAAGTGGCTGCATAGCCCTGATTTGCGCGATCTTCGATCATGAGCTTAAAACCACCCGTGGTGCCAATCCCATTGACTGGCGGCGGTGGGAACATCAGAACCATGGCATCCTGGATTGTGGAGAATTGTGCATTAAGAGCTCCAGCTATCCCAGCGCCAGAAAGATCTGGTCCTGTAGTTTGAGGAGGACCATCGTCAGAAAATAAGCCCTTCAATCTCGTGATAAGGCTCACTGTAGCAGGTGGACGTTCACCAAAGTCTTTGAGTCCAACAAAGACAATGCCGGCATTCGGACTGATGGTGAAGCCTTGGATGCTGAGGCCAGGGAAGGCGATAGCGTCCTTTACACCTGGGTGCTTCAAAGCAATCTCTGACATCTTCCTCATGACTTCTTCAGTTCGGTCCAATGAGGCTCCATCGGGCAATTGAGCAAAACCGACGAGGTATTGTTTGTCCTGAGCAGGAACAAAGCCTGAGGGGACCATTTCAAATCCTTTGATGGTAGCCCAAACCAGTCCGCCATAGATTAAGACAGCAATGAAGCTGAAGCGAATAATGCGCTTGACCATTCCGACATACAAATTGGATGACCATTCGAAGAAGCGATTGAAGGGGCGGAAGAACCAGCCGAGGAGAACGTCGATTAGGCGCGAAAGCAGATCTTTTTTAGCGTGATGATCCTTCAGTAATAGGGCTGATAAGGCTGGGCTGAGGGTGAGGGAGTTGACGGCAGAAATGACCGTCGAGATGGCAATCGTCACGGCGAATTGTTTGTAAAACTGTCCGCTTAATCCGCTGATGAAAGCCGTAGGGATGAAGACGGCACAGAGCACCAGAGCTGTGGCAACGATGGGGCCTGTGACTTCCTTCATGGCCTGTTTTGTAGCTTCCAAGGGATTGAGTCCATTACGGATATTTCGTTCCACATTTTCAACCACAACGATGGCGTCATCCACGACGATGCCGATGGCTAAAACCAGCCCGAACAGGGACAAATTGTTGATGGAAAATCCTAATGCGTGCATCACGGCAAAGGTGCCAACAAGCGATACTGGGACGGCGACTAGAGGAATGATGGAGGCACGCCAAGTCTGAAGGAAAATGACAACGACAAGCACCACAAGCAGAATAGCCTCGATCAATGTGTGGATGACAGCATCAATGGATTTTTCCACGAAAACCGTGGGGTCATAAGCAATCGCATAGTCGACTCCTTCCGGGAATTTGGTCTTAAGCTCATCCATTTTGGCTCGTACGGATTGGGATAAGGATAAAGCATTGGAGCCAGGTAGTTGAAAGACGGGGATGCCGACGGCGCGCTTGTTATTGAGAAGACTGCGCAGTGCATATTCGCTCGAGCCCATCTCAATTCTTGCCACATCTTTAAGACGTAGTTTTTCACCATGGATGCCGACTTTAACGATGATGTTTTCAAACTCTTCTTCGCTTACGAGTCGCCCCTTGGCATTGACGGTGAGTTCAAAGGGGACGTCGCCTTTGACTGGCTGCTGACCGATCACTCCGGCGGCCACCTGTACATTTTGTTCGCGTATTGCATTGACGATTTCAGAGCCAGTCAACTCACGTGCAGCGGCTTTGTCGGGATCAATCCAGATACGCATGGCGTATTCACCGCCACCGAAGAGCTGGACTTGGCCGACTCCTGGTAGTCGGGCTAACTCGTCTTTCACATTGAGCGTGGCATAGTTGCGCAGATACAGCTCGTCGTAGCGATCGTTCGGTGACAGCAGATGTACGACCATAGTCAGGTCTGGAGATGATTTCACTGTGGTCACACCAAAGCGGCGCACTTCTTCTGGTAGCTTTGGCAGCACCTGAGATACGCGGTTTTGTACCTGCACCTGAGCCAGATCAATGTCTGTGCCGAGTTTGAAAGTAACCGTCAGAGTCATCACGCCATTGGCTGTGCTTTGAGAGGTCATGTAGAGCATGTTTTCAATGCCATTGATGATTTGCTCAATGGGTGAGGCTACCGTTTCAGCGATGGTCTTGGGATTGGCTCCCGGATAGGTTGCCGTCACGATTACCGTTGGTGGCGCTACCTCTGGATACTCGCTGATAGGCAGCTGAAAAAGTGAGATCGCGCCGAGGATAAAGATCAGTAGTGACAGCACGCCCGCAAAGATGGGGCGCGTGATAAAGAAGCTGGAAAAGTTCATGTCAGAAAATGGGGGATTTCTGCACAGGCAGTTTAATGATTGACTGCTGCGCTAGGCTCTTGCTTTGCCCCGCCGCCTTCGACAGGCGTAACTGGCATTCCTGGTATTGGCAGTCTAGCCATGCCGTTGATGATGATTTTTTCCCCCGCTTTAATTCCACTGCGGATGATTCTCTTGCCATCAATGCTAGGACCAATCACGACAGGCTTGTAGACGGTGATGTTTTTGTCGTCGACTCCAAGCACGTACTTATTCGCCTGATCCGTGAGGATGCTCTTTTCATCAATCAGCAGGGCTGGGTATTTGGCGGTCATCGGCAGGCGAATGCGGGCAAAAAGACCTGGTGTGAGAATGCCTTCCTTATTGGGAAACTCGGCACGCAGGACAATGCTTCCAGTCCCTTCATTCAAACGATTGTCAAAAGACTCGACATGGCCTTTGTGAATAAAGCTCGTTTCATTTGAGAGTTGCAATTCGACAGGCATTTTCCCTGCCTCATTGAGATAGTTTTTTTTATTGCGTTTCAATGCCTGAATCTTTAGGAGGCTGTTTTCATCCATGTCGCTATAAACATAAACGGGATCAATACTGACAATGGTAGTCAGTAGAGTTGTTCCTGCCGTGACGTAGTTTCCTGCTGTGGTAATGGCTCGGCTGATGCGGCCACTGATCGGTGCGCGCACCTCACTGTGCTCTAGCTCGATCTCGGCGCTGTGTTCCACCGCATGAGCTGCTTCGAGCGCTGCCTGGCCCTGAAGGTTCATGGATTCACGCATTTCGGCTTGTTCTGGAGCGATCGCTTTGGCTGCAAGTAAAGCTGAAACCCGATCAAACTCACGCTTAACGGCTGTCGCATTGGCTTGAGCCCTCAAAACCTCTGCTTTGGCGGCTCGTAATTTGGTTTGAAACGGACGCTGGTCGATGGTGAAGAGAATATCTCCCTGAGTGATCAACTCACCTGATTGAAAGTGCACCTGAGTAATATACCCAGAAACTCGTGGCTTGAGTTCTACGGTTTCAATAGGCTCTACCCGACCGGTGAATTCTTCCCACTCGACGAGTTCTCTGGTTTCCACCGCTGCTAAAGTGACTTGGGCAGGTGGCATCTGCATCCCCGCGCCATGATCGCCACCCTGATGAGGGCCGCAGGCACTGAGAAGAAAAATGGGCAAAAAGTAGAAGTGAATTTTCATTAATTTGGTAAAGTTGACTAGTTGGTTAATTTGAAAAATAAATAGAATGATGTTACCGGCAGGTGGCTGCATTGGCTCCTAAAAGGAGTAGAACTCCTGCTTCAAGTTCGTCCATGTGAGTCAAGTCGTTCCAAATTCGAGCATGAAGCAAAAGTCCCTCACTGTAGGCAAAAACAATTCGTGCAAGCACGGTTGCATTCGGAGCGACAATTGTGCCATTATTGTGAGCATCTCGGATCGCGCTTTCGTAATAGAGAATGAACTCACTCAGGATATGTTGAAGCTTATCCCGTAGACGATCATCAATGGTGCTGATCTCTGCACCCAAAGAATGAATAGGGCATCCAAGCACACGTCCATGCTTAGCCCTGAGATCTTCTTGTTCTATTCGCCAGTGACGAAAGCAATTTTTAAGACGTTCGAGTGGAACAGTTGTCGGTGAAAAGAGTTGATCTAGTTTCTTTTTATGTTCAGCCCAAGCGTAGTCAATTCCGTTGAGCGCGAGTTCTGTTTTTGATTCAAAGAAGTGATAAAAACTGCCTTTTTTGACTCCTGCTCGTTCACAGATATCATCCACCGAGGTGCTGCCATAGCTGCCGGTCCAGATCAATTCGATCACCGACTCGATTAGGCGTTGTTTTGCATCGCTGGTTCTCCCCATGGCTTATCTAAAACCTTGAGGAGACGATTGGTCAACTATTTTGAGCTGAGAAAGTAATCAGCTTTGAGGAACCTAAGAGGAACCTAAAAGCGTGTTATTTAGCGTAACCAGCAACTGCTGTGCCATCTTCGTTGAGATGGCTGGTGGACCAGAGCACTGCGCGAGTGATCAGTTTAAGGTAGCGTTCATCCATCACAGTTTCGGTATTGTGGCCAATCGTGGTGCTGAAAATGCGAGTCTTTTTTGGGCCATACTCATTGACCCAAGCGACGACGGCATTGACTTCGGTTGCCTTGGCAGCGGGGTCAGCAGTTTCTCCTTTTTTGACCTTTGGTTTGACCATTTGCTTGCCGCTGGCAAGAGGTTTTCCACTGAGGATTTGGACGTTGTTGTAGAGTTCTTCGTTGATGGTTGTCCAGTTTTCTAGACCTTTAGTGATCGGGTGGCCTTGGTTGGTGAAGCTGATGTCGATGGGTTCTTTAGGGCCATGACCCGTGGACTGGAGACCGATCATCTCATACCAGCCGGCATTATCGGCTCCTGCAGTGACTGGTTCTTTGAAGTTGCCCCAGCGGTAGCTATGCATCGCGCAGTGTAGATTCACAGCTGGGATACCAGCTTTATGAGCATTTAAAATATTGCCGACGTAAGCGGGATCGGTGACATCAGCTGAGCATTCATCATGGATAATGAGATCGAAGTCTTTGGCCCAGTCCTTGGATTTGTAGATCTCAAAGGTGGCCTTGGTGGTCTTATCTGGATTGTAGGCAACGTCAACGGTCGCATTCAGGCGGGATTCGATGCCTTCTTTGAGAGCTAGATGCTGTTTATCATACTCATGGCAACAACCGCCCGCGACGATGAGGATACGGAGAGGTTTCGGCCCTTGATTGTCGGCTCCTTGGGCCAAATAAAGACTAGTGGCAAAGGCAAGAGTGAGTAAGGGGGCGATGAGTTTTTTCATGGTGTGGCTGGATTGGCTGAAGGTTCAAACGTTGTTTGTGGAAATTGCTTTCTGTCTAGATGCAATTATTCGGCGACGATGACATTCATCTCAGTTGTCACAGGCATCGAGAGTTCCCAGGTGGATCGACTTGAAGAAGGTTCGCCCGACCCGGTATATTCATAGTGAAAGACCCGCTGGCCGTTGATACCTGGTTTGCTTGGTTTGGTGAATAGATCCAATTCTAAAGCGCGGTCAGAACCTTTAGGGACGTCGATCTTCTTGGCTTTCAGAAGGATTTGATTGGCTCCATTGTTAAGTCCGCCAATGACGAAAAATTTGAGGACGTTATCTTTAACGTAATAATCGAAGCCATTGATCTGCACCTCCGTTTCAAATCCGATGGACTGAATCGTGCCGCCTGAGATATACTGCGGAACAGAACAGATTGCTGGCGGGGTTGGAGCTTTGCCAGGCGGATTAAACTCGGGTAGGTCCAAAAAATCAGGAGCGCCGCCTTGTTTGAGTTTTTCCTGCAGATCGGGACGCGAGCGCAGATGAATAATCTTGTTGCTATCAAACTTCCATTGTCCTTTGTCTCGAAAGAATTTGAGCATCAGTAGGTTGTCTGGGATGTCTGCCATCTCGCCGCCGACATTCACTTTGCCAAAGTAAAGTAGGTGTGCGGTATCACCAACGGCCTGGGCTTCAAGTAAACGTAGATTTGAAGTTTCGGCTGGACTGATGGTCGTCTCGAAGACAGCTTTAGGAAAAATTGATCCTTGGCTGACGATCAGATTCCGAGTTGTGACCTGACGATACATGGTGATGGCCGCAGCCCAAGCTTTGGGGCTCTTGTTTTCTATGGCAATGCTCCAGTGCTTGTAGGCGGACTCAAGCGTGCTTTTTAGTTCAGTGTCCTGTGCGAGACCGTTCTTCAATGTCAGGCAAAGGGTTGCTAAGAGGAGAATTGGGAAAAAGCTGAAGCTCATGGTGAAAGGTTCTAATCCAAGTGGACAGGATCATTCTACAAAAAGATGAATTCCGACCTGATTAACTCGCTGAAAGTTCGTTGTTATAATAGACCTTGATGAACTTCATGCCTTTTTTGTCATCGTAACCACGTTCTAAAATGGGATCGTTTTCTGTCGAAAGAGTGGATTTCATATGAATCTCGACGCCTGTGTCTAGCTTCAGCGTGGCATTGATGCGTTTTCGGGCCTTGGTTATATCTTTCTTGGAAATTTCAAAGCTTGTTTCTAATGGCTGACCTTGCTCTTCTTCCATGCGGGAGCGATGTTGCTGAAAGCGCTCTACCATGTCTGGTTCTTTAAGCACCTCCTTCTCAAACTCTTGCAGGTCAAAGCGCTCACGCTCATCGAAATAATCGAGTGCTTGGCGCGCTGTATTGCAAGTTTCCCAAGGGGGTGTATCCTCTTCAGGTTTTTGTTCCTCAATGAATGAGACGGCCATCTTGGCGTACGCGTTTGTTAGGAAAGCAGAGTCTGGAACAGCCTCGACTCCGAGAAAGTCCCGTGTCCAAAATCGTGCATCGCTTCCGCTTCGGTCAAAAGTGAGAACGTAGTAGCCCTTGTTGCCCCAGTAATCGATGATAAGACAACCTTTATCGATCTTTTCAGGATGAATGCCCTGTTCCGTAGAAATACGCAGATCACCATCTTTCGTCGTGATCGTGAGGAATGGGGTGACACTTTCTGATTTTAGGATGCAGAGCCCTTGGACCAGTTCTCCTTCAATGTGGATTTCTTTGACGTGGGCGATGCAGAGGTCTCCTGCTTTAATGTTTGGGTGATTAGATTTCGAATAAAGATGCTTAGCGATCTCACAGCCATATTTCAAAAGATCATCGCTATCGCCAAACAAGGCTTTGGCGCAGTTGTTCATCTCATGTTTATCCAAGGAAGAATGATGAGTGAACCGATGTGCCATGAGATTCTTGAAGGGTTTCAAGAAGATCCCAGTCAGAGCTGCCTGGTCAGGCTCTGAAATATCAAAAACTTCACGTGATGTTTGCAGGGGTTCCTCTCGCTGAGGATTGCCGACTTTGGCAAGAACAAGACGGGTGGCGGAAGCGGTATTGAGGCGAAGTTTTACAGACATGCGAGGTGCGGAGAGTATAAAGGAACTGCGGCATGCAAAGTGATTCGCATCATGATTTCAGACTATGCTGGTGTTCGCCTCATGGTATGCCCTTTAACTTCTGGAAGTTCGAACCATTGGGTCCTGAGATCAAATTGAGGATGACTTACCTCCTGTCGTTGTTGTCTAGGCAGGCCTTGCGAGATTTCAATCGCGGTCTAGTCTGGGGTATCATGAAGAAAATTATCCGCATTGCACTGATCTTGATCGTTGTGTTTGGCATTCTGCTCGGCGTTGGGCTGGGGATAGGCTCGTGGTGGATTATGCGGAATTTAGGGCCGGATTTATGGGTGAAGTTGGCCGAAGAGAAGTGGAACTGCAGGATGCAGATCGCGGATGCTGAATTGAGCCTATTATCCCGACCTGCGAGACTCATCTTTCAAGAGGTAAAGATGGGGCCGCGTGATGATGAGGTCTTCAAAGAGCCTAGTGAGCGTGAACCCATGACTGAAGGCGTGGCGCTGATTGTGATCCCTAAAGTTGTGCTGGAAGTGAAGTTAGATGACCTGCTAAACAAGCGGCTATTTATCGAGAAACTACGCATTGTTTCACCATCGATTCAGGAGACGCAGACGGCTCAAGGAGATAGCACTCTGGAGGCACTGTTCAAAAAAACGAGGGGCAAAGAAGAGCTGTCGAGGGCGATTGCCATTCAACAAACAACCCCAATGACAGCGACTGAGACCAGGAGTTCATCCTTTGAGGCAAGTGGGTCAAATTATTCCTTTGCGATCCGTGCCGCCAGTTTGGAGGAAGGCAGTTTAACGATCAAGAACCCTAGTGTGCAGATTAGCATCGGTAAGTTGAATTTTAGTCTAACTGGGATTGATGTGGATCCCAATAATCTCGCTGGTCACAATAAGATGCGCGCTCTGTTAGGTGCCCATCTTCAGGTCTCTGGCATGGCGCGTGTCGGTGGGTTGATGCGGCCTACAGAAATAGCAAATTTAGAGCTCACAGGAGAAAGTGATATTGTGCCGATCAATCCAGACTCTGGGGAATGGGCCCCTTCATCAGTGCTGAAGCTGACTTTGGCTCAAGGTTCCGTTCTGGCGGGTCATATCACCATGGGAGATGCTGTAGGCAAGGAGATGAGGAAGCTGATGGAGTATGGGGTGGATTTATCTCCAGTAAAGATTGGTGGAGTCTTGTTAGAGCCTGCAGTGGTGCAGGCCAGCTTCGTGAATAACCGGCTGACTTTTCGTCAGGATACACGTTTTGCTTTTCCTGAATATGAAGTCATGATCGAGGGGCAATCCTGGCTCAATAGCACGCAGAATCAGCACGATATGGATCTGCGATTGGCTTGCGGTGCGGGACTTCAAGCTCGGCTTCAAGCAGGTGTCTCAAAAGCAAAGTTGGGGGAATCTATCGCCCGTGGAGTGATTAAAGCTTTGTCCGATGATCGCGGACGAATGACCTTTGACATTGAGTCTGAGGGAGCGCTCTCTGATCCGAAGATTCGGCCTAGGATTGATCGGTTGCTAAAAAATCTAATCAAGGGAGAAGGTTTGGGAGATCTCTTGCAAGGGCTGCTCAAGAAGCTGTAATTACTGGTTAGCGTTCCTCGATCCAGCTCGGAGCAGGGTAGCTGCCAAGCACTTTGACTTTGCTACCCAGGCTGGTGAGTTCGGCAATCGTTGATTGAAGAACTGGGTCTGCATGATGACCACTGATCTCGAGGAAGAAGCGGGCTTGCTCACCGCTGAGATCACCTGGAACGGGGCGGTTTTCGATTTGGCGAACGTTGACGCTGCGTTTGGCAAAGACTTGCAGAACCTCTAAAAGAGAACCGACCCGATCATGCGCATGGACCATGAGCATGCTGTTGTCATTGCCACTAGGATCGCCACTGCGATGCCCGAGGATGATGAACCTTGCTCGTGATGAATATTCACGTGGGGTGGTGGCAATCAGGCGTAGCCCATGCAATTCGGCGCTTAGGGGCGTGCCTACAGCAGCAGCTCCTGCTTCTTCTTCGGCATGTGTCGCGGCTAGGCTGGAAGAAGCGCTTTCGATGAGTTTTACGCCAGGGAATTTCAAAGTAAGCCAGGCCCGGCAGGGCGCTAGCATCTGCGGGTGCCCATAGATGGCGGTTGGAACGGTATCCTCATCCTTTGCCATGACGACAGTTTCTACTTTCCAGAGGATTTCGGCATAGATCTGAAGGGGCGAGTCCACCAGATGATCCAAGGTGTGGTGCACGGCGCCTTCAGCTGAATGCTCGATGGGTAAGACACCGTAATCCACGATGCGTGAAGCGACTCTGGCGAAAAGGCCTTCCGTGCTGGCTTCGGAGGCGTATTCGACGCTGTTTCCAAACTTATGCACGGCGACCTGATGCGTCCATGATCCCGCAGGGCCGAGGAAGGCAATTTTGAGATTGTTTTCTAATGCTAAGGCGGCACTCATGATCTCACGAAAAATGGCGCGTATGGCTTTTTCCGTGAGCTTGCCATGTTGGGCTGCATTGAGTTGGCAGAGCTTTTTGAGCAAAGCTTCTTCCCGGCCCGGCACATAAATTTCCAGGCCATCTTTCTTTTTGATTTCGCCGATCTCGTGCACGCAATCAGCGCGCTCATTAAGCAACCGGATGAGCTGCTGGTCGATGGCATCAATTTGAGCCCTTGTTTGATCCAATGACATCGTTTAGCTGGGGCTCGCAGGGTTAATTGAAAAGGACACTTACAGGATGTGGTTTAGTCTTGGGAATCAGGCAGATTCACAGGCTCTAGAGAAAGCTGGGTTTCTGACGGACCCTCACGGCTGGGCTGTTCGACGGCGGTCGGCAGTTTCACTCGGCGGAGTTCAGTAGCATTCGGTAGCTCATCCAAGCTGTTAACGGCAAAATGGTCCAAGAAGCCGTCGGTAGTTCCGTAGAGTAAGGGTTTGCCCGGAAGCTCAGCGCGTCCTTCGACTTTGACCAGACCACGGTCTACGAGCTGCTGCATCATGGCATCGACGCTGACGCCGCGCACGGCCTCGACTCCTGCCTTGGTGATGGGCTGTCGATAGGCAATGATAGCCAAGGTTTCAAGGGCAGGCTGGCTCAGACGTTGCACTTTTTTTCCGGGATAAAGTGCGCGACACCATTCAGAATAGCTGCTCTTGGCACAGAGTCGCCAGCCATGGGGGCGCTCGACGATGGTGAAGGCGCGATTATCTTTGTGGTAATGCGATACAAGTTCGTCGATTGCACCACGGATATTCAATTCATCAACGCCGATCAGAGGCTCGATCCAATCTGGCACCTCGCTCGGGTCAGCGGCTGCATCGCGGATATCCTTGGCCGTATCTTTAATAGCGGCAACCATCTGCGTGAGTGGCAGGGGTTCTTGGGTCGCAAAAAGCAGTGATTCGACGATGGCAGTCAGTTCCATGGGCAATAGGGGACGCTGAGTCAAAGCGAGGTAGCTGAGTGAGTCAAGGCGGGTTCACAGGCGCCGACTTCTGAATCCTAGGCGTATGCCCCCGAAAATCATGGAAAATCTACTTTGTGAAATCGGTACAGATTCCGGGCCGATGCTGCAGCACTTTTGCTGGCTACGGATCAATTCTTTCAATCGGCCGGTCTTGAATACTTGGAGCAAAAACTCATGTAGCATGAGCTTGAGAATTTGCTTGGCAGTTTTTTCGCAATTAGCTTAGCTGCAATGCCCCGCCTGTGCAGAGTTCCGCTTTTCCAAAGGTTTTGAGTTCAGAGTGGCCCATGCCATGGGCTACGGCTAGCCAAAGGCGATTATGGGGGGCATTGTCCAATTTGAGGGATCGTCCCATTTTAAAGCCTGCACCGCCGCCCACCATGACATAAGGAATATTCTCCAGAGTGTGACTGTTGCCTTTGCCGAGCTCATTGGTCCAAACAAGTAGAGTATTGTCTAGCATGTTTCCGTCACCTGTTGGTTCAGGTGTTTCGCTCAAGCGCTTGGCTAAATGGGCAAACTCTCCGGCAAACCAGGTGTTGATTTTCAGAAGCTTGGCGTAGCTTTCCTTATTGTCATCAGGATCGTGGGAAAGCGAGTGATGGCCTTCTTCGACGCCAAGCCAACGCATCTGAGCCATGCCGACGCTACGCATGTATTGAAGGGTGGCTACGCGTGCCATATCATTGGCAAGACTGTTGATCAGTAGGTCAATCTGAATCCGGCTGATCTCAGGAGTATTGTCGTTCACTAACTCTATGCTGGGATCAACCTTGGGTGCAGGATGGCTAAGTTTTGCATGCTTGTCAGCATTCTCTAAATCTTGTTCCATGTTGCGAACAAGGCTCATGTGTTGATCTAATAAGGCTTTATCACGAGAGCTAATCTTAGCCGAGACACGCTTGAGGTCGTCTCGAACATCGTCTAGGATGCTGACTAAGCTCTCTTTGTCACGCATCTGACCATACAATTTTTTGAGCATCTGATGCGGATCATCAATGGGAGCGATGGGTTGATTGCCACCTGCATAGCTCATGCGTGTCCAGGGGTCGGCGCGGTCAGGCACTGCCACACCAAACTCAAGTGAGCCAAAACGGGTGCGAGTTTCTGGACGGCTCTGTAGGAAATTTTTAATTTCTTGATCGATGGAGATGTTGCTGGCCCACCCTGCTGGATTGCCGCCGCCGCCCATGATGTTTCCCTTCAGTAATTCGTCGCAAGTGAGGAGGCAGCTCATGCCACGCATGTGACTATCTCCGTCTCCTCGAACTTGATTGGCGATTCCATGAAGGATAAGCGTTTTTTCTTTGAAAGCTTCGAGTGGTTTCAAGATACTTTTAAACTGGGCATTTGCTCCTTCTTGGTCCGGCCAAAACTCGTTGGGCAATGTTCCATTGGGGGAAAACATGATGATCAAACGCTGCTTGCGCTGCGGAGTTATGGCTCCTGTCAGACTTGGCAATCCAGCAAGAAAGGGCAGGGCGGTGGCAGAGACCCCGAGGTTCTGAAGGAATTGGCGGCGATTGAAACGTTTCATGAATTCGGAAAGGGTGAATTGGCTACGGTGAACTCCCTTATTATCTTACGCTCGTTAAGTCAGTTTAGCTGAGTAAAGAGCCCTCTCTAATCCCCGCCAGCCGAGTAGTGCACATTTGATGCGCTGGGGAAATTTTTGTATACCTTCAAGAAGTTGAAGCTCACCGAGTGTTCCTGAGCTGCGGACTTCGCCGTTGCCGAGAACAGTGTGTTGCAAGTCCTGGATCAGTTGAAGGACTTCTTGTCTCGGAATGCCTTTGACCTTTTCGGTCATCATGCTGGCGCTAGCTTGACTGATGGCGCAGCCTTGTCCTTCAAATTTGATGTCGCTGATGCTCCCGTCTTCGTTGAAGCGGATGTAAAGATCGATCTCATCACCGCAGCTTGGGTTATCGCTATGAATATGAACGCAACTGTCGGCGCTGAACTGGCCCTGATTTCGCGGAGATCGTGAATGGTCCAGGATCACCTTCTGATAGAGTTCTTTGAGATCTTCTGAGAGAGGCATTAGGAGAAGAAAGTAACTGCGCGATGAAGAATTTCCATCATCCGGTCGATTTCGGTACTGGTGTTATAAAAGTAAAAGCTAGCACGGCTGCTGCCTGGGATTTGAAAGCGTTTCATCAGCGGCTGTGTGCAGTGATGACCTCCGCGCAGGGCTAATCCATGAGTGTTGGCAAACTCGACCAGGTCATGTGGGTGGGCACAGGCGAGATGAAAGGCAGTGAGTGATCCACGATCAGCCGTGGTGGGACCAAGGATACGGATGCCGGGTAGCTCGGTAAGACGCTGCATCGCATAGCGAGTGAGCGCAGCCCCATGCTCATGAATGCGGTCAATTCCGATTGTTTCAAGGTAATCTATGGCAGCTCCTAGCCCAATGACGCCGGCGATGTCAGGGGTGCCTGCTTCAAAGCGGGCTGGTGCGGCTTTGTAAGTGCTGGTTTCAAGCGTGACGAGATTGATCATTTCTCCACCGCCATGCCAAGGTGGCATTTTAGCTAAAACTTCGGCACGTCCATAGAGCCCACCAATACCAGTTGGCGCGCACATTTTATGACCTGAAAAGACGTAGAAATCACAGCCAATGTCCTGCACGTTGACTGACATGTGACCTACAGCTTGGGCTCCATCGATCAGGGTGTTGATACCTAGAACTCGACATTTGGTGCAGAGTTCTTTGACGGGATTGATGGTGCCTAGAGAGTTCGAAACATGAACGCAGGTGAAAAGCTTCACTTGTTCGGTGAGAAGCGCGTCAATGTTTTCCAGATCAAGCGTGCCGTCTTCAAGCACGGGGATGTGTTTTACACTGGCTCCTGATTTTTGTGCTGCTAGTTGCCAGGGCACCAGATTGCTATGGTGCTCCATGCCGGTGTAGAGGATGATGTCTCCTGGTTTTAAAAACTCACTGGCCCAGATGTTGGCTACGAGATTGATGCTTTCAGTCGTGCCACGGGTGAAGATGAGTTCGTCTGGACTGCCTGCACCGATGAAACGAGCTACTTTATCCCGTGCTAGTTCAAAGGCATCGGTGGCACGGTTGCTGAGCGCATGCAGGCCACGGTGGACATTAGCGTTGTCGTTCTCGTAGTAGTGCACGAGACTGTCGATGACAGCGCGCGGTTTTTGACTTGAGGCAGCATTGTCAAAGTACACGAGCGGCTGGCCATTGACCTGCTGATGCAGGATGGGGAAGTCAGCGCGTAGGTGTGAGAGGTCGATCATAAGGTGAAACTGTTGCCTAACACTACGAGTCTCGTCCTGCAAGCTGACGTGAGGACTTACTTAAACTTGAATGGCGCCGTTTGACGAGTCTCAGCCTACCAGCTAGAGAGGGAGGATGTCTCTGATTGGAACCCCTCTTTCATCTTCCGCTACCAAAGTCATGCTGCTCGGCTCCGGCGAGCTTGGCAAGGAAGTCGTTATCGAACTGCAACGCCTAGGCTGCGAGGTGATCGCGCTGGATCGCTATGCGAATGCTCCGGCCATGCAGGTGGCG
>CAMBPS010000047.1 GCA_945869675.1 Prosthecobacter debontii | reverse complement strand
CTCGCTGATGGCACACGCGATCAAGCCATCGCCGCAGCCTCCATGGCCTTCCAAAGTATGCTTGGCCTCATTTGTGATCCCATCGCCAATCGGGTCGAAGCTCCCTGCCTCGGGAAAAACGTCATGGCCGCCAGCAATGCCCTCTCATGTGCTAACATGGCCCTCGCTAACTTTGACCCGCTCATCCCACTCGACGAAGTGATCGACGCAGCTAAACACGTCTCCACCCTGATGCCGCGCGAACACCGCTGCACCTCCCTCGGTGGCCTTGCGATAACACCAACCTCACTTGAAATTGAACGCAAGCTTGCTGGACTGAAAATCAAAGGCTGTGGCACCTGCGCCTGTCATACATGATGAAGCCGGGACTCAACTGGATGTGGAATCTCAAATAAAAAAGCTGAATGAACAAGCAACCCGTCTCTGTTCATGTCTGTTTATGAAGTACGTTACCACCTTTCTGCTTTCCGTTCTCTCCACGCAACTCTACGCCGAACAAGTTGGCCCATGGAATCTCGATGCACTCAAAAACAAGGTGCCAAAGGTGACGTGGATCGATCAAACAAAACCGATCCATTCACTCACCTATGAAGGCGAAAAATACCAAGATCATGAGACGGAGATTTTTGCTTTTTACGCATCACCGATCACCCTTGGAGTTGCCAACCCAGGTTCAACATTTCCTGGCATCGTCTGCATTCATGGGGGTGGCGGAACAGCTTTCGCTGAATGGGTTCAACTTTGGGCGAAACGCGGCTACGCGGCTATCGCCATGGATTTGAATGGTTCACGTCCACCTGAGCCTATTTTTGATACCCAAGGATTAGCCACAGGCAATGGACACCGAGGCGTGCGCGTCCGTTTATCAAAAGGTGGCCCAGCCCATGGCGCTTTCGAAAAATTTAATAGCATCGGTGGAGATACCAGCGACGACTGGCCATTCCATGCTGCGGCCAGCGTGATTCGGGCGCATACTTTGCTGCGTAGCTTCCCTGAAGTAGAAGCTGCTCATACAGCGGTTACTGGCATCAGCTGGGGCGGCTACACGACTTGCCTCGTGGCCTCGCTAGATGATCGCTTCAAAGCGGCAGCGCCAGTTTATGGATGCGGCTTTCTGCACGAGGGAGAATCAGTGCAAAAGCCCAGCATCGACAAACTTGGTGACCGCAAAGCGGCCTGGGTTAAAGAATACGATCCAGGCAGTCTACTACCGCGCTGCCATGTATCCATCTTTTTTGTGAACGGAACCAATGACGTTCACTACGTTCTCGATAGCTACATGAAAAGCTATGCCGTGGTGCCTGGCGAGAAGCAGATGCGTATCCAAGTGAATATGCCCCACGGCCATCAACCAGGTTGGGCACCAAACGAGATCGGTCTTTTTATCGACTCCAAATGCCGAGGAGGAAAAGCGCTGCCAGTTCCTAGCGAGCCCGTGATCAAAGGAGAGCATGTCGAAGTCATCTGCAAAACCGTCACCACGCTCCAATCAGCCGCAATGAACTATACGACGGACGCAGGACCGCGCTCCAAACGCAAGTGGATCACAACGCCAGCGACCATTAGTGGTGATATCGTGACAGCCTCGAAACCACCCGTAGCAGCCAACACATGGTTTATCAGCATCACCGATGAGCGCGGCGCAATGGTGACAACACCTGTAAAATTTCTTCCCTAATTCATCTCTTCTCCAGGGACATCAGCTCGATCTTTCTGAACCAGATCGGTTGCCCTTCCGCCTGTAAGGCAATGTGGCCATAGCTGAGCATGAGATTACCCCCGGCATCGATCTGATCGGTTGCAGGAGCATTGTTATTCGTTGGATCAAGTTGTGGATGCTGGTAGCGCAACACCTCGATACCATTGACGCGATGGATGATTTCCTCGTTGCCTCTGACTTCGACTTCTGCCCGCACCCATTCATCAGCGGGAAAGGTAGGTGCACTGGATTTAACGATGTGTTTCGTCACCAGCAAGCCACCCATTTCTACATGCGTGCCAGGCGTGCACAGATTTCCTGTAGAGCGTGCCCCCTTGCCTTCATCAGCCAAAAATTGCATCTCTAAGCTTGCGGGAAACCCCTGATCAAATTGCATGCTTTGTGGCGGCTGTGCATGCAGCATGACACCGCTGTTTAAATTCACATAATTTGGTGCATCAGCCATCATCGTGCCTGTGAAACGATACTCCATACGCAGGATGTAGTGTGAGTAAGCTAAATTAGAAAACAGATGTCCATACTGCTGATCAAACTTGTCGTATCCAGCATAACTGACTTTTAAGATACCTTCTTCGACACGGAATGTATCCGCAAAGTTCTCTCCCAGTGGACGCTTGGCAATCTTGATCGTCCATCCACTTAAATCTTTACCATTGAACAAAGACACCCATTTCGATTCATCTGCCTGTACCAAAACGGCTAGGCTGCTGATAAAACCAACGGTGATGAGACGAATGAGATGGAACATAAAATCAGTCTTATGTAGATCATGCCTGATTCCAAGATCGAAACGCATCTAGACCACAACAAAACGATCTTTCCTGTTCTGCACCAAATTCATTTAGCACGATCTTCATGAAAATAACCACCAACCCTCTCCCAAAGCGCACCTCTTTAGCAGTAGATGTAGCGATCTGCCTGCGAGAGCGTATACACCGTGGAGATTGGGCACGGTATTTGCCAGGGGAGATGAGCCTAGCTAGAGAGCTCCAAGTCGGACGAAATACGGTGCGTGCGGCATTGGTCATTTTGGAGAAGGAGGGCTTAATTCACACGGTCATGGGTCGGAAGCGGGAGCTGATTGGACAAGTGAAGAGGGTGGAAGCCTCCTTGAAAAAGGTTGCGGTGATACTGATGCCAGCGCCATGGCACACGCTGGCTCCATCAACGTTGCTTTGGATGGATGCGTTGAGGTCTAGATTAAACGGTGCGGGATGGCAGTTGAATATGCTGGTAGATACGACTGCTTTTCGTCGGAGTCCGACGCCTGCACTCGAATCCTTAGTGATGCGATATCCATTGGCTGTATGGATTTTGTTTAGATCCACAGCGGCCATGCAACGTTGGTTTGAAAGACGGCGGGTCAATACGGTAGTGGCTGGCTCTTGTCATGCTGGCATTAAACTGCCTCAAGTGGATACGGATTTTCGTGCAACTTCACGTCATGCTGCCGCGCGACTGGTAGGCTTGGGACACCGGCAGATCGCTATATTGGCTCCTGAAATTTCTTTCGCGGGTGATGACGAATGTCTCACTGGGTTTCGTGAGGGAGCGGGTCAAGCAGCTTTGCGAGTGCATCGCTGCAACGATACAAAGGCGAGCGTGATCAAGGCTCTGCGAGTCATTTTGACGGATCCAATGTGTCCTTCAGCACTTTTTGCCTTCCAGGCAGATCATGCAGCGACCGCACTCACTTATTTTTCCCAAAAGGGTGTATCTATTCCATCGCAGATCTCACTGATATCGCGAGATCATGAACCTTTTCTCACTCATCTCGTTCCTGAGCCTGCGCGCTACGAAAGAAAGCCCGAAGCATTTGCCAAGAAGCTTGCACAAATTGTCATGGCACTTGGAGATGGCGTTCCGCCAAAGAAACCGCATCAATTACTTATGCCGACCTTTATGCGTGGCGAGACACTTGGGCGGCCACCTGTCCCCAGAAAGAACAGGCAGTTAATTGCCATAGCATAAAGCTATTCGACGTTATAGTCGTGCATCGCATGACTAACCACCGTATCCAGGGCCTCGTCGCCGCCACACACACGCCGTTTCACGCAGACGGATCACTCAATCTCAGCGTCGTTGAAAAACAGGCCGCTCATCTGCAGAACACAGGCGTTAGCCATGCTTTTATTGGAGGCACGACCGGTGAATGTAGCTCGTTGATGCTGGAAGAACGGCGTGCTTTGGCTGTGCGTTGGTTTGAAGTCACACGCGATTCAGCACTCAAGGTCATCGTGCATGTTGGATCGAATTGTCTCGCTGATTCTCGGATTCTCACCGCTCAAGCGCAGGAACTCGGGGCCGTGGCGGTCAGCGCGTTTGCTCCTTGTTATTTCAAGCCAAATAGTGTCGCTACACTGGTCGATAGCATGGCACAAATCGCCTCGGCGGCTCCCGAATTACCGTTCTACTACTACGAGATTCCTACGATGACTGGGATCGCACTTTCGCCGTCCGAGTTCTTGGCCCAAGCAGCGAATCGCATCCCAAATCTAGCGGGAATCAAATTCACCAGTAGCAACTTGATGGAGTATCAACTTTGCCGCAACTCCCACGATGGAGGCTTCGATATTCCGTTTGGATTTGATGAAATGATGCTCGGCGCCCTCGCACTTGGAGCCACGGGTGCCGTCGGTAGTTCGTTCAACTTTGCCGCTCCAATCTACAATCGTTTGATCACTGCTCATCAGCGTGGCGACTTAGTGGCAGCCAGGGACGAGCAGATGCGCTCGGTCCGCACGATTCAAAAGTTGGCAGCTCGTGGCTACATGGGCGCGGCAAAGACGGTAATGAAGATGCTCGGTGTCGATGTCGGACCTCCGCGACTGCCTACTGTGGCTCTAGATTCGAATCAAACCGATGCGCTAAGATCAGAACTTGAGGCCATGGGCTTTTTTGAATGGGTTAAACCTTAACGATTTCACACCATGTTATCTCATTCCGACCTCCTGCTACTCAAGCGCTGGAACACGCCCACTATTTACAATGGATGGGAACAAATCACCAATCTCGATCCAGCCGCTGATGCCTTCAATCCCGAAGAAACACGGGACTTCATGCCGCAGATGGGACCGATGGTCGGTTATGCCGTCACGGTTGTCATTGAGCCGAGCAATAAGGCCCATCGAGAGGCCAATGCGAATGCATGGAATGACTATCGCCGCTACGTGGCCAGTATTTCAGGGCCAAAGATCGTCTGTGTTCAGGATCTCGATAAACCACGCACAATAGGCTCTTTCTGGGGTGAAGTGAACAGTAATACGCATCGCGCCCTCGGATGCGTGGGAACCATCGTTGATGGTGCCATCCGCGATATCGATGAAATGACCAACGCGGGCTTCAAGGCACTAGCTCGTCGTTTATGTGTCGGTCATGCGCATGTGCATCCGGTGCGTTGGAATTGCGAAGTCGAGGTCTTTGGGCGCAAGGTAAACCCAGGTGATCTGATTCATGCAGATAAGCACGGATTCATCGTCATCGAACCGAAAGCACAGCCGCATATCCTTGAAGCTGCACGTTTCATGGATGCCAATGAATGCCAAACGGTCATCCCTGCCGCACGAGGCAGTGCTGGTCTAAGCGCGGATCAAATCCTCGCCAATCTCGCCGAAGCTGGCGTTCAATTCGGTAAAAACGCTCAAGCTCAATTCCAACGCCAAGGAGAATGGTGATCATGAAATACATAGCCACCCTCATGATTGCCTTCTTCGGCTTCATCCAAGCTGCTGAACCTTTCATGGAGAAGCAGGACCTCTTCATCGTTGGCGAAGATCCTGCCTACAGTCTCTACCACATTCCTGGCATCGTCGTGACAGCTAAAGGCACCGTGCTGAGCTGGTGCGAGGCCCGCAAGCGTGCCGCTGGTGTTAGCGATTGGGATGACATCCGCATTCTGCTCCGCCGCAGTTCCGACGATGGCAAAACATGGAGCACAGCCAAAAGCATTGCCGATGTGCCTGGGCCAAAAGAAAAGAACCCCTTAGCGCTGAAGATGAAGAACGTCGATCCCAACGACGTGACCTACAATAACCCCGTGCTGATTGCCGGAAAGGACGGTGCAGTTCACATGCTATTTTGTTTGGAATACATGCGCGTTTTCTATCAACGAAGCGACGACGATGGCATCACTTTTAGTTCACCCACAGAGGTCACGGCAGCGTTCGACGGATTCAAAAAAGACTACGACTGGAAAGTATTGGCCACAGGACCAAATCATAGCATTCAGCTCAAAAACGGTCGCCTCGTCGTGCCTGTCTGGCTTTCCACCGGCACCGGCGGCAATGCGCACCGTCCCAGTGTTACCGCCACCATCTACAGCGATGATCAGGGCAAGACATGGAAGGGTGGCGAGATCGCCGTGCCCTGCACGGATGAATGGATCAACCCTAACGAAACTGTCGCCATCGAACTCAACGATGGACGTGTCATGTTGAATGTCCGTAGCGAATCGAAAGCCCATCGTCGCCTCGTCACCACCAGTGCCGATGGCGCGACTCAATGGAGTAAACCGAGGTTTGACGACGCATTGCTCGAACCCATCTGCATGGGCGGCATCGCTCGCTACAATCACGAAGGCAAGAGCCTCATTCTCTTCTCCAACCCTCACAATCTGGAGAAAGCAAAAGGTAGGGCTGAGCCTGGTAACAACCGCGACCGCAAAAACGTCAGCGTGAAGATCAGCCACGACGAAGGACAGACTTGGTCCATCCATAAACTCCTTGAGGATGGCCCAAGCATGTATTCCGACATCGCCGTCACTCACAACGGCACCATCCTCTGCTTCTACGGTCGCAGCGGAGAAAACAAAGGTTCGGCGGCCTTCGCGGGTGGTCGGCTGACTCTGGCTCGTTTCAATCTAGAATGGATCACAGCACCATGAACAAAATTCTCTTCTCACTACTCCTCCCTGCTCTGCAACTCACTGCTATTGAGCCCTTATTTGAAAAGACCGATGTTTTTCCGCCAGGCCTGAATGGCATCACCCGCTATCGTATTCCCGGTATCGTCGTCACGCCAAAAGGCACCGTTCTTGCCTATGCCGAAGCACGAAAAAATAGCAGCTCCGACTGGGGTGAGATCGAGATACATCTGCGCCGCTCGACGGACGGTGGAGAAACTTGGGAAGCAGGCAAACCCATTGCGCATCTGGGAGCACGGCTGGAGGGCAACCCACACAAAAAAGAAGGCGGTGAGAAAGAGCAAACAGTGAATAATCCGGTCGCAATCGTGGATCGGGCGACGGGAGCCATCGAGTTTCTCTACTGCATCAACTACGCCCGTTGCTATTCCATGCGCAGCCTTGACGACGGACTCACGTGGAGCACTCCCTCGGATATCACGACAACATTTGAGCCGTTTCGAAAGCACTACGACTGGAAAGTCATCGCCACAGGACCAGGCCACGGCATTCAAATCAAGAGTGGCCGACTCGTAGTGCCGATCTGGCTTGCCTATGGCAAAGAAGGTGATCATGGCCCCTCTGCAGCCGCTACGATCTTCAGCGATGACCATGGCAAGACCTGGCAAGCTGGAGATCTGTGTCTTCCAAACGAAGGCGACTTCAGCAATCCCAACGAAACCATGATCACCGAACTGTCCAACGGCCGAGTGATGCTCGTCGCACGCAGCACGTCAAAAGCCAATCGTAAGATTGTCACCACCAGTCCAGACGGTGCGCGCAACTGGACCAAGCCCGCCTTCCATGATCAACTCTGGGAACCCATCTGCATGGCTAGCATCGTTGCACATTCATCGAAGCCTGGCACCTTGATCTTCTCCAATCCGCACACGCTCAAGTTCGGCAAAGATGGCAAAGAAGTCACCTCCGGCAGAGGCAAGCGCGAGAATCTCAGCATTAAATTAAGCCGCGACGATGGTAAGACTTGGCCGGTGAACAAGACGCTCGATGCAGGCCCCAGCGCCTACTCTGATCTCGCAGTTCTTCCTGACGGAACCGTGTTGTGTCTGTATGAAGGCAAAGCAGACATCCAAGTCGCTCGCTTTAATCTTGAATGGATCGTTAATGACCAAGCTCTTTCACGATGAAGTCCTCTTGTGTATGACTTGGCAAACGCAGACTGCGCGCTAAGGATGTTGAATGTTCGATATTCGTGAAAAGGCTGAACAAGTTCAGCGCGCCTTCCTTGTGGGGGCTTATTTTAATCGCCGCCACGCTGATGAGGCCAGAGAACTACTCATAGAGCTCAAGGATCTTGTGGAGACACTGGGCATCACCGTGGTTAGCACGGACCTTGTTTTTGCAAGAGAACACACAGCTCGGCACCTTATCGGAAAAGGCAAGGCAGCTGAGCTGATTGCCAAAGCCAAGGAAATGGAGGCTGACTGCATTATCTTTGACAATCAGCTATCTCCTGGACAGCAACGTGCGTGGGAAGGCGATGCTAATCTTAGCGTGATTGATCGACATGAGGTCATTTTAGACATCTTCAATCTACGCGCCAAGACCCGCGAAGCACGTCTGCAGGTCGAGTTGGCGCGGCTTGCGTATTCGATACCAAGATTGACGCGAATGTGGGCGCATCTAGACCGCCAAGGAGGCGGGTCTGGCGGTAGCACTGGTGGGGGTAGTGGAGCTGGCGGTGGTGGCGGCGCTGCGCGTGGTGAAGGTGAAACCCAGCTCGAAGTCGACCGCCGGCTGGTGGACAAGCGAGTGGATAAGCTGAAAGCAGACCTGGAAGAAGTAAAAAAACAACGTGAGACCATGCGCAAGGAACGTGGGCGCGTCGATCTTCCGCATTCAGCGATTGTTGGTTATACCAATTCTGGCAAATCTTCCCTGCTTAACAAGCTATCCAATTCAGACGTGCTGGCTGAAGATAAACTCTTTGCAACGTTGGATACAACAACGCGTAAGCTCGATCTTCCTGATGGCACGTCCATGCTACTGACTGACACCGTAGGCTTCATCCGAAACCTGCCCCACGATTTGGTGCAGAGTTTCCGAGCTACCCTGGAAGAGTCTGTGCTGGCTGATTTCCTCATTCACGTCATTGATGCCAGTTCATCTCAGGCTCTGGAGTTTTATCAAACGACGACCAAAGTTCTGGCAGAACTTGGTGCAGGAGAAAAACGCGCTCTTCTGGTGCTCAACAAAACGGATCTAATTGATGACACACGCCAGCTAGAACTCAGACGCCAGTTCCCTGATGCCCTCTTCATTTCTGTCCAAACAGGTCTGGGCATTGAAGACCTTCTTCACCGTATGCATGACATGCTCATTGACCGCATCGTGCGCTTGGATCTCAGCATTCCCATGCATCGGATGGATCTCGTGGCGCTGGCTCATGAGAATGGGAAAGTACTTTCGGAGGATTATCAACGCGGTGTAGCCGACATCACCATCGTCATCCCCAAAAGAATCGAGTCACGTTTCATTGAGTTTACCGCAACTAAACTAAAAAAGAGAACGGCTAAAGCTAACTAAAGCCTTAGCTCTCTCTTCCCAAGTGATTTGAACCGCTCTTTTTTGAGTTCTTAAAGTCGCATCCGCGTAAGCTTGAGAGTCATCTAGAAGCCTCAAAACCTCATTGGTAAAGGACTCCACATCATTCTCTGGAATGTAGATCCCTGCCGTATCTAAAACTTCACGCACGGATTCAATGTCCGTCCCAAGAGCAGGAATTCCATGCGTTAGATAATCAAGCGCCTTCACCGGACAAGTGAGATATCGATTGTAATAAGTATCCGCCAGCATGACCACTCCTAGGCTTGCCCGCTCGGCTAAGGCTTCATGCATGACCGCAGGTGGCTGAAACGGCAACGCATGAATCCATTCACTCAGACCTTTTTCAGCAGCAGCCGCTTGCATCTTTAGAGCATCTTTCTCATACCCTCCCCAAAACTCTGTCCTCACGCCATGCATGGCTAATTTGAAAGCGGCAGTTTGAAGAAATGAGATTCCTTTGGGACCATGCATGTGTCCCACATAGACTAGGGTTCGCGCGAGTCTTTTTTTCTCTGGGTCTGTGGCAGGAAGTGACTTTGTTCCTAATGGCTGCGCTATGCTGGGCATCTGGGGAAAGATCTGCTTATAGCGCTTTTCCATCTCCCGAGTAATGCAGATCAGTCCGCTGATACGGGGCAAGAAAAGTCTCTCCAGCCATTTCTCACGCAGTTCCTTTCCTCTGGGCTTGTATTGCCTCCATGACAGATCGGCAAACAAATCATGCAGCTCATAAAATCCACGAATACGCGGCTTCCGGCACATCAAGGCAAGCGGAACGAGAAATCCGCATTCGCGGGTAAACACGGCCACGTCATCCTTTTTGGCCAACTCACAGATGAGCTTACGTGCAGCGCGGTAAACAGATCCGCTATCCCCACCGAACAGACGACGCTTTTTAGCAATTCGATGCACCTTAAAATTTGGCAAAGGAGCCAATCCATAGAATGTTTGAAGATCCACAGCGGTATCTGATGGGGCACTCTCCCCCAAACAAAGATGCGACTCGAGCCCAATGCTAGCAAAGGAATGCGCATTATGAACTGACATATTGACGATCGGTCCTGGGTGTTTCCAGTTCCGTTTATTGACCCAAACGATAATCATCCTTGAGGGATGAACACAGGAGAAGAGATGTAGCAACGGAGAAATGCAGATGACGCGGAACAAACTGCCTGCTATTCACCTACCTATGACACTTTCCACCATCCTGACCTGCCTTGGCATTGGTATCATTTCAGGCATTGTGGCCGCGCTTTGTGGTGTAGGCGGCGGGGTGATCATGGTGCCGGCGTTTGTGTTCTTTATGGCCATGCCACAGAAGATGGCTGTGGCCACCAGCCTAGCCATCATCATTCCCACAGCTCTAATGGCGACGACGCAGAATGCTCGAAATGATCTGGTGAACTGGAAGGTCGCCGTGATTACAGCCATCTCAGCTTCGATCCTCGCCTATTACGGTGCGGGCTGGTTAAAAAGTCTGAGCGATCAATCCCTGACTCGGATTTTTGGCACCATCCTAATTATCTTTGGCTTGAAAATGCTACTTCAAGGGAAAACCTAAACTCTCATAGGCTGCGCAGCATAAGCAAAGTCTCGGCAAGTTGCTTATAACCGGCCTTTTCAGCGAGGCGGGGGAATTTACCTTGGATCATGACAAATTTCCCGTTTCGACTGAGCATGAGTTTGCGATCCTTGATCTCGATGTCCGTGATGCCGGCATGAGAGGCTGCAAGACGCAGACCTGCGCAGGCGAGCAGATTCATTACAGGGTTGGGCAGCTTATCTCCAAACTGATCCCGCCACTGCGCTTCGAGTTCATCGAGCTCCTTACGGGTCATGACCTCCCCAAGTTGGCGATAGGCGGTGATGCGAAGACGTGTGTCTTCCATGAAATGGCTGGGGAGAAATGCGGGCGTTGCACCGGGCTGTGCCTGCACCATGAGTGCCTCGGTTTGCACCAGAAAATCAGCGCGCAGACTGACATCAATGGGACGGGCGACGCGGCGCCCCTGCATTCGGTTGACACTTTGCTTCAGCATCTGGCAATACATGTCGAAACCTACGGCGGCGATGTGGCCACTCTGCTCGGTGCCCAGCAGATTGCCAGCGCCGCGAATCTCTAGATCACGAAGGGCGATCTTAAAGCCACTGCCGAGTCCGGTGTATTGCTTGATGGCATTGACACGTTTGCGGGCATCTCCAGCCGTGACGGCATCTCTGGGCAGCATGAGATAGGCATGAGCCTGCGTGCCACCACGCCCGACCCGACCTCGGAGCTGGTAGAGATCGGCAAGACCAAATCGATCCGCGCGATCAATGATGATGGTGTTGGCATTGGGTATATCGACTCCGCTTTCGATGATCGTGGTGCAGACGAGCACATCCGCCTCACCATCAACAAACTTATGCATGACGTCCTCTAGAAGTTCTTCATCCATTTGACCATGACCAATGATGACTCGAGCTTTTGGACAAAGAGCACGGATACGACCGGCAATGTTCTCGATGGTCATGACACGGTTGTGCAGAAAAAAGACCTGACCTCCACGCTCAAGCTCGGCATCGACAGCCTGCTTGATAATGCGCTCATCATAAGGACAGATCTGCGTCACAACCGATTGTTTGTTCGGTGGCGGCGTCTCGATAGTGCTCATATCACGCATACCCATGAGCGCTAGATAGAGCGTTCTGGGAATCGGCGTGGCACTCAGTGTAAGCATATCCACGAGTCGAAAGATTTCTTTAAACTTTTCTTTATGCTTCACGCCGAAGCGTTGCTCCTCGTCAATCACAGCCAGCCCTAAGTCTTTAAAACGTACGTCTTTGGAAATGACGCGGTGCGTGCCAACGACGATGTCAACGGTGCCATCACGGACACCTTGGATGATCTTTTTTTCGCGATTCTTCGGTGTGAGGCGGCAGAGCATTTCGACCGTGACAGGGAATTCACTCATGCGCTCGCGGATGTTTTGCCAATGCTGTCTGGCAAGAACGGTTGTGGGCACTAGAATAGCGACTTGTTTGCCGCCCATCACGGCTTTAAAAGCAGCACGGATGGCCACTTCCGTCTTCCCAAAACCGACGTCTGCGCAGAGAAGGCGATCCATGGGTTTAGGAGCTTCCATGTCACGCTTGATCTCTTCGACACAGCGCAGTTGGTCCGGCGTCTCTCGATAAAGGAACGATTGCTCAAACTCGACCTGCCATTTGGTGTCCGGCGGATGAGAAAAACCAGTGACTGTCTGGCGTTCGGCACTCACACTGAGCATCTTTGCGGCAAACTCTTCCACGCTCTTTTCTGCGCTTTTCCGAGTCTTTTGCCAGGAGGAACCGCCAAGCTTGCTAAGTGATGGGGCACGACCACCAACACCGACGTAACGAGTGACCATGTGCGCCTGCACAACGGGAACAAAGAGCTTGGCCTCGTCTGCATAATGCAGCGCGAGAACTTCCTCTTTTTTACCACTCGGAGATACGCGTGTCTGGATGCCCCCAAACCGGGCCACCCCGTGATCGTTATGAACGACAAGATCGCCATCACGTAATTCACGCAGGACATCCCTTGCTTTCCTCAATATCTCAGGATCATCCAGCTTCGATCCGCGAACACGTCGCGTATGCTGATGGCGGCCAAAGATTTCTGCGCCGGTC
The DNA here is from genome assembly GCA_945869675.1 of Prosthecobacter debontii. Lineage (GTDB taxonomy): Bacteria > Verrucomicrobiota > Verrucomicrobiia > Verrucomicrobiales > Verrucomicrobiaceae > Prosthecobacter > Prosthecobacter debontii_A. Next base: position 15,491 of record CAMBPS010000047.1, on the reverse strand, counting down.
AAGACGGCCAATTTCGCAGCAGGCACCGTAAAGCCTCGGTACAGAAGGCCTAACTCGGTCTCAATACTATTCTTGATTTCATTTTCCCGCAGCTCAGAGAAGCGGGTCCGCTCCGCTTCATTATGAAAAAAGACCACAGTCTGCCAACCTAGCTTTTTCCACTCATGAATCTGCATTTCAAACTGCTTTCGCCTAGCCTCATGCAGCACAAAGTCTGAGGCGTCAAAAACGCCCAGCGGATTCTCATGGATAGCGGCGGTGAAGTCCTCGATCTGATCTCCAGCCTGAGCTCCTGCGATGATACGTGCTTGGCAAGGTAGATCAGCGTCACCAATCAAAAGAACCAGATCATCTGGCGTGAGATAATCGCGCACACGACTCGTTTCAGTCGCTGAATCTGAGATTTGCAAGATGACACCTGCGCGCTCCAAGCGTTTGATAGAAGATTGATTGTGCAGATCAAAGGCACGAATGGAGTCGATCTCATCATCAAACCACTCCACTCGCAGAGGCTCCTCGGACTGCCAAGAGTAGAAATCCACAATACCCCCACGGCGAGCAAACTGCCCGCGCTCCATGACAACGGGCACTCGCTCATAACAAGCAGCGCCGAGATCATCCGTGAAAACCTCGATATCAATCTTCATGCCGACTTCCAGCATTCGGCGCTGACTTTCCAATTCACTGGCGGCTGGCACACTTTCATCAAGGCTATCCGCGCAGAGCAACAGAGCCGGGGGACAATCCGGGCCGGCCTCACGCCAACGGCCAAGCACGGAGACACGCTCCGCGGTGGCATCTGGGTCCTGCAGCGACTCACCGACCTGCGGGATCTCTCGAGGGAAATAGAGAGCTGTCGTTTGCCAGACCATGAGTTCGGAATGAATCTGGTCTTGGGTGCGCACATCGGGGCAGAGAACCCAGAGTCGCCGTCGCTTCTTCTGGGATTCCGCCAAGATCAATGCGGTAGCAAAAGCTGTAGCCTCAGGGGTTACATGATCGAGCGTCATGAGCTCAACACTTCCAAGCCCATTCAGTTTTGCGGTAAATTCGCGGGTTTCCAAGACTTTACGCACGAGCATGTGCTGCTCTAGCTGCGGGCCGTTATTGGCTGGCAGTTTAGTTTTCCCAACAGCAAGCACTTGACTGCGGCGTGCTGGGATTTTCTTGGCGGAAACTTTCTCCAAAATGCAGGGACATTAATTAACGCGTCAACGGCCACAAAAGATGCAGCATCAGTCGATGCGGACCGCCGCACAGACCATCTCCAACACGCGCCAGAGTGCCTGTCCACCCAGCGTTCCTTCGTGGAATCCGCTGGCAGGAATAGGCTGCCAGCCGTCACGGTCATGCTTTTGCTCAGGTTGCGGGATGCGTGTCAGCGATGGATCATATTGGCCATCTTTACCGCCGAGTTTGTAGATGACCAAATCCATGGATGGCACGACGTAGAGGCAGAATCCACCCGCGCCACTTTTCCAAAAAGCATCTTTCGGTGCTCCGGCGACGTGACCATCAGCATTGTGCTCCCATTGCAGACTGAAAGGTGTGTGATCATTGTAGGGACTCCATGTCTGACATTTCTTGATGTAGTCGTATGGCACGAGCTGCTGGCCTTTCCACATACCCTTTTGTGCCAGACAATAGCCAAAGCGCATGACATCCGTGGCATGTAGAGCGGTGCTACCAGCCCCGTTGGCGTGAGGCATGACGAAATCTCCACGATGCAGGCAGTAGTCCCAGGCGCCCCAGCCTTGGGGTTTTGCTAGCCGTTCGTGGATGTAGTCTTTGAGCTCCATCCCACTCACGTTTCGTAAAACAAGGCTGGCGATGTGAGGCGAAGGCGATGAATAAGAATAGCCTAGCCCAGGGTCACACCAAAGTGGCACATCGAGAGAGGACCTATCCAGATCTCGAATATCCTGTCCTTTCACAGGTTTCAAGGCCTGCGCCTTTTGTCCTTTTTGAGTGCCGCTTGGAGCTTGACCTTCCCCCCAATAGCCCGCGGTCATGCAAAGCAACTGCCCAAGGGTGATGTTGGCTTTTCGAGGATCATTCAAAGGCAGAGCCTGTGGCAGGAACGTTTCAGTGAAAACTTTGGTATCCAGTCCTTGAGGAATTTTCTCCTTAAACTCCTCCAGCATGATACCACAGGCAATGCTGCAAAAGCCTTTCCCTGTTGAGGCCATGTCAGGGTTTGCATTTCTGCTAGCACGGCCAAAGTAGCGCTCGAAGACGAGATAACCTTGATGAACCACGAGCAGCCCGCCATTCGCGGTGGAGCGCTCTGTGATCGTGTAGGCAGGCTCTAATTTCGCGAGATCCATTCCGGCCTGCTCCTTGGCAGCTTTCTCCGTCATCGCCTCGCGCCAGCCCCCATCGCTATCTGGAGGGGGAAAATAGGGCTCAGCTCCGCAGACTGAGGCGGTCAATAAAAAAAGAAGTGCAAAAGCGCGTGGGATCATCATGCCTAGAACTAGAGCGCCGTGAAACGGAAGCGCAAGTCGGCGGATACTTTGTGGACTAGCAAAGCTTGCGTCATAACTAAGTCGACTCTGGTTGATCAGGCCGTTTTGAGGGTCTTATCCCCCTCATCGATCAGTTTCCAAAAGTTTTTGGATTGGCTGAGTGCCTCATCTTCTCCACCCCCAGGCAGGTTGCTGCGATAGAGGAAGTCGGCAAACGTATTCTTATTGAGAACACGATGCACACGCACATTGCCATCTTTGACACCAAAATATATGCGATGATCACCTGCGCGGCAGCGATAGAGCTTGCGACCACCAGAGCGCTCTAAGACACCAAATTTCTTCTCCAACAAAGCTTCCTCCAAATCGCCCGGTTTGATATCCATGGCTTCAAAGAGTTGAAACTGGATTTTTGTCGGCAAAACCGAGAGTTCAGCAGCGCTGATGTCATTGAATACAATCTGAAGCATGGTTTTCAGAATAAAGGCCCTAAGTAAAAGCGCAAAGGAAGAAAACAGAGAGCTACCTCTGCTGCTCCTTTTTTGCAGAGGCCTTGTCTTTGACCGCCTGCCTAAGTTCAGGTGAGGACAGTGCCATAAACATCCAGCCCACCAGTGTGAGCAAGACAATCAGCAAGACTCCCACGATGTAGGGTGCAGAGCGTTTTGGCAGAATCATGAATAAAAGGGTAAATAAGTGATAACGGGTGGCTGAATTTTGCTGAAAATGTCCGTGCCACCCATCCACAGCGTAGATATGCTATTAATTACTGAAAATGAAAGCACCCATAATTCCCAAGAGAACTTTCAACATCGTGCCTTACGCGGCAGGAGTGTTGTGGTTTTGTCTGGCATCCATGGTCGTGGCTAGCAACATTCAACTCGCCATCCATCATTACGCTGGTAGCACTCCTCTCATTTATGACTCGTTGAGATATCGCAATCAGGCTGGGGAAGATTGGTCCGTATCTCGACTGAGTTATTTGATCAGTGGCCTGTCACTCCAGCGTGAAGATGGCTCATGGCTTCGCGCAGCAGATTCTTTGGCATGGATGAATGCAACGACTCATAGGCAAACCATGAATCAGGGCGACCTACCGCCAGGAAAATATCAGGCCTTACGTTTTTACATCGGCATCGAACCGAAAGACAATGCCAGTGATCCCTCGACTCGCGCAGCAGATCATCCGCTGAATCCGAATCTATGCGGTTTGCATTGGAGTTGGCAGAGCGGCTACATCTTCATGGCGCTGGAGGGGCTGCACCGCACCGGAACAGCACAACCAGAGGGTTATTCGTTTCATTTAGCGCGCGATCCCTTCCGCACGGAAATCACGCTGAAGCTTGAGTTAGACCTTCAAAAAGAAATGGTGATCCCTGTCGTTTTTGATGTCAGCGCATTGCTCGATGGTTTGAAGCCTATCTCTTTTAGCAAGGACGGCACAACCACTCACTCGAAAGACGGCGACCCTCTAGCAATCGCTTTAAAAGCAAACCTACAGGAGGCCTTCAGCATCGTCGAAAGCCAGCCGAAACCTAAAATGCAAGTGACGTTAAAACCGAAGCTAAAACCACTCTATTTACCGAAGAAAGTCACTCCCTTTAAATTCACGATGGGATCAAGATTCCCGATGCCTGCTTTACCGAATGACAACCCACTGATCGAAGAACGTGTGGAGCTAGGCAGCCGACTGTTTCATGAAACGGCTCTTTCCAAAGATGCAACGATTTCATGTGCCTCATGCCACGAACAATCGGCAGCATTCACAGATCCACGACGTTTCAGCCTTGGTGTTGCCAATGGTATCGGAAATCGAAATGCAATGCCCCTTTTTAATCTTGCCTGGAAGTCCTCGTTTTTTTGGGATGGCCGCGCTCCAAGTCTTCGAGTTCAAGCATTGATGCCCATCGAAGATCATCGAGAAATGGACGAGTCACTGGAACATGTGGTGAAAAAATTAGGTGCCCTAAAGGACTATGCGCCTGCCTTTGAAAAAGCTTTTGGATCCCCTGAAATCAGCCCTGAAAAGATCGGACTCGCCATTGAGAACTTTCTTCTCACGATCACCTCTCACGATTCTAAATTCGACCGCGCGGCTCGTGGCGAAGAAACGCTCAGTGACGAAGAAAAGCGCGGCTTTGAACTTTTTATAACGGAGCGTGAACCACGCATGGGCAGCATGGGTGGAGACTGCTTTCACTGCCACGGAGGCCCCCTCTTTACCGACCATCAGTTCCGCAACAACGGCCTAGCTATTTCGGCCCAAGATCTGGGGCGGTATGACGCTAGCAAGGCAAAGGTTGACCGTGGGGCTTTCTCCACCCCCAGCCTACGAAACATCGCCCTCACCGCACCTTACATGCACGATGGCCGCTTCAGTAACCTTGAAGAAGTGTTGGATCACTACAGCGAAGGCGTTCAGCGCACAGAAACTCTGGACCCCAATTTAGCCAAGCATCCAAACGGAGGTCTGCACCTCACCAAGCAAGAAAAAAACGACCTTATCTCCTTCTTAAAGACGCTAACAGACACACAATTTACATCGACCTCCGCGACCCCAAAGAAGTAGCCTAAGATGAATCAACGCCACCCTATCATGCAGCTCGGCACCTTATCTTTACTTGGACTTTATTTACTGGGAATCACGATCCCAAAGGTAGAAGCTGCTTTTCCAACACTGCATTTACAGCCCGTGGTTCTAGATCAGATCCACTCACCGACCACGATCGTGGGAGCGAGAGATGCCAGCGCTCGACTGTTCATCTGTGATCAGCCCGGTAGAATCTTCATCCTGAAAGATGGCATGCTACTGCCAACCCCCTTTTTAGATATCTCAAACACGGCTGCAAATGTAGCTCATCGAAAGGTGCTGGGGCTGGCTTCAACTTATGATGAGCGCGGTCTCTTGGGTCTTGCCTTTCACAGCGGCTTTTCAAATCCAGCCTCAGCGGGCTATCGGAAGTTCTATGTGAACTACAACAAAGTCTATCAGGCAGGTATCGACCCACCACCACCCGTCGCAGACCACACACCTAACTGCACGACAGTGATAGCCGAGTTTGAGGTGTCGACCACAAATCCGAACATCGCAGATCCTCTCTCTGAGCGTAAAATCCTGCTCTATACTCAACCTCAGTCCAATCATAACGGTGGCGGCTTGGTATGCGCAGCAGATGGGACCCTTTACATTGCCAGTGGCGACGGTGGAAGTAGCAATGATAACAACGTAGGTCATACAGGCGGCAGCGGTGCGCGTCCGACAGCTGGACTGGGGAATAGCCAGGATAAAACCCGCCTGCTGGGTAAAATCATGCGCATCAACCCACTCGATCCAGATGGAGCCGGTCCACTCACGTATGGCATACCAGCTTCAAATCCCTTTGTCGGCGTGGGCGGCGGTGCCCGGGAAGAAATTTTCGCTTACGGCATTCGGAATCCTTGGGGACTTTGTTTTGATGATCGACCTGGCGGTTCTGGTCGTCTTTTTTGTGCCGATGTGGGGCAAGGGCGAGTGGAGGAGATCAATATCATCATGTCTGGTGGGAACTATGGTTGGCGTTATCTGGAGGGCACGGAGCGACCTTCGTTTTCCTCCACCATGACGCATCCCGGAGGCACCCTCATTGATCCCATTGCCCAATATGCGCACCCTGGTGCGACGGTTAGTGATCCAGCAAATCCAGGTTTCTCCCTCCCTCAGCTCGGCCTCTCGGTGACAGGTGGCTTTGTCTATCGTGGGTCAGCTTTACCGACGATGCAGGGGAAGTACCTCTTTGCTGATTATGGCGCTACCAATGGTGCTGCCAGTGGACGCTTCATGGGGCTGGAAGAAAACTCGCCCGGCGTCTTTACGCTCACCAACGCTCTGCCCCTCATTGGGCCTAATCCGACATCACTGCGCGTCCTTTGCCTCGGTGAAGATGATAGCGGTGAGATTTACGTGGGCGGTAAAATCACCGCAGGCGTTTTAGCCCTACAAGCAGGGCTGCCGAATGGAGCCATCTATAAAATCGTACCAGCTCCCGCCGTGGTAAATACCAGCACGGTGGTGCCTGTGAAGGACAACTCCATCTTCTCGGATTTTGGCCCTCTGGGTGAAGAGCTTAGCAATGGGACCGGCAATCTCTTTGCAGGCCGAACAGGCACAGGGATCAATCGCCGTGCTCTTTTGAAGTTTGATATTTCTAGCCTACCAGCGAGATCCACGATTGTTTCTGCAAGCCTGCAAATGAACGTCAATGCCATAGATGCAGGCAACCTTGGTGCGCGCAATTTTGATCTTTTCAGGCTGCGACAGGATTGGGGTGAAGCCGCCTCCTTTAACTCAACCGGACCCGCTTTTGCGCTGAACAATGACGCCACCTGGGACAATCGGTTTTACTCCGCCACGTCTCCCGTCGAATGGACTTTTGACATCGACCAGCCCTACTGGTCTTCCACGTCCGCAACGACCAGCCTAAATGCAGTGGGCAGTTACACTTGGACACATCAACTCTCTGGTGATGTGCGCTCATGGCTGGCAAATCCAGCGCTCAACCATGGATGGATACTCATCGGCAATGAAGCATTTAGTGGTTCTGCCAAGCAGTTCGACAGCCGTGAAAGCGCAGCTCCGCTGCGACCTAAGCTCACCATCACCCATGTGACGCCGTCACCCTATGCCACTTGGTTGGCCACCTATTTTCCGACCCTGCCCGAGGGCGGATTTCTTAATCCGAATGGAGAAGAAGATGTGAGCATCGACTTTGACCGCAATGGCACGGTCGATGTATTCATCCCCACAGACAAAGACGGTTTCAGTCACCAAATCGAGTACGCTTACGGCTTCAATCCACTCGTCCAGAATGCACTTGGCAGTGATCAGTTTAGCACCACGCTGGCTCCAGGTGCCAGCGGCAGCACCGATCTAACCATCACCTTCCGCCGTGACAGCTCAGCCACAGATTTAACCTACCGTTTGCAGGTCAGCCCAGACCTCATCAGTTGGACGACCGTAGCACAGAGTACCGGTGGCGCGATGGCCGTGGGTCAAAACGGAGGCGTCGTGCTCTCTGACACAGTCTTAAGCGGCACGGCCCGTGTCGTCACCGCCCTAAAAAATCTAGCAAGCGGCGCTAACAGCATGCAGTTCGTCCACCTTCAAGTGGAGCGCGTGCCTTAGCCTAACCCTTAGCGCTAAGGAATGTATGGCGTCACGACTAGGACGACGGCAAAGAAGCCCGTCGTTCCAGTGGCATCGACAAAAACGGATCTTGTGCCACTGTTTCCGGCGACTTGGGACTGAGTGGCGGCTCCACCAACCGAGTTAGAAAAATTCACAAAGACCGGCGCGTCTGTCAGAGTCTGCTGGTATTGAATTTTATAAATGAAGCTGTTATTCAAGCTTCTGAATTGCAGCATCAGACGGATGGAGGATGCCGTGGTCGATTGCACACTGACGGTGCTGATGGTGGTGTAAAGCGCAGGCACCTCGACGGAAACCACGTCCGTCGTGGCGTTAAATGTGGTGTTATAGCAAACGAGAGGTGCAGTGGCTGGCCCCTGAACCAACTCACCTGAAATCGAAAATTGCGAGCCATGACAAGGGCACTCGATAAGGCCGGTGCTTTCATTATAAGGGCTCACAACACAGTCCGCATGATTGCAGCGCGTGTCGACCGAGTGAAAAACATTGTTGGGTGCTCGAGTAACGGTGAACGGGTAGTAGGTCCCAATGGCGTTGTTAAATTTGAACTGCACGGAGCCGTATTCGTTTTGCAGCGCTGGATAGTCGCTGAGCCTGAGCTTGATGATTCCAACATTTCCACCAGAACTTAAAGACGCCAGTAATCGCGCACTCCAAAGCTGACCGCCGATGATGGAGGCAGCCGTGCAAAGCGAAAACTGCTTGATGACCCTTCTGCGAGTCAATTCCGTGATTGGTTGAGGTAAGCTCATAGTATCAGACTCTCATAAAGCCGACTACTTTAAACAGTAAAATCAATAAAATCCAAATTTTTGGACACCAAAGTCGCGGCGCTGAAATCGGGTTGGAAACGGAAGATATTCGGGAAAACGCTGGAAAGCTGGTTGTCAGAAAGGCCAAACCATTTGGCAATCATAGCAGCTTTTTGATCTACCGCCGTGGTGGGAATCCAGAGCCCACGATTGGAAGTCGTGGCATCAATCCCGCCGCCGACTGTGAGATCGGGAAAGGTTCCCAAGATTTGGCCGCCCTTAACCGCACCGCCGCAAACGAAGCTGTTACCACCCCAAGCGTGATCAGAACCGCCAGTGGCGTCATTTTTATTGGGGGTGAAGGTGCGGTTAAAATCTGAGGCCGAGAAAAGCATAACTTTATCCCACATACCGATAGCCTTCATGCAGTCGGAGAAGGCTTTCACGCTACGACTGAGATTGTTGATCAAGTTATACTGCCCAGCATTCACATTGGCATTCGGGATTTGGGAGGTGTGGGTGTCCCAGCCACCGACTTGCACAAAGAAAATCTGACGTGAGTTGCTCAGCAGACTGCGACCCTGAATAAGTCTAGCGACGACTTTCAACTGATTAGAAAGATCCGTCTGGCCAAAGCCAGCAGGAAACCAATTGGTAAAGTGAGAATCAATGACCGCATTATTGGGCGATGTCGTTTGGGCTAAAGCATTGCCGACGAGGCCTTCGGTATTTCGCGCGCTTTTTGGCACGTTGACGTAATTCTCGTCAAAGAGGCTATCATGGCTGGCGGCGAGCACCTGCTCTAAAGCCCGGAGACGCCAACCAGCACTGGAGTTCTGGTAGTTTGTGCCAGTCAGCGGATCCACAGTCCCTGTGAGAGACCCAATACCAGCCAGAGGATTGTATTTTGTGGCACCTAGCGTCGCAGGATTCGTGTAATCAGGATTGCGTAATGCATCACGCAGAGCCCCACCATAATTCGAAGTCGGGGTGCCACCACTGAATCCTGAAAGCGGCGTGACAGCCCCCGACGAGTTCATAAAGTAGGGCTGCTCTGAGACACCGACCTGGAAACTATTGGCTCCAGCGATAGAGACGCTGACCCCTAATTCACCGGAATTCATGCCTGCGACGATGTCGGCCACACGCCCCCCCCAGCCATTACGGAAGGGTTTGTCTGGCAGCGATGACTGCCACTGCACCTGCTGATCGCTATGGGAGAATAGCTGAGGCGGTTTGGAGGTGGTACTGAGATTAAAATTAGCCCGCGTGACTCCAGGCCTTGTCAGTGTGCCGATGTTTGCGAAAAATGACAGGTCACCACTATCAAAGAGCGTCTTTAGTGGATAAGCACCTGGATGCACCGCCATGTCGTTTTTCGTATAGCTGTTTCCTGGAGTGGAGCGGCTAGCTGGGTCATAGGCGGTGCTACCTGCGGTGCCATTGATCGGTGTGATCTTGGTGGTGACAGGATCTAGCGTGGTGGCTGTGCCGTTAAAGTAGCCATTGTTGTTGCCCGGCGTGTAAGTGTATTGCGAATCAGGAATGGCCAAGACACCACGGCCCGTTTGATAATTCGCCCGTGCGGTAGAACCCGCCGCGCCTGCGGGCATGAGGAGATTGTTTGAGTCAGCACCGCCATTGAGGAAAAGACACACAAGAGCCTTGTAATCCCCTGCCCCCTGGGCGGCGGCAGAGCCGACTAGCTTAAGCTGGGCCAATGTATTGACCATGCTGGTGATCCCTAGAGTTGCACAGCTTGTCTGGAGCAAGAAATCGCGACGGTTCGGCTTGCTGCGGTCTTCTGATTTACGGATGAATATATTCATGATGGAGAAGGGCTTTAAAGTTCGAGATCTGGGTTGTTTCTGATCTTAATGGGACACCAGTCCTGAAGCACCAACCGTCATGAGATAACCAGCCCAGCGGCAGCGATCTCTCACATCATTAGCAAAGGTGTCTGTGGGTGGTGACTTAGGATTGAAGATGACCTCTGGCGAGTAGCGGGTGGTCGCAGTCAGGCTATTGCCGCCGCTGTGCACATAGATCGCCTCCATGATGGCTTGACGTGCATTGATAGGCGGACGCGGAACGGGCACGGGTTGATTTGGCTCGATGAGAACAGGGAATCGTGCCTTCATGCTGCCGCCGCTAAACCAGAGATCCATCTTGTCGATCATCACTTTGGTTGCGGCCCAATGTGCATTTTGAACACGGAGATTATCCGTGGCCGTTGGCGTTGTCGGGAATGGACTTGGGATGGCGCCACCATAAGCCGCACGCAAGTTTGAATAGAAGGTGTCTCGATAAAGCTGGATGCTTTCGCTGTAGTCGATGACGATGTTATCCTTCTGATTGCTAGTGCCTTGATCATTGACGAAGTAGCCATTCGTTTTGCCAATCTGTGGCGGCGGCACATAGAAGGCGGGCGGGTAGAGGGACAAGGTCACGCTGGTGCCAGCTGCGGGCTGTGTATTCAGCCGGATGATCACGCTATCTCCCGTCGTACTGCCTTCTGTGATGACGGTGCTGCCACTGGTGTGGGAAATGTCGATGCTCGGTGTGTCATTGTCCCAGATCTGCGCGGCAAGCGTTGGCACACTTAGATTGCTGTAAAGCGGGTCCGTGCTGCTAACGCTGTGAGAGACAATGCCGTTATGCGTCACCGTCTCCACGGACAAATCATTCACAGCGGTAAGTGTGATGACCTGCGGCACATTCCATGGCGTGGCTCCGGCAGAATTCGTGAAGGTGAGTGATGGGACACTTGCTGTCACTTGATCATTAGCCGAGATCGTCACTGTCACATTCGAAGATGGCTCTGCACTCAGTGAAATCGCATAACTATCCGTAACACCATTTTCTGTCAGCACGGTGCTGCCTTCTGTTGGCTGCAACTGAACGCTGGGGCCATCATTATCGTAAATGCTGCTAGTGATCGGCGTCACCGTTTTGCCATTAAAGAAGGCATCCGCACTGGAGACGGTCGGCACGATCTGACCCCAGTGGAGGATCGACTCCATGACCTTATCATCAACCGAGCGAATGGTCACCGTCTGCGCGACATTAAAGGTGCCTGTGCCCGTGGCTCCGGGGATAAAAGTGATGGTGCTTGGTGTCGCCATCAGTTGTCCATTGGGAGGAAATGTCACAGTGACATTTGAGGTCGGCGCTTGGCTAAGCACGACGGTGATGGTATCCGAATTTGAGCTAATGCCATTGACGTTGGCGCCACTTTCAGTCACTGCGGTGGAGCTGCTGCTCTCAGAGATACGCACCACATTGGCAGCCACGTTATTGTCATTGTCGGTGATGATGGCACTCACACTTGGCAGTCCAGTCAGCGCTTGATATTCGGCTGCGCTAACTGCGCTAATGCTATGCGTGATAGGTGAAAGATGGCGCAATTCCGCCACTGTGTCATCCACGGGCAACACCCAGACAGTCTGCGCAGTGCTCCAGTTTGCAGGGGTGAAATTCAGCGTCGTCGTGGTTGCAGCGCCGACCGTTGAGGTCTTGCTGAGGCGGGATTGACTGCCGCCATCGACGACCACATCCACGTTGCCGGTTGGGATTTTGGTAAGCACGACGGTGTAGCTATCTGTCGTGGTGATGCCTTCAGTGACGGATGTTGTTCCGCCACTCTCGACGATGCTGATGCCAGGACTGTCATTATCCGTCACCTGAACCATGACCGGGGGTGCCGAGGGACCATTAAAATAAACATCTGAGCTCACAATATTGAAACTCACAGAGCCCAAATGCACAGAGGACTCAACATCAAGGTCATCGACCGCTGTGACCGTCACGGTCTGGGCGACATTATAGGCACCTACGCCTGTCGTGGCAGAAGTGAAGGTAAGAACAGATGGAGTCACCGTTACCTGGCTGCTAGGATTGAGTGTGACCGTCACCGAAGTGCCTGTAGCTGGTGCCCGTGGCAGCAAGACCGTGAAAGTGTCGCTAACATTAGGGGCGCCAGCTGTGCCGACCGTGCCGCCTTCTTTCACTTGAGTGAAGATGTTGGTTTGAGCGATAGTGAGCGGCGGATCATTGTCATCGATGGTGACAAGAACGACGGGGGAACTGCTGCGGTCATAAACAGAATCCGAACTGACGATAGTGTGCGAGATGGTCGCCGTGCCACGGGTCTCTGCGGTGCCGTCATTTGTGGTGGAGACAGCAACGTTGATTGGTGTGTTCCAATTGGTTTCGTCAAAAGTGAACGGTCCCGCTGGAGTCACTTGAATGCCTGTTGTGGATGGCGCGAGTGAAACAGTGGCCGTTGTCCCCGCCTTCAGCTTCCGCGTCAGCGAGACCGTATAGATGTCGTTGCTGCCATCTTCATTGATCAGGGTACTACCATCACTTTCAGTAATGAGCAATCGTGCATCATCATTGTCGATGATCGTTGCCGTCATATTAGCGCCACTGCTGCTGCCATTGTAGTTCGTGCCAGCACTCTGGGAGTAGGCGATCATGCCTGTGGTATGAAGACCTTCATTGCTATAATCATCCAGCGCACTGACAATGACAACTTGGTCCACACTCCAAAGAGATGTCGTGCCGGTCGGTTCGAAGGTAAGCTGTGATGGCGTAAACTTCAGTCCATTGCCGCCGAGCGTGACGCTGACTTGAGCATTCGGCACACTGCGAAGACGCACGGTGACTGTGTCCGTCAAATTTCCATCTTCGTTGACTCTGGTTTCACTGCCACTGTGGGATAAGATGATGCTGTTATCGTCATCAACAATCGTTCCGATCACCGGCTGAATGGGGAGAGATGTGACATAACCACCCGAGGCTGCTGAAATTGTGTGGGTGATCGTTCCCGTATGATTGCCTTCATTGGTCGTATCATTATTACCGCGAACGACGACGCCTTGCGGCACATTCCAGTTGGCCGTGGTAAAGGTTCGTGTCGTGGTGGTCGTAGTAAACGTGGTGCTGATCGTTGTGTTGTTGGTGCCAGAAGGAGCTCCATTGATGCTGAGCTGACCATTGGAGACACAGTTGACGACGACATTTGCCGTAGGTGCCTTGGTCAGGACGACCGTGTAGGTATCGATCCCTGCTTGGCCTGTCGTTGTGTTATTCGTTTCAGAAACGTCCGTGCTGCCGCCAGTTTGAGCGATCAGTACTCCTAAAGCTGCGTCATTATCGACGACATTGACGGTCTGCAATGGCGTGGTGATACCATTGTAATTAGCGGCCGTGCTGGTCGTAACGAGAGTGACGACATCATTACCTGTGCCAGTGTCTTCCACATCCGTGTCATCAATCGCAGTGAGAGTGACGGTCTGCGCCGTGCGCCAATCCGCATCCGTGAAGGTCAACGTGGATGGACTGATTGTGACTTCTCCATTCGCAGCGGCGAGGTTAATGCTCACCGTCGCTCCTGCCGCAGGTGGGCAACTCAGCATCACGGTGAAGCCATCTGCGGCACCACCTTCCTGGACCCAAGTATTACCACCCGTTTGGGTGATTACGAGTTGCTCATTTTTGACTTCATTATCGACGAAGGTCAGAGGTACGACTGGCGTGGCGATACCTGCATATCCAGCGGCAGTGCCACTCACGGCAAAGCGCACACTATTCGCCGCCATCTGGGCGATCCGTTGATCATTGACTCCGACCATCGTCAGCGTGACGCCCGTGTTCCAGTTGTTGGCATCCAGCGTGATGGAGGCAGGCCAGCCCATCAGAGTCGTTCCGCCATTAGTAGAAAAGCGCGCTGCTGGTGTTGCCCAGCCATTGCGGAAAATAAAGTCGGCACCACCCACCCCAGGCTGTGCAGTCATGCCGGCCAGTTGCATCCAAGTATAATTATAAAGGAGGTTTAACTTGGAGACCTCAGCAGCCTCCGTAGCGATTTGTAGCTCTGGCGCAAAGAGTCCCGCCTGGGCCATATTACCAGGGACGACGTAATCAGGTAGGAACCAATTAAAGACACTGGGCGCATCCTGAGGTGACTGCCCAAGTGAGCTACGCAGGCTGTCGATACGAATGCGGAAGGGTCCATCCGGCCAGCCTGTGGGCTTTGAAGGAGGGTTGGCATTGCTCAGACTGAATTTAGCCAACTCTCCAGCGGAGTAGCCGCCTGCCATGGGAGCATCCAAATCGGAGAAGCCAGTTTTCATGTCTCTGAGTAAGCTCACCGGGGCACCGGAAAAGGCGCGAAACTGGCGGAGGACGGAGGCGAAATGCACGAGGGGCTCTTTTACTTTACCAAAAGAGATGGAGGTATCAGCCAATTTCAGTGAGCGTGCTTCCCAGTCGAGCAATATGGCTTTGATCACTGGTCCAAGCAGACCATTGTTGTCACGGTAAACTTTCTGCACGCGGTAGATATAGCCTGCGCTCGGATTGGAGGTCACAAGGCGCTGAATGAGCCAGCGGGAAATATTCACGGGAGTGTTGGTGTGCCCAGGGCTGTTTTGTGAGCCGTCACCGTAAGTCGAGGCCGTAGCCACGCCTGCCAATGCGTTATGCGCCTCTCGTATTTCTGCTGCAGCTAAATCATGCACCGCAGAATCGGTGGCTGGACTCGTGGTTGTCACTACTTTGGGTGCGATGTAGTACTCACCATGTTTCCCTGAGAGTAGTGTTTTGGCGCTAAAGTCATGATAAATCGTAGTGCCAATGCGTCCTATCGTTTTCATCGGATAAACCCAGGCTGCCTGCCAAAACTGGTGACCATTATCACGTCCAAACCAAGTATTGTTAACCGAACCATTCAAATAAATTGTCGGCGAAATGCGCTGGGTCGTATTCGACATGCTCCCATATTGACCTAAAACCTGTGTCGTAGCATTGCCATGCCGTGCACCAAAGGAGAATCCAGTGAAGACTCGTGCTAGAGCGGTGATGTCAGTGTTGTCATAGGTCGCTATTGGCAGCCCTTCGGAGTCCAACTGAAGACTGCCATCTGGATGACGCAGCACGAGGCCGATGGAAAAGAGCTGCATGATTTCTCGCGCATAATTTTCATCTGGGCTGATGATTAGGCCGCCCCCAGCATCATAGGCGGCGCGGTTGGCGACACTGGTGAGGTAAACGCCCATCATGGGATTGAGTGACACGTTT